>DBBD01000060.1:649-13240 GCA_002292015.1 Firmicutes bacterium UBA993
GGCGGAACTGGCAGACGCGCTGGACTTAGGATCCAGTGGGAGAAATCCTGTGGAGGTTCGAATCCTCTCGCCCGCACCAAATTCCTGTGACTAGACTGCTCTTTCATAGCCAGGGTTTTTGTGCGCCGGAGGCTGGATCGGAGACTAAGGAGAGGAAAGATAGCACTTATGATGCCCCGGGGAAAAGTCCAAAAAGCTTCCGGTGAACTCTTCTATTGGAATCAGCTTTCTCAACTTCTCCCTGATGATATTTGCTATCGGACAGGGGCAATGGAGTTCCATCCACTAGAGGGATTTCTCCTCCCTGTCTATCATCTCCGGTATCTGATCATTCCGAAGACAAGAAACATATTGAGAGTGGAAGGGTATAACCAGGTGGTTAAAGAAGATGTCCATCCTTTTTTTGCCCTCATGGTTCTCGTTTATCTAACCAGTGCCAAGGTGATCGAACCCGAACACAAATGGGTCAGCGAAAGGGATCTTAAAGGGGGGGCTAACTTTTTTCGGGGTCCTCATAGTCTTCAACTCAAAGAGCTTGAAGATCTATACGGAAAGGATCCGGAAGCCTTTCTAGAAGCAGGCAGAAGCATGGGCGGAAAAGAAATTTCGTTTGCATACAAATCATTCGCCCTCAATGTATTTCCAAAGATCCCTCTTGCCTACCTCCTCTGGGAGGGAGATGAGGAGTTCTCTCCAAAGTTCCGGGTTCTGTTTGATTCAACAATTCAGTCCCACCTACCACTCGATATCATCTGGGCCATGGTCGCTGAAACGAGCCGACGCCTGGCTAGACAGAACATCGGTTAGAAGTTGTGCACTCGGGCTGCTCTCACCGAAGTGATTAACTTTCGTTAAAGCTCTGGAAGCGGAGGTAGGCTCAGGCAGATGTTCTGAGTTTACAAAATAAAATTGATAAGTTAACATTCGGAACCGAATATGAATTTTTAAATCCGGTCAGCATGAAAATATGCCCTGACCGAGCTGTGAAAACTTGCGTTGTAAGTTAGTGAAGCTTTTCATCTCCGTCTTCCCGGGCGATGATATCCTGAAAGTCATAGGTAAACTCGACCAGCTTGGAAACCATATATATTGGCGACAGGCAGCGAAGTGCCAAGGCAATAGCATCGCTGGGCCTGGAATCCAAGATCATGGTCTCCCCCTTTTTTTGCAAATGGATTTCTGCATAAAAAGTGCTGTCGATGATATCGGTAATGACTATTTTCTCGATCTGCCCTTCTAAGTTATCGCATATGGTTTTGAGCAGATCATGGGTCATCGGGCGCGGTGGCATTTCGCCCTGCATTACAATAGCTATCGCCTGCGCTTCAAGCGGGCCGATTGCTATGGGCAGCACTTTTTTCTCCTCATCATCCATCAACAAAACCAGGAAGTTGCCGCCCTGATCAGCTGTCACTGTTTTTACTTCCATTTTGATCATCGCCAACATCCCCTTTCATAAATGCCCGATTACATACTATCATAAAATGACCGAACAATGTAGTGGCCAACGTTCTAATATTGACACATATTAATATATTCTATACAATATAGATGTTTAGACTAATTCTGTCCGGGGAGGGCTAAAAATGGAAAGTGTATACAAGGTGGTTGATATCATCGGCACCAGCGATAAGTCTTGGGAGGAGGCCGCTAAAACCGCGGTTACGACAGCGGCAAAAACACTGCGCGACCTTCGGGTTGCTGAAGTAAAACGGATGGATATGAAGATTGAAGAAGGTAATCTGGTCTACCGGGTTAAAATGAATGTATCTTTTAAATACGAGAGCTAAATAAGCCTAATCCATCATTGTTATTGAATAATTTGCCAATAAGGTGGCGCGGGGCTGGTGCGCCACTTTATCAGTTCTGCCTGAGCATTTTTGCCCTCTATACCCCAACAGCAAAGACACTACTTGCACACTAGTAATAGTTCACAGACACACTCTTCCCACGCTGTTCGAGCGCTTGCACAAGATCCTCCACAACCTTGTTTTTAAGGGCCAGGCTCTGCGGCAGATCAGGGCTCTGGTGGGCCGGATTGAGAGTCAGACCAACGGAGATCTCAATCCAGTCGGCTTCAAGTAACAATGCTGCCAGCCGGCTGGCGCCGTCACGCAGATAGGCCACGTCGTGAACGCGCATGCCGGATCTAATCTTGTCTATGGCGTAAGATACGGTGAGCATACCCTCACTGGCTAAGTCAATACCTTCGATATCGGCTGTAGGCGGCACTTTTTCATCCATAGATAAGAGGTCCACCCGGAGCTCTTTTCCCAGTTCCCGGGCGACAATATTGGCTGTTGTACCACCACAGGCTACTTTTTTCCCTGGGTTTTCCATAAGTCGCCTCACCACTTCCAAATCTAAACTGCGCTCCCGTGGCGGCCCAAACATCATATTCAGCAAACGCGGTAGGCGAGTATGGACAAAAACTACGCTGGCGTCATCTCCAGGTTGGCCGGCATAGAGCTTATTGACTACGGATGTAACTTCGAGCGCTTTAGATACCGCGTCTTCGCCTTTACCGGCGACATGCTGGACAAAGCTGCCGACACGCTCCGCCCCCCACCCCAGGTTCCAGATACCGCCGATACCGGCGTGTAAAATACCGTCGCTAATAAGACAGATCCAATCACCAGGCTTGAGTTCGAGGAGCGCTTCATGAATAAGGCGCTCTCCGATAACCCGCTCATGCCTGGGAAATTCTATCAATTGTTTTTGATTGCCGTAGTATGCTGCTGGGCTGTCGTATTCGGCCAAGTAGGCGCGTCCATCACGCATTATCTGTAAAATAGTGAAGGTGCTGTAGGCCAGCCCCCGGATCTCACATACCGGCAAGGTGTAGGCCAGTGTTTCAATAACTTCTTCAAGGGTACATCCCTGTTGCAACATGGTCGACGCCATCTTAGAGGTAAGCGATGACAAAATGCTGGCTTTGACCCCACTGCCCAAACCGTCGGAGCAGACTACAATCAGGGAATCATCGGACTCGACCACGGCAATACTATCACCGCACAGCTCTTCATTTTTTTTGCTAAGCTGGCTGTAGCCAACCTCGAAAAACATTTCTTCCTTTGATCGAAATTTACTCGTCATGAAACTCATCCGGACTCACTGCCTTCTTCACGCATTACCCGCATCAGTTGCGTAAGCAAAACCTTTGTTTCCGCCGTTGTTTCCCCCAAGAGGCCGGCAATCTTCTGCGCCACCTCCATCTGCTTGTTGATAACCCCCTGGGCTTTATCAAGGGTCTGCCAGCGCATCTTCTGAACAGTTTCCAGGTGATGTTTTTCTTCAGTGCAATCCGCCAGCAACGCGATAACCACCCGCTGGCTTTCTTCCCAGAATACTGTCCGCCGTGCTGTATAGTTCAAGTGGGGAAAAGATATTTCATCGCGCAAGGTCTCACTGGTTTCCATTACCCTGGTAAAAATCTCCGGGGACATAAAATCGCTGATCGGGCGATGTACAGCATCCGCTCTGGTAGTGTGAAAAATCTTCTCGGCAGCGGGGTTAAAGTCGATCACAATTCCATCAGCGTTAACCACAAAAATCGCGTTAGGTGTAGAGGATACAACTGTATCAGACATGGACTCGGCGCGCTCGCGCATATAGGGCAAACACATCTGCGGGTCAGCCCAACCCCTGAAAACCGCCACAGCTTTTTCGCGGCATGTATTATAACCACAAGAACGGCAGTTGAGCTCATCTTCAGCGCTATATTTACCGGACTTAGCCAGGATGGCCCGGATAGCCTTTTCGTCCGGCTCAGGTAGGCAGATGGACTGGTCTTCGTAAGAGCGGCACAGATCCACCTCACCTAAAAGAGACTGATCGTCAAAATCCGATTCTGCCGCTTGCGCCCGGGCCTCGGCATATTTTAGAACACGACGGCGACGAGTGTAGACTTGGTCTAAGCTTGGATTGCTAGGGCCAGCTATACACCCACCTTCACACGCTACCATTTCAACCAGCCGGGGCATTTCGTCCGGCTTGGCCAGGAGATGTTCGATCAGCTCTTTGCACTTTTCCAACCCGGAAACAATCTGGGTATGCCAACTTAGTGAGCCGGTATCCAGCGCTGCGGTACGCAAGGTTCCCCCGTCAAGTGCAAACAACTTGGCCCATCCCGGCGTGATCCCATCAAATTCGCCCGGTTCCAACCGGTCCAGGGCAATATTCTCGTTTTCAATCCACTCCGCCAACTCCTCGAAGGTGAGCACCGCATCGACCGCTCCGGCCAGCTGTGTGGTTTCGGCCTCCTGCATCTTGGCGATACACGGTCCGATAAACACGACTTTGTGATCGGGAAGAATACGCTTTAAATAACGCCCGTGGGCGATCATGGGTGAGACGATGTGGGGCAGATAGTGCAACGCTTCCGGGTAATGGCACTGGATCAGGTTTACCACAGCCGGGCACGAGCTGGTAATCAGGGTATGCTCCGATACTTGCGCCAGCCTTCGGTGTTCCATAGCCACCAGTTCCGCGCCGATAGCAGTTTCCTGAATGTAAGTAAAGCCAAGCCGGCGCAATGCGGTCGGAATTAGGAACGGATCGACATCGAACACGGAAGGAAACGAAGGCGCCAGGCTAACGGCTACCGGGCCACCGGCAGCCAGCATGGCGCGCACCTGTTCGACATTCTGACGGGGGCGTTTGGCTTTTTGTGGGCAAACCTGAACACAACGACCGTCTAGGATGCAGCGATCGTCGATCACGCTGGCATGCAACTCGTGCAGGCCTTTTCCCGGCTCAAGTCTAACTGCCTTAACCGGGCAAGAACGCAGACAAAGGTAGCAGTCACGGCACTTGGCCTTGATGGATTGAATATATTCGGTGGCCCGTTCCATCCTCATTCAACTCCTTAAGGCAGGAAGAATTTTGCTCTCGAACAAATCCGGTATATCTTCATAAACGACCCCGGTTAGCAAGTCATCCCCTATGAGCAGGGTAACCCCGCCCTTGGTACACTGTTCCATACAAAACGAGCCTTTTAGGGTGAACCGGTTGGAGAGCCCGTGGTCGGTCACGAGCTCCTGCAACTTGGCGATGATCTTGGGTGCTCCCCTGAGATAGCAAGAGCTGCCCACACATATCTGCACGATAACCATGGGGGACCATCCTTTCCTGCAAGCCTTACTTTACAAGCTGAGCAGCTACCTCCCGGTCGAAAACCTCCTCGGCATTGGCAGAGCTAACCCCACTGATGATCCGATCGCCCACCTTGATATTAACTCCCTGATCGCATTTCTCCAGGCAGAAGGTGGCTTTCAGGTTAACATATCCGGATACGTCATCCCTTTCACTCAACTCGTGAAACTTAGCCAGTACATCATAGGCGCCCCGGAGATAACATCCGGTGCCCACACACACCGAAACCTCGATTGGTTTTTCCAACGGCGCCAGGGTGACGCGGATCTCTTTGCCGTCGATGCGCCGCCGTGGGCTGTAATTTGTATGCAGGGCATCATGGCAGGTATGGCTGCCGTGACCGTCTAACCACTGCTCGTAGACCTTCTGCACGGCCAGGTTGTCCAGGGGATTTCTGAACTGGCTGATCCTGTCAACGCGAAAAATCCCGGCCTCGCGCAGGCGGCGGGCTTCCCGGTCGTTGGGGTAGGGTTGGCCTCCGCCACCGATGCAGCCTGAAGGACAGGCCATCACTTCGATTAGGTCATAGCTTTCAGTACCGGCCTTGATTGCTTCTATCAACTTGACCGTATTGGCCAGGCCGGATACTATGGCCAAACGGACTTCCAGGTCACCCAGTTTTACCCGGGCGCTACGCACTCCCTCAGGGCCGCGCAGCTCGTTATATTCAACTTGGCCCGGGTTAACACCGAGCATACCGGCGGCTGTCCGTACCGCCGCTTCAGTAACGCCACCGCTGACTCCAAATATCACGCCGGCACCACTCACCAAACCGAAAGGCTGATCAAAAGCTTCCTCTTCTAGCTGGTCAAAGATAATGCCGTCCTGTTTGAAAAACTGGGCCAGCTCCGTGGTGGAGATGACCGCATCCACCTCGCGGGTACCATCGTAAGTAAACTCCGGCCGCTGCGCTTCAAACTTCTTGGCCGCACAGGGCATCACAGAGACGACAAACAGATCCTCAGGGGCAACCCCCAGCTCGCTGGCGTAAAATCTCTTGGCGATAGAACCCAGCATCTGCTGGGGAGATTTACAGCTGGACAGGTTGGGCAGCAGTTCCGGATAAAACTGCTCGCAAAACTTGACCCATCCCGGACAACAACTGGTAAACTGTGGCAGTCGCTCCCCGCTGGTCAGACGACCTACAAATTCATTGGTTTCTTCTACCGCGGTCAGGTCGGCGGTAAAGACGGTGTCGAACACTTTTGCAAAACCGAGGCGTCTTAAACCGGCAGCCATTTTCCCGGTGCTAATCTGACCAGGCTTACCACCGAACTCTTCAGTCAGAGCAATCCGCACCGCCGGTGCCACCTGGACGATGACGGTCTTTTTCGGATCGTTTAGTGCCTTCCAAACTTGCTCTATTTCACGCTTGACAGTGAGCGCTGCGGTAGGACAAACAGCGATGCACTGACCGCAGTTGATACAATCAACTTCGGTCAAGGGCTTGCCAAAAGCAGGGCCGACCACGGTCTGCGAACCACGGAAAGCGAAATCAAGTACACCGACACCCTGAATTTCCCGGCACATGCGCACGCAATCGCCGCAGAGGATGCACTTGTTGGGGTTACGTATTACTGAGGGGCTAGCGGCATCAACGGGCACAACTACCTCGCGAACGCCAAACCTGGCCCGGTCAATACCCTGCTCCTGGGCTAGGGTTTGCAGTTTACACCTGCCGCTGCGTTCGCAGGTGGTGCAGTCCCGATCATGATTAGCCAGCAAAAGTTCAAGAATCATACGCCGTATCTTGCGGGTACGATCGGTGTTGGTGCGGACCACCATACCCGGCGTAGGCGGGGTAGAACATGCGGCGACAAGCCCGAGCTTCTGGTCCTCAACCATGCACATCCGGCATGCGCCGTAGATGGAAAGGTCGGAATGGTAGCAGAAGGTCGGTAAGTTAATACCAGCCTTGCGCACCAGCTCCAAAAGATTCTGCTCGTTGCCAATTTCAACGGATTGCCCGTCTATGGTCAATGTAGACATGGTTATCTCCTCTCTTCGTGCGGATACTTAAACTATAATAGCTTCAAAGCGACATTTCTCAAGGCAAAGACGACATTTTGTACAAATATCCGCATCAATTGAGTGCGGCTTTTTACTCTCTCCGGTAATGGCACCGACCGGACAGATTCTGCTACAACGGGTACATCCCCGGCATTTCTCAGGATCGATAAAGAAGTTCATCAACGCCCGGCATACACCGCTCGGGCAGCGATGATCCTCAACATGGGCCTCAAACTCATGCCGGAAGTAACGCAAAGTAGTCAGAACCGGGTTGGGCGCTGTTTTCCCAAGGCCACACAGGGAGCCTTCCTTGACTACCGCGCTCAGCTCCTCAAGCAAGCCGATATCACCGGGTTCGCCCTTTCCGGAGACAATGCGCTCCATTATGCTTAGCATCTGTTTGGTCCCTTCCCGACAGGGAACACACTTGCCGCACGATTCCGATTGAACAAATTTCATAAAGTAGCGTGCCAGCTCTACCATACAGGTCGTCTCATCGACCACCACCATACCGCCAGAGCCCATCATCGCACCTGCGCGGATTAAGCTGTCATAGTCGATCACGGTATCCAACAAGCTTTCAGGGATACATCCGCCTGACGGGCCGCCGATCTGCACAGCCTTAAAAGGTCGGTCGTACTGTATGCCGCCGCCGATATCAAAGACAATCTCGCGCAAGGTCAGCCCCATGGGAATCTCAACCAGGCCTGTCTTCTTGATGCGGCCCGCCAGAGCGAAAACCTTGGTGCCCTTGCTATTTTCTGTTCCAATGCCGGCAAACCAATCGGAACCCCGGGCAAGAATACGCGGCACATTAGCCCATGTCTCCACATTGTTAATATTTGTCGGTTTAGCCCAAAGTCCCCGCTGAGCTGGAAAAGGCGGACGGGGACTGGGCATGCCCCGCGCTCCCATAATAGAAGCTATCAGAGCGGTCTCTTCGCCGCAAACAAAAGCGCCGGCGCCTTCCTTGATATGGAGATCAAATGAAAAGCCGGTGCCGAGAATGTTTTCACCGAGAAGCCCTTTTTCTTCCGCCTGCTTCATGGCCAGGCGTAATCTATTGATGGCCAGCGGATACTCTGCCCTGCAGTAGATATAACCTTCATCAGCGCCAACAGCGTAGGCACCGATGATCATACCCTCGAGCACCGCATGGGGGTCGCCTTCAAGCAGGCTCCTGTCCATGAATGCCCCCGGATCACCTTCATCTGCGTTGCAAAGAACATATTTCTTCTCATCGGGGGCTTTGTGGGTAAATTCCCACTTTAGTCCGGTAGAAAAGCCGCCACCACCGCGACCACGCAAACCCGAACGCTTGATTTCTTCCACTACCTCCTGCGACGACATGCCTGAAAGTGCCCGCTCCAACCCGGTATAACCATCGCGGGCAATGTAGTGTTCGATTACTTCCGGATCGATGTAGCCGCAATTATCCAATGCTATACGCAGCTGCTTTGCTAAGACCCCTCCGGGTTTTACCCCGGGTTCTTCCCGGTGGACAATCAAGTCTTCAACTGGATTCCCGCCAACCACATCTTCTACGAAAATTCGCTTGGCTAGATCGGGCTTAACCTGACCATACATGGTCCGGTGCCCACCCGGCCGCCGTACCTCCACCATTACCTCGGCTTCGCACATCCCGGCGCAACCCGTAGAACGTACTACAACATCAAGCGCCCTTTGTTTGATTGCTTCGGCCTGTACCAACAGCTCATCTTGTATAGCTTGCATTACGGGCGCGCCGCCGGCCGCTATACCGCATGTGCCAAGTCCGACGAGAATGATAACCTGATCTGCTTTTTGGGCAAATTCTTCTTTGCATCTTTCCCGGTAAGCCGACAGCTGATCCAGGCTTATTTTCGAATTAGTAACTTTCAGCATCGTCTTAGTGCACCTCCCCGGCAGCGTTACGCTTGAGCAGATCTTCGACCACTATTTCCGCCGCTTCCGTCGTCAGTTGGCCGTAAACTTCCTGGTCATTTATGGTTATAACCGGCGCCAAACCGCAACAACCGATACAGGCGACCCTCTCAACAGTAAAAGAAAGGTCATCGGTGGTATCCTGCCCTTCACTTAAATCAAGTTTTTTCCTGATGATATAATCGACCACTTCCGACCCCCGGACGTGGCAAGCCGTGCCATCACAGATCTTGACAATATACTTGCCCTTGGGCTCCAGCGAAAATTGGGCGTAAAATGTGGCCACACCGAAAACAGTTGCCAGTGGCATCCCCAAAGCCGTGGCTACGTAAGTCAAAACCTCCTCCGGCAGATAGCGGTATTCCTTTTGCACCTCCTGCAAAATTGGGATCAAATTAGAAACCTTGCGCTCCCAGATATCGATGATCTGGTTAATCTTGGGAAAACTTCTTTCGTTCATTGCATCCTCCCCTATATCTATAGAATCGATATACTTGCCTGATCCTTTCTTTGCCTGACCCTATCCGCCTCCTTTAACGCTCCTCAAAACCGGTGGGAGAAACTATCCATAGCAGTTCCGCCGGAGATGTGCCGCAGTTGTGAATGGTAGAAGGCCCGGCAAAAGCAAAATAAGCGCAGTCGCCCGCATCAAGATTATATACGTTTTTGTAGGCAGTAATCTCTACAATGCCTGAAATTATGTAGAGAACGTCGTCCCTTTGATGCTGGTAGACGGGCTCAGTCATAGTGCCGCCCGGATCCAGACGCACAATCATCGATTGCATGCGCTTGGCCCGGGAACCTACAAATAAAATGAGATCGGCGCGATAACCTTCTTCACCGGTGAACAGTTGCTCTCTTTTATCCTTGCGCGAGATAATCCATTCTTCCGGCATATCGTCTTCCACAAACACCGATATGTTGGAATGAAAAACATCAGATAGTTTGCGCAAGGTAGGAAACGAAGGCGCCGACTCGCCTTTTTCCAGTTGGTAAATAAACGAAGGCGACACACCGATGCGATCGGCGAGCGAACGCACGCTCATGCCGCTGTTTATGCGCATACGCTTGAGACGTTGAGGAAAGTTCACTTTTGTCGAACACCTCACGATAACCGTTCACTGTACGGCAACCCTTAGAATTCATCGCTGCGACTTCAGGCCGAAAACTTGTAACTGCTAACTTTTTGAGTTTACAGCGTCACTGTAAATGTGTCAAGTAAATTCGTATGTAAATTAGTATGTAAGCATATAATCAAACTAAGATGCTCAAAAACCGCGATCTTAAAAGAATAAAATCTGACACCGGGTGTGACCGGGCAACCAAGATCGCCTGGTTACTTTACTAGTGAAACAACTGCCTGGCGAATTTAATTTCCAGCGTTGAGCAGCACGCCACCGACTATAGCTACCTGGGCCAGATGATAAGTTAACATTATTAGTATCCCAGCATATCTGTATGGCTTTACAAAAGCATTGGAGGCCAGGACAAAATCGGAAACATAAAAGAGCAGAGCGCCGGCAGCAACCAACGCTGCATGCAGTAATTCCCAGTCCGGCCTTAGTAAGGTATACAAAGCAGAAAAAACCATTAACGATATGGCAACCATATAGAGCATTACCGGCACCTGCCGCTTTTCGCCCTCCGGCGTGCGGCGCAAGCCTGATAAAATGTGACGCGCAGCAAAATATGCCGCGATTCCGACTAGAAAAAGCAGCCCGACAGTTACAGGGTTTACACTGGGCAATGTCTCGTTGAACATAACCGTGTACAGAATCTGCGCTAGCAGAAACGATAATAGACCAAGCTGGAACATCCCCGGACGAACCAATAAAATGCTTTTCAACAGGAAGATATCCCCGGCAAGAGAAAAAATTAAACCTGCCCCTAAGATCGCAGTATGCCCCTGCCAACCACCTGAAATTGAAAACCACAATATCAGAGCTATAAGCGTCAACGGTTTGGTTACATTGCGCAACCTGTAACTATCGGTCATAACTAAATACCAATCAGCTAAAGCGAGTAGAAAGAAGAGGAATAAAAAGACATTAAACATATAGTTTTACCTCCCGTCGCGCAGGGCAGTTCGATCGAGAATTTCCTGGTACTTTTTTCTGGTAATTGGGTAAAAAGATAAAACCACAATTCCGGTGATAAAAAACAAAATCGGAATCGGTCCACAAAGAAGTCTGATCCCAAGCAGGGAAAGTTCGGTCTGGGTCACATCCGGAATATAACCAAATGCACTTAAGATCCAGCCGGTTAAAGCAATAGCAAATGCCTGCCCGATCTTGCTGGTTAAAGTCCACAACCCGTAAAAAACTCCTTCGCGCCTGACACCGTTTTCGGCGTAATCATATTCAACCACATCAGGAATAATAGAATAAGGCATCACATACTGGGTTGCAAATCCAACCCCGGCAAGGGCCATTATCAGGTAGGTCATTTCAACCGGAACCCGGTGGCCAACCAGAAAAAGTATTAAAACCACAAACGCTACTATAAGCATACCCAAATTGTAACTGAGTTTTTTCCCAATCTTTGTTGAAATTACTGTCCATATGGGAATAAAGATAATCGAAGTCAGCAGCAGAGCAACCAGCGCCAGTTGAAAACCGGCCTCACTACC
This sequence comes from Firmicutes bacterium UBA993, assembly GCA_002292015.1. Lineage (GTDB taxonomy): Bacteria > Bacillota > Dethiobacteria > DTU022 > DTU022 > UBA993. The sequence goes on from DBBD01000060.1 coordinate 12,366, forward strand.
AAAAATATGAATGTAGAAATATAAAAGCGCCCCCTGGATAATAGTGACTCCTGTTATGTGCATGGTCCAGGGGATCAGACAGGTAAGAAATGTTTTCATCCCCAGCACCTGGGTATAAGATTTAATAATATTCTGTGCCACCGGTGCTTCGCGGTGAGCAGGCTCCCGAACGGAAAATACAGTGATTAAAGCGGTAACCATCATTACTGCACCCATTACCGTTCCGCTTAAGGTCCAACCGGCCTTGACTGATGCAGCCATTCCGACCAGGGGCAGAACCAACCCTGCTCCGAGCAGGGTGCCGACTACAGCACTGCTCATGCGGTATGCGTTAAGAACCGTTCTTTCATTGTAGTCAGTCGTCAGCTCAGGCGTTAAAGCCCCATAAGGAATATTGACTAACGTGTAAGCCGTGCAGAGCAAACTATACATAACTGCTGCCCAAATAAACAGCTGTGCTTGGGTCTCATAACCAGGAGCCGTAAACATCAGGATCATGGCAACAAAAAGTAACAGTGATCCGACAAACATGTACGGACGTCGTCGGCCCCACCTGGTTCTGGTCCGATCCGAAATAAAACCGACCGCCGGGTCTGTAACGGCATCCCATATCTTTCCAATCATCAGAGCTGTACCGGCCAATCCCGCTGCAAGACCAACCACATCTGTCATAAAAAATAGCAGGTAAAACCCCATCATGGTAAAAAAAAGATTGCCGCCAAGATCGCCTATGCCAAACCCAAGCTTAATCCCAAAAGGTAGTTTTCCACTGTGCAGCTTAACCTTTTCTGCACTTGTTTGCACTACAATCACCTTCTCTTGTTAGATTTTTTTATATTTAATTGTCAAGGGTAATTGTCAAGGGGACGGGGTTG
>DBBD01000095.1 GCA_002292015.1 Firmicutes bacterium UBA993
AACCTGGTTGAAACTGTTAAACACCGATTTTCGCGCGGGTTTAACCGTCACAAAATATAAGATTTTCCCCCGCCGGCAGACGCTACTTGAACTGCATGGTCAGCTTTGCGCCGCCCAGCCAGGGAAGGCTTGAGGGTAGGTGCTGCCAGGGGACGGCCCGCAAGATAGGATTGTGAGCCCGCCTAGGGTAAGTGACGGTAAGCTGACTGTCTTCGACCTCGACAATTCCCTGGCCGCGCACGAAATTGCGAAATAGCTTGGGTGCGTCGCAGTTTTCGAACCCGCGCAGGTTCTGGGCCAACCGCCAATAAAGGGTATCGGCGATCATGGTCATCACCAGGTCAAAATGCACCTTAATCAGGATCGGCGATGATAAGGCGTTGAGATGAAAAAACTTCACCGCCTCGGCAATACCGTTTTCGACCCGCCAGCGCCGGGCGTAGTTGCCTACCAGAAGCTCCACTGGGGTTTCAAAGTCGTTGGTGATCAAAAAGGCCGGTTTCTCGCGGCCATTGCCGCGGACAATGATCTGACGCAGCCGGCCTTCATAACCGCGCAGCTCGACTGTAGACTCGTGGACAGAAGGATTGGGGTATTTGCGCTTTTCGTGAGGGATACTGATCCGCTTCCACAACTCAAGCTTTTCGACTTGATCAAGAATCTTTTGGCCGCGGCGGCGCAGCGTGATGAACCTGATCCCCTGGTGATCGAGCTCCGCTAAGTTTGAATAGGTGGTGAACTTGCTGTCGAAAATGAAGGTTGTCGATACCCCCCGGCAGACCCGCTGCCAGAAAGGAAGAAAGGCTAAAACCTGATCGTCGGCCTCCTGGCGCTGAATATCGGCGGCAGTATATAAGATCAACTTGCTTTGGGCGTCTTGGGCAAATAGGGTGAGCACCCCTTTCATCCTTTTGTTGCGGGCGCCGGCCCAGTGCTCTTCAAGCACCGATTCATCGCCGAAGTGGGGCACGGTGTGAAAATCAAGGTTGACGATACTGCCATCATAAAGTCCTAATCGCGAGGCCTGGCTGACGAATGCCCCCTGCAGGCGTGTGATGTGGGCCTGGTCAAGAGAGTAGGAATAAGTAGAAAGGGCCGTGCATTTCGGCAGCACGTTTAAGCCCGCGAACAGCCCCAACCCGGGGTCGAAAGCATGCTCGCCCACATGGGCGTAACGTTCGGTGCCAAGCAGCTTTAACGCCAGAAAAGATAAAAAATAGCTCTGGGCGCTGATATACTTGCTTTCCGGCAGTTTGGCCTTTTTGATTACCTCACTTAACCCGAATTGGGCCAGGAAGGGGGCGAACAAAAAAACGCCAGCCCCGGCAGACTCCATCCGCTGGCCCTCGAGCTTTGCCAGCGAGGCCGATTCCGCCCGCGCGGGAACCAAGGCCCCTTTTACCGTGCGGCCGATTTTAAGCTGGGTCCGGCGGGGCAGCCTGGGGAAACCCTCCTCCGCCAGAACCCGTTCGACAGTGCGCACAGAAACATCGCTGCCCTCGTGGGCTAAAAGCTCGGCGATTTCACCGGCGGAAAGCAGCTTTTGCCGCCATTCGATGATCTTCTGTCGCGCTGTGACGCTGATTTTGTAGCGGGCGGCTTTCCCTTCAGCGACAGGTTCGCTAAAGTCGATTTTGCCGTGTCGAAACTGGTGGCGCAGTTGGCTGACGTAACCGGGGCTGTAGCCGAAGCGCTCGGCCACGATCCGGTCGGGCAGCCGCTCAACATTGCATGCGCGCAGTGCCTCATAGCAGTGCTGCCAATCGGCAGAGAGGCGGGTAAAAAAAACGGCCTCATTTTTATGTTATCCCTTGTGTTGCTTATATGTATCAATGTGAAATGTTAAAACTTGATGAAACAAATTGTGGCAGGAAGCAGAAACAAGATTTACTTTTAAAAGGGAGGTTTGGAAAATGTTCCTAGCCGAGGATATCATGACTGTGTCAACTATCTCCGTTAGCAAGAATAACAATGTTAAGGCAGCTTTGGATTTACTGGCTGAACATAACATTAGTGGTCTGCCGGTTATTGATGAGAAAAAGAAAGTAGTGGGTATCATATCCGGTAATGACATTTTGCGTTATTCTCACCAAAAAAATGTGCTACCAAAAACCAGCAGTTCTTTTTGGGTTTCACCATATACTGAGAGCGATGACATTGCCGTTATTCGCAGCGGTTTTGAAGTATTGCACCGGACAGCAATTGAACAGGTAATGACCAAAAAGGTTTTCACGGTCAAAGGGGATACTCCGGTTTCAGATGTTGCTAAGCTGATGATCAGCAAAACAATCAACCGGGTTCCAGTGGTAGATGATGCCGGTATACTGCTCGGGATTATTTCCAGGGCTGACTTAGTTAAATTTATGGCCGGCACGGAAAGCTGATTCAGCCCGTTAATGATTTTTTAACCTGATGGTTGCCTGATCTTGGTTGCCCCTTACTATTTTGTCGTTCGTCTTGATAATTTTTGTCTGTTGGATTAAAATTGTCTTGTGACGAACTCAAATTACTGGTTAATAAAACTGCTAAGCATTATTATTGTCCGGATGGTTGAGTATAGGGAACGTAGAAAATGCATGCTGACGAGAGAACACTTAAACCGGCTCCGTGAAGCCGGTTTACTCATTCTAAGACGATTAACGGCGAAAGGAGAGAGAGGATGAGCGAGGATTTTCTTAAAGAAGTAGAGCATGTTTCCAGGCTGGCCAGACTTAACCTTAAGCCGGATGAAAAGGAAAAAGTGGCGGGTCAGCTGCAAAGCATCCTTGGGATTGCGAAAAAAATTCAAGAACTTGACACTACGGGAGTTGAACCAACCTCACATGTCATTAATTTGCCGGCAATATTGAGGGAAGATGTAGTAAGATCGTCACTGCCGGTCGATCAGGTTTTGCTAAACGCACCCAAGAGGAATAAGAATTATTTCCAGGTGCCAAGGATTACAGCTGTTGAGTAAATTGTTGATTTTTGTCCACGGAATAGAGGTTTGCGATGAAATTACATGAAAATACAGCAGTTGTTTTAAGTCAGCTGCTGGCAAAAAAAGAGGTCAGCGCAATTGAAGTGACACAAAGCTTTCTGAACAGGATTGGCGATCTGGATCCTTTGCTGAAAGCTTTTGTTACCCTAACTCCGGAATTTGCTTTAAAGACGGCTGCTGAAGTTGACCAGAAAAGGATTAATGGTAAAAGGTTGCACCCCCTGGCCGGGGTTCCAATTGCCATTAAAGATAATATCTGCACTGAAGGCATTAAGACTACCTGTGCATCCAGGATTCTCAGTAATTACCATCCCCCCTTTGATGCTACAGTAGTTAGCTCTCTAAAGGCAATTGGGATGCCGTTGCTCGGCAAAACAAACATGGATGAATTTGCTATGGGGTCTTCAACAGAAAACTCGGCATTTTTTACCAGCCGTAATCCCTGGGACCCAGAGCGAGTGCCCGGGGGATCAAGCGGAGGCTCGGCGGTGGCGGTTGCAGCCGGTATGGCGCCCCTGGCGCTGGGTTCCGACACCGGAGGTTCGGTTCGTCAGCCGGCTTCTTTTTGCGGGCTTATTGGTCTCAGACCGACTTACGGCAGGGTATCGCGTTACGGATTGATTGCTTTTGCCTCCTCACTCGACCAGATTGGCCCCCTGGCCCTTACTGCAGAAGACGCTGCCCTGTTGCTCGGTGCTATTGCCGGATACGACCGGCTTGATTCAACATCTTTGCCGGAGGATGTTCCCGACTACTCTAAAGAACTGGGAGCAGGAATTAAGGGGATCAGGATTGGCCTAATCGGGGAAAACGTAGATCAGCAATTTGATCCGGAAGTTAACGCTGCAGTGAAAAGAAAGTTAACAATGCTTGAGCAACATGGCGCTGTTACCGGCGAGGTATCCCTGCCGCTTACCGATTACGGCCTGGGTGCCTATTACCTGATTGCCCCTTCTGAGGCAAGCTCAAACTTAGGTCGGTACGACGGGGTGCGTTACGGGTACAAAGCCGAAAGCCGGCACCTGGAAGAAATGTTTAGCAATACAAGAGGTGAAGGTTTTGGCGCAGAGGTGAAACGCCGGATCATGATTGGCACTTACGCCTTGAGCGCCGGTTATTACGATGCTTATTACTTGAAAGCGATGCAGGTCAGGACGATGATCCGCCGTAATTATGAAAAAGCTTTTCAGAGCTTTGATCTGATTCTCGGCGCCGCCACACCGACTCCAGCTTTTAAAATCGGTGAAAAATCAGATGATCCCTTACAGATGTATCTATCTGACGTATGCAACATCAATGATGCCCTGGCCGGTATCCCTTCAATTTCTGTCCCAGCCGGTCTGCATTCATCAGGGTTACCAATGGGAATGCAGATATCAGCCCCGCCTTCCGGTGAGAAGCTGCTGCTCGCAGCAGCACACTTTCTAGACGGGCAAAAGAGGGGTGTTCCGCAACGCCCGCAGCTTGAGATCGGTGAAGGGGGCAGTAAATAATGGATCGGTACGAAACCGTAATTGGTCTTGAAATACATGTTGAACTGCAAACCGCTTCCAAGCTGTTTTGTGGCTGTAGCGCTACATTTGGAGGCGAGCCCAACTCGAACTGCTGCCCTGTTTGTCTCGGGCTGCCCGGCAGCCTGCCGGTTTTCAACCGCCGGGCGATTGAGTTAGCTGCTACAGCAGCGCTGGCCCTGAACAGCGAAATACAGGGAAAAAGCCGTTTTGACCGTAAGAATTACTTTTATCCTGACTTACCAAAGGCTTACCAGGTATCACAATACGATCAGCCACTGGCTAAAGGTGGTTTTCTGGATTTTCGAATTAAAAATGAAATCAGACGTGTTAATCTCGAGCGGGTCCACCTCGAAGAAGAAGCCGGTAAGCTTTTGCATGCCGGGGAATCTATTCTTGATGCTGAGTATTCATTGGTCGACTATAACCGGGCGGGCATCCCCCTGCTTGAAATTGTTACCAGGCCTGACTTGCGTTCCGGAAGTGAGGCGCGGTTTTTCCTGGAAAGTTTGCGCTTGCTGCTACTCTATATCGGAGTTTCGGACTGTAAAATGGAAGAAGGGTCCCTGCGTTGCGATGCCAACATATCGCTGAGGCCTACCGGCTCTCAGGAGCTTGGCATCAAGACTGAAGTCAAGAATATGAATTCTTTCAAAGCGGTAGAGGCGGCGCTTGAGTTTGAAGCGGTAAGACAGGAAAAAATCTTAAACTCCGGTGGCAAGGTGGGTCAGGAAACCTGCCACTGGAATGAGGAAACCAGGGAAACCATCCCACTCAGGGGCAAGGAAGGCTCCTCAGATTATCGTTATTTTCCAGAGCCCGATCTGTTACCGCTGCTCCTTGAAAAATCTTTAATCAGGGAGCTTGCCGCCTCGCTTCCGGAACTTCCGCTGCAGCGTTTCCAGCGGTTGCAGGATAATTATGGTCTGGCTGAGAGTGAAGCACAGATCTTTATTGATAACCGGGATCTGGGCGATTTTTTTGAAAGTGCCGCTAAAACTTACAATAACTACCGTAACCTGGCTAATTGGGTTCAGGGTGATTTTCTCTTTCAGGTGCGTGAACGTGGCTACCGGCTTGAAAAAACACTTCCGGATCACCTTGTAGAAATTTTGGTTCAGCTGGATAACGGAGAGATCAGCCGCCCGGTGGCGAAAAATCTTTTAGCTGAATCGCTAAAGACCGGCAGAAGCCCGCTTGAACTTATCGCCACGAACAATCTGGGCCGGATAACCGGTAGGGATCAGCTCTTGCCGCTGGTCGAACAGGTCATAGCTGAAAATCCAGGAGCGGTTGACAATTTCCGGCGGGGTAAAGAAAAGGCAGTTGCTTTCCTGGTTGGTAAAGTTATGGCATTAAGCAGCGGCCGTGCTGATCCGGGTGAACTTAACCGGTTATTCAGAGATATTATCACTAAATGAATGGGCGTGAAGCAGTTGGATCAAGTTAACAGCCTGGTCATTGTCGGTGCTCAGTGGGGCGATGAAGGCAAGGGTAAAGTTATTGATTTTCTTTCATCAAAAGCTGATCTTGTAGTCCGTTTTCAAGGTGGCGATAATGCGGGACATACCGTTGTTTATGGCGCTAATGTCTTTAAGCTGCACCATGTGCCATCAGGGATACTCAACCCGGAAACTCTTTGTCTGCTTGGTAACGGAATGGTGATCAACCCGCTGGTACTGGTCAGGGAATTGGATGAACTGGAAAAGAGGGGGATCGATACATCTAACCTGAGGATAAGCGCAAAAGCCCACCTGATTATGGCATACCACCAGGCCTTAGATGAAGCAAACGAAGTAATGCTCGCCGAGAAAAAGATTGGTACTACCGGCCGCGGTATCGGTCCGGCTTATGCCGATAAAGTGCTGAGACGTGGAATCCGGGCTGGTGAATTAGTTGATTTCGGCAGTTTCGGCGAACGCCTCAATGAGGTTCTTCCATTGCATAACAGAATTTTAAAAGATATATATGGGCATCCGGGTTTTAACCTGAAAGAGATGAATGCTTTGTACAGACCGGCCTTAAACCGGTTGGGGCCGTTGGTTACGGATACGACCAGGCTACTGGCTGAGAAGATGGCGGAAGGGAAGAAGATTCTTTTTGAAGGGGCGCAGGGAGCCTTACTTGATATTGATCATGGCACCTATCCGTATGTAACTTCTTCATCAACTGTGGCAGCAGCGGCTGCAAGTGGGACTGGTCTGGGGCCAGCCGGCGTTACCAGGGTTCTTGGGGTGCTAAAAGCCTACACTACGCGAGTGGGAGAAGGCCCCTTCCCTACCGAAGATCTTGCTGAGGCAGGGGATCAGTTAAGAGAACGGGGTAGTGAGTTTGGCACAACCACCGGTCGGTCTCGTCGCTGTGGATGGTTTGACGCGGTAATCGCCCGCTATGCGGCAAGAATTAATGGCTTAACCGGCCTGGCCGTTACTAAGCTTGATGTTTTGAGTGGTATGGAAGTGATTAACCTGGCGGTGAAATACAGTTGCAATGGTCGGGAGATCGAGTATTTTCCGGAAAGGATTCGTGATTTAAGCCAGTGTGAACCGGTATACCGGACTTTTCCCGGTTGGGATGAAGATCTTTCAATGGTCCGCTGCTATGAAGATCTGCCGGAGGCGGCAAAACATTTTCTGGAGGCGCTCGAAGATTCAGTAGGAGTAAAGATCGATTTAATATCTATCGGTCCTGACCGTTCCCAGACAATAGTCTGCAAAAATTCACAAATAGAAATTTGGAGCAACTGCAGGCAGGAATAAAAACCAAGAGTATAGAATTGTTCAGCCTATATTTTCTTAGGGAGGGATGATCCTTGCATAGCCTGAAAGTGGCGGTGAAAATAGTCATCGGCTTTATGTTCTCCATAACCATCCTGATCGGTTTTTTTGTGACCTCGCTCTTTGGCGTTGAAGCCTCTGATACAGTAAGGTTAATTGTAACCGAAGCAACCGGTTTGCGACGGGAAATGGTGCTATTTCAAGCCGAACTTCTTCCTCTGGTTTTTTACAATGTATTTTGGGTCTGTCTGGCCCTAATCGGTTTTATGCTCATCTTTCTTTTTTTTATCGATCATAGTTTTAAGACGCTGATGGGTCCGGGAGTTCTCTGTATTGTGCTTTCCTTCTTCCTGGCTGCAACTTTGGCATTTTTTTACGACTACATCTTCAATAACATTAACCCGGTTGCTGAGCTTTATGTAAAAAATGTAGTGGAACGTTTTACAAAAACCGCTATAGGTGTTGTTACCCTGGGTTTGCTGCTTGTAGCTGCTTCCCTGTGGGGTGATCGTGTTGTTCAGAAAGCCGGTCGACAAAAATAAAACCGGTATTCCACTTTTTAATGCCTCAATCGGTAACAGCAAGGACTTTCTTTTCGACCAGGTGAGTCTTAGCTGTCTGATTGATGGTCGTGTGGTGAATTACAGACTACCGGGTTCATGGCCCCCGTTATTAACCTTGCAGGTAAATGCTTCCAGCGAGGGTCAAAATGGCCTGGTAGCGTCGCTAGAGCTTTTCTCTAGTCCGGAACAGTCGAAGCTTGATCTCTTTTCATTTTCGGCTGAACTAGACCTCGATTTGCCACAAAATACCGAAATGATGGTTAACGGTTTTCAATCTTGGAGCCGCAGTGAATTAATGGGCTCGCGGGATCGACTGAAACCCCTTTCCCTGCTTGCGCGCCCGCTGCTTGCTCCCATTGGAGATCACAAACTCTTTAAATACAGTGGCAAAAGGGGCCGCTTACACTCATGGAGCTACACCTATTTTCGCCTGGCTGACGGCCGGGTTTTCTTTTTCGGCTCATTGGATGAAAGAAGCGGTTATACAGTTTTTGACTACAATTTTGCGGAAGGCAAGTTGGTTGTGCGTAAAGATTGTGAAGGGGTCCGAATCGGTGCCGGCTCAAACCTGCTAAAACTATTTTTTGGCGCTGGGGAGTTGGATCAGCTTTTTGCGTTATACAGCTCGTTAATCGGGCATGCTCGTCCACAGGCTAAAAAAATCAGCGGTTGGTGCAGCTGGTATAATTACTATACTGCTATTTCCGAGTTGATTTTGATGCGAAATCTCGAAAGCCTTAGAAAAAATAAATTGCCGCTGGACGTTTTTCAGATCGATGATGGTTGGCAGGTTGCCGTTGGCGACTGGCTTGAGCCGAACAGTAAATTTCCATCAGGAATGCTGTCAATGGCCAAAGCCATCGAAATAAGCGGCTATCGGCCAGGGCTTTGGTTAGCGCCGTTTATCTGTGTTCAATCTTCAAAAATATATCAGGAGAAGCCACAATGGCTGTTACGCAACAAAAAGGGCAAGCCTCTAAAAGTCGGTTTCAACCCTAACTGGGAAGGTTTTTTCTATGCTCTGGATTTTTATGCTCCCGGCGTTCAGGAATATCTGGATCAGGTTTTTAAAAAGATTCAGGAACAGTGGGGTTACCGGATGCTTAAACTCGATTTTCTTTATGCAGTCGGATTGCTGCCCCGTGTCGGAAAAAGCCGGGGTCAGATCATGGCTGAGGCGGTTGACTTTATTGAAGCCAGAACTAAAAAAAGCATTCTATTGGGGTGCGGAATGCCGCTGGCCCCGGCTTTCGGCAATTTTGAGTACTGCCGGATTGGAAGCGATGTCGGGCCCTACTGGAAAGATTATCTGGCAGCTTTGAACTACAGGGAAAGGGTGGCGGCCGAGAACTCCCTGGTTTGCACTATCGCCCGCAAAGAGCTCGACCGGCTCTTTTTCCGCAATGATCCTGATGTCTTTATCCTTAGGAATGGGGTGCGTGGCGTAAATGAGAATAAGCTCTCACCCGAACAACGTTATACTCTTTTCCTGTTGAATAACCTGTTGGGTGGTCTTATATTTTTATCCGACGATGTTGAAGAGCTAAACAGCACTCAGCTGACAATGCTAAAAAGCGCTTATCCGCTTGCCGAAACTGAAGTGATCAATCACGCGATACGTGACAACCTGCACGCTTTTACCTTCACCGCCGCTGATCGAGAATATCTGCTTTATGCAAATCTGGCAGCGGAGTCGAAGCAAGTTAAAATAAGCGGCAGTTACTATTACCATCCTGAATATTTTCTAATGCCACCCGGTAAAACATTAAGCCTGGCCCCTTATGAAAGCATCTGCCTTTTTAAAGTTAAACGCTCTGATGAAGATTACTACCTTTTAGGTGCAGAAGGTCATATCTTCCCGGGGGTTCAGATTGAGAAGCTTACCACCGATATCAGCTTGGAGACAGCGGAGATAATATTGAACCAGATAGCATCTTCTGCGGCTATTATTTACCTGGGTATCCCCGCCTACGCCGATTCAATTACTGTTAATGGCCAGAGGCGGATGCTGCTGGAAAAGGACGGCTTCAGATATGTGAAGGTTGATTTTTCGCCGGAAGGGGAAACCAATATTTGAAAGTCCTGCATACAGCTGACCTTCATCTGAATGCGGTAAACCCGGAAAGATGGGAAGCACTGGATCAGCTGGTTGCTCTGGCTGCCAGGGAGCAGGTAGACCTTTTTTTGGTTGCGGGCGATCTGTTTGACCGGAACATTGAAGCTGAAACACTGCGTGGCAGGCTTAGGGCTTCTCTGGCTAACTACAGCATGAAAACTGTGATCCTGCCCGGTAACCACGACTACCTGTCTTATCGGAGCGGTCTCTATTTTGGTGAAAATGTTTATGTCATTAACAGTTGGACTGAACCGCTTGATTTTTGTGGGTTAAGCATTTGGGGCTTGCCTTATGAAAAGCTCGATGGTGAAATGCTTGCCGGGCGGTTACAGGAAGTTGGCAGTCGGATGGATAAGCGGCGCCGCAATATCCTGCTTTTTCACGGCGAATTGCTTGATGCTTTTTATTCGACACGGGATGTGGGAGAAGAAGGAAACAGACGCTATATGCCGGCCTACCTTTCAACTTTCAGTTCACTGCCGGTAGAGTATGTGCTGGCAGGCCACTTTCATGCTAATTATCAGGGTTGGGAGCTTGGCGAAGAGAGGCTTTTTATCTATCCCGGGTCTCCGGTTTCAATAACCACCCGGGAAACCGGCAAGCGGGCGGTTAACCTGATTGTTGCCAATAACCGCCCTTTAGAAATTGCCCTGGATACCTTTTACTACGAAGATCTGACAGTTGATCTCGACCCTTTTAATTCTGAAAATCCTTTGTCGATTATCGAAGGGTGCCTGCGACAAATCCACCCCTTGGCCAAAATTCTGCTAACGGTCCGGGGCTTATACGATGGCAGTCGTTTAGGCTTGAGCGAGAGCGAACTGGCAGCGGGTATTAAAAAAGTGGCTGGTGAAAGGCTGGCTGGAGCAGTGCTGGAAAATTTTACTGATGTTCGGCATGTATTGGAAGACGATCTGTTTAAAGCCTTTCTGGACAAGCTCGACCGGGAAGACTATCCCGAACAGGGAAAAATCCGGATCAGGGAGCTGGCGATTAAAGCTTTTAGGGTGGTGAAAGCTTGCTCCTGAAAGAATACTCTCTGCGAAGATATGGGCCCCTGCCCGACAGCGGTAAGCGGCAGCTAGGTGCTTTCAATCTTTTTTTCGGGCCCAACGAAGATGGAAAAACACTGACCATTGATGCCCTGCTTAAACTGATCCTCGGCAAAGCGGCGCTGCGTTGTTTCCAGGCTATTAAAAGGGTGGAGGAGCAACCGGATGGATACGTCGTTTTGCAATTAAAGGATCGGCAGGAAGTTAAGCTGCCTGAAGCTGGATCTTTGCCGGAGTTGCTTGGCATCAGTGCGGCAGAGTTTACCAATATTTTTATTATCCGTGACAGCAACCTGGCAATTGCCAATGAAGATCAGTTTTACCGTGGGGTGACCAACCGGCTCACCGGTATGCGCAGCGGTGAAGTAAACCGGGTCATTGACGAACTGCAAGAACTTGGAAAAATTACAAACACCGGAGATTTTAAAAACACGGCTCCCGATAAATTTAAAGACCGCTTAAATAAGGCCAGGCTATTGCTGCAAAAAAGTGGCCAACTGATTGAGAAAATGATTGGCGAAGGTTATGCCGGTTTTGAGGAAGAGTTGGCAGCGCTAAATGCTGAGCATAAAGATTGTCAAAGCAAACTCATGCTGCAGCGGGAAGCGGCCAATCGTGACAAATATGAGACAGGTTTAACTGCTTTGATCGGGTTAAAAAGCACGCTGAATGCAATTGAGCAGTTAAACCGGGTAACTAAGGCGGATTATGATGAGTGGCGCAACACCGAGCTGAAACTCGGACATATTGGCGACGAGCGAAAACGCCTGGAAGAAGAGTTGCTAGGCGGCAGGGAACTCTTGGAAGGAGCCCGTAAACAGCTGTTGTCAGTCAAATTAGCTCACCGGGAAGCCGAGCAGGAACAAAAGAGAGTAGTCAGCAGCATAGAAGCTGACTTAAAAGAGTATGACCGGCAGCAGGGCCTATACTGCCGCTGGGAAATATTTGCTGAAAAAAACCTGCTCAGCCGTTTTTTTGTTTCGGGCTTCATCGTGTTCATACTGGCCCTGGCCGGTTCTGCTTTCAGACCGCTCTGGGGGCTAGATATCCTGCTTGGTCTGGCGTTGGCCGCTGTTTTGTTTGCCGCCGCTGTTCACTTTATTTATCTGCACAAAAAAAGCAGGCTGAGAGAGGCGGAAGTGGCCCTGTTAGTTAAAGCAGAAAGTCTTAACCTGGTCGTGGCAGATCTTCATACCCTGAGACGCGATTTTGGTTCGCTAGCCCAAAAAGTAGATATTGTAGCCGGACATCTCATGGAAGCAGAAAAAAGTCTGGAATGGAGACAAAAAGAGTTTGACCGGATAAAGAATGAGATCGAAGTCAGAGGGCGGCAGGCGAAAGAAACCGAGGCCGACATCAAACGGTTACAGAATTTGACCGGTGCAGATAGTTTAGAAGCAGTGGCGAATAATATCACTCAACAGCAGAACCTACAAAAGGAAAGTGCAAAGGAGGCTGGAATTCTGGAAAGCCATTTCGGTAAAGGCGATCGGTTAGGATCGCCGGCCGAACTGCTTTCTTACTGGGAGAGCCAGGTAGACTCACTGTTGCCTTTTGCCACAGTTGTCCCGGGAGTGGTTCATGATCAGAATAAAGTACTGCGGTTGACTGAAACCCTGGGTGTTCTTGAAGAAAAAATAAGCGAGTTGAAAGAGATCTTGTACAACAGGAAGGATGAATTGCGCAGCGTTGAAAAAGAATTTGACGACATTTTCAGCGTCGCAGAAGAGGAAGAACTACGATGTGAAACTACTGCTGATTTGAAAATGAACGTTAAAAAACTCGAAGACTGGATCAGGGCTTGCGAAGAAAATAAAAACGCAGCCCTGGCAGCGATATCCCTCTTTAAAATGATTGAGCAGGAAGAGGAACAAAAAGTCAGTGAGCTCTTTGGGAGCGAGAGTCCGGTCAGTGGTTATTTTGATTTTATCACCGGTGGCCTAGCGGAGAAGGTTATTTACAATGCCGGGTATAACACAGTCAGTATTATCAGAAAAAACGGGCTTCAGCTAAACGCTGATCAATTATCCGGCGGCGCTTATGATCAACTTTATTTTGCGATCAGGCTGGCCCTGGGCGAAAAACTGCTCAAAGGAGAAAGGGGTTTCCTCATCCTTGACGATCCTTTTATCAAGGCCGATCCCGAACGGCTCAAGAGCCTGATTTCAACGCTTTTTAAGATTAGCGCCGAAGGGTGGCAGATTCTTTACTTCAGCGCTAAAGGCGAGATTCGGCAAGCCCTGGAGGGGAAAATTAACGCCGGAGAAGTGCGGCAGTTTTCCATCAATCCCGGTGCTGCTATTTAATTGAGATCGGTTTCAACAATTTTCTGGGGAGCGATCAAAATGCAATTAACAATCCTGGGATGTTACGGCCCCTATCCGCCTGCCGGAGGAGCCTGCTCCGGTTACCTGGTGCGTGAGGCTGGTTACAACATCCTGCTCGACTGCGGAAACGGTGTGCTCAGCCGACTGCAGGAATTTATCGATTATAAAGATTTGGATGCTGTAATATTGTCTCACCTGCATGCCGATCATTTTTCGGATTTAATGATCATGCGCTACGGGCTCGAATTGGCTCATAAAAGGAGCGCACTTTATGAACCACTACTTCTTTATACTCCAATAGAGCCGGCTGTGGATTTTGATCGCCTGCCTTATAAAAACGCCTATTCAGTAAAAGCTCTATACGAAGATTTGCAGCTCAAAATCGGTCCCTTTACCATTACAGCTTCGCCTGGGGTGCATGCCGTTCCTTCTTTTAGCTTACGCCTTGAAACTCCCACCGCTGTACTTGTTTATTCCGGAGATACGGAAATTACTCCGAACCTAGCTCCTTTTGCCAAAAGCGCCGATCTGTTCCTCTGTGAAGCAAACTACCTGGAGGAAGAGATCGTTGCGGGGCTGTCCAATCATCTCAGCGCTGCCCAGGCGGCTGCAATTGCGGCTGAAGCAGGAGTAAAAAGGCTGATCCTCACCCATCTTCATCCGGAGCGGGAAAGTGCTCCTTACCTGGCCGAAGCGCATAAATATTTTACCGCTGCCGATCTGGCCGGAGAAAGGATTACTTATTCTCTCTGAATCTGATAGCCGCTCTTTAATTGCCTATGGACCTGTCGAATTGCTATAATATAATAGAGCTGCCTGGCTACCATCCGGCTTATCATCCCGTAAGGGACAACCGTAAATAAATGAGGTAAAAAAAGTGGTCGAATTTCAAAATTTTTTGCGGGAGTTGCCTGCTGTTGACCGCCTGTTGCGTGAACCGCCGGTGGAAAAGCTGCTAGGCCTGCTTCCCCGCCGGCTGGTGCTGCCTGCTGTTCAGGAAACTATTGAAAACTGTCGCCGGGAGATTATTGCTGATCAGAATGATCCGGCGAAGCTGGGGGCGATAGATTTATCCCCGGCTCACCTGGCTGAAAAGGCGGTAGCCTTGGCTAAAAAGCGCGCTGCCATCAGTCTTAAGCCGCTCATTAACGCTACCGGTATTGTGATCCACACTAACCTTGGCCGTGTGCCCCTGGCCCGGGAAGCTAAAGATGCTCTTGCAGGGGTTGCTGCAAACTACAACAACCTTGAGCTATCGCCGGCTAGCGGCAAACGCGGTTCGCGCCAGGAGCACCTGGAACAGTTGCTTTGTGAGCTATGCGGTGCAGAAGCGGCCTTGGTTGTTAACAATAATGCTGCTGCTGTTTTTCTGGTTCTAAAGGCACTGGCTGAAAAACGCGAGGTCCTGGTATCACGCGGCCAACTGGTCGAAATCGGCGGCTCATTCAGAATTCCCGAGATCATGGCGGCCAGCGGTGCTTTGATGATCGAAGTAGGGACCACCAACAAAACTTACCTGCGGGACTATGAGCGGGCGGTCACTGAAAACTGCGCTGCTTTCCTCAAGGTCCACACCAGCAATTATAGACTGGTTGGCTTTACAGCCGAAGTTGATTCAGCGGAACTGGCAGCCCTGGCTCGTCAGCATAACCTGCTGATGTTCGAGGATCTCGGCAGCGGAGCCCTAATTGATCTGCAAAAATTTGGTCTGTCGCCCGAGCCGCTGGTCCAGGACAGTATCGCCGCCGGAGCCGACCTGGTTACATTCAGTGGCGATAAATTGCTCGGCGGTCCTCAAGCTGGAATTATTGTTGGGCGCAATGATCTCGTTTCCGATCTCCGTAATAATCAACTGGCCCGTATCCTCAGGGTAGATAAGTTTACAATTGCCGCTATGGAAGCAACGCTGCGCTTATATCTGGACGAGGAAAAGGTTGCGGAAAAGATTCCTGTATGGCAGATGTTGTCCATGGGAGAAGATTTTCTGAAAGCAAGAGCAGAAAAAATTGCCGGCCAGTTGTCCTCTGCCCTAAAAGACGCTGAGATAAGCGTCCTTAGGGGTATTTCACGAGTAGGCGGAGGGGCTTTGCCCGCTGCAGAACTTCCGACCTGGTTAGTTGCCCTTAAACCTAAAAATTATCATATTTCTGCTGCAGAACTCGTTGAAAGGATGCGTAAAGGCGAAACGCCGCTGGTTTTACGCCTGCAGCACGATACCCTGCTTTTGGACTTAAGAACGGTTCGCGAGGATCAGGAGCAAACCCTGGTGGAAATGGTGACCGGGGCTTTTTACAGCAATAACACTTAAGGGAGATAGTTGATTGGAACAGCTGATAATCGGCACGGCCGGGCACGTTGATCATGGTAAAACAGTGCTGATCAAAGCTCTGACCGGGGTTGATACCGACCGTCTGCAGGAGGAGAAGGAACGGGGTATTTCCATTGACTTAGGCTTTGCCCCCTTTCGCTTGCCTAGCGGCAGGGTGGCCGGAGTTGTCGACGTTCCCGGTCACGAACGGTTCATTCACAATATGCTGGCTGGTGCAGCCGGGATGGACCTGGTGATGCTGGTGATCGATGCAGTAGAGGGTGTTATGCCGCAGACACGTGAACACTTGGATATTCTACAGCTGTTAGGCGTTCGGAAGGGCATCGTCGTGATCACCAAGATCGACCTGGTAGAAGAGGAGTGGCGGGAACTGGTCAGCGAGGAGATCGGTGAAGAGCTAAAGGGCACTTTCCTTGAAGGGGCGCCAGTTCTCGCGGTTTCAGCGCTTAAAGGTGAAGGCACTGAAGAGCTGAAGCAGTTGATTGATCGAATGACCAAAACTTTAGAGACCCGCAGCTCTTCCGGTCCCCTGCGTCTGCCTGTTGATCGCTCCTTTGTCATTTCCGGGTTCGGGACGGTAATCACGGGTACCTTGGTACAGGGCTCAGTTAAAGTGGGCGATACAGTGGCTATTGTGCCGCCGGGGTTTGAGGCGCGGGTACGCAACATTCAGGTTCATGACAACGATGTTAAGGAAGCAAGGGCCGGGGCCCGGGTGGCCCTCAATCTGGCCGGCCTGGAAAAAGAGCAAGTGCAGAGAGGTAGCGTTGTCAGCACACCCGGCTACTACCGGCAAACCGCCCTGCTCGATGTTGCACTGGAAATGCTGCCGCGGGCTCCGCGCAAAATAAAAAACCTCGACCCAGTGCACTTTTTTCTAGGCACCGCCCGCTCTGTGGCCAGGCTATTACTACTTGATCGTAACGAGCTGTTGCCGGGAGAAAGTGCCCCGGCTCAGTGCCGTCTTGATCGGCCCCTGGTAGCCGAAAGGGGCGATTCCTTTGTCATCCGTTCTTACTCACCGATGACCACAATTGGTGGGGGAAAAATTCTAGATCCCTATCCGGCCAGGCACCGCCGTTTCAGAGACGAGATAAT
>DBBD01000140.1:0-7991 GCA_002292015.1 Firmicutes bacterium UBA993
CTCCGGCGACAAGCCGAACCCAAACCTGCGCGCCTTCGTGGAACAGCATATCAAGGAACGGCCTTACGATCCGGAGACCGACGATTACGACGTGCCCGCCTTCGATAAGCCGATCGAGACCACCAAGGCCACAGCCATATACAACATGCACACTTACTGGTCCAAAAAACCGCATGACGCTATCCGCCAGTATATCCGGCACTATACCAAACCCGGCGATTTAGTGCTCGATCCCTTCTGCGGTTCCGGCGGTACGGCCCTGGCTGCGCTCATGGAGGGCCGTAAGGCTATCGCCATCGACCGCTCCCCGGCGGCGACCTTCATTACCAAGAACTACTGCACGCCGGTGGACTTAGATGAACTCAAGAGTGCTTTCGAAGAGCTCAAGCGCAAGGTCAAACCGGA
The DNA here is from genome assembly GCA_002292015.1 of Firmicutes bacterium UBA993. Taxonomy (GTDB): domain Bacteria; phylum Bacillota; class Dethiobacteria; order DTU022; family DTU022; genus UBA993. Next base: position 406 of record DBBD01000140.1, read on the forward strand.
GATCGACTGGCTGTATGAAACCCGATGTGACCGCTGCGGCGGAAAGGCTGCCACGGCTTACACGGTGTATTCCCAGGTCTTTCAATGCCCCCGGTGTCTGGAAAAGGTGGCGCTGTTTGATTGCGTGGAGATTGAAGGGGAAACGGCCAAAGGTAAACCCAAGAAAATCAAGGCCTGCCCCAATTGCCACAAGCGGGGCATTGTGGAGGAGATCAGCACCCGGGCCGAGAAATTCGGGGCGGTGCCGGTACTGGCGAACTATATCTGCGAAGACGGATGCAGGCCATCCCGTGGTGAGAGACGGCATAACGACCCTGACATGAAGAAGCGTGCATACTTTGAGAAATATGACCTCGGAAAGATTCAGGAGATCGAGGCAAAAGAAATTCCCCATTGGTATCCCAAGGATCGGATGATGCATGTGGAGTCTGACACTGAGCCTTGGGGAGATGAATGGCGGCCTGGACGTAATTTCCGAACTGTTGATGAACTCTTCACCAAGCGCAACTTGTGGGCTTTGGCGGCGATAAGGGATGTAATAAAATCATTTGAGGGTGAAATACAAGATCAACTCTTATTTTCCTTCGATGCTTGCATCTTTGGCGTAACGCGTATGGTTCGAGAAAGTAACACGGCCACAATGGCGGGCACTTATTATCTTCCGCAAATATCTAAAGAAGTAAAAGTTCCATCATCTTTTCAGAGTAAATTAGAAGTGGCTATCCAAGGATGGCAGGAAATTGCACTTATACAAACGAATGTTCTTATATCTAATGAATCCGCATCGCTAATGAACGACTGCGTCGCGAATTCCGTAGATTACATCTTTACCGACCCACCTTATGCAGAAAAAGTTCAGTATGGCGAATTGAATTTTGTATGGGAAGCCTGGCTCGGTTTTGACACTCACTGGCATGATGACGAGATTATTATCAATGAGGTACGCGGCAAAACCGAAGAAGACTGGACTATCACGATGCGCCAAGCTATGGCCGAGTGCTATCGGGTACTGAAGCCAGGGCGGTGCATTTCGCTCTGTTATCACGATACTTCGGAAGGAACATGGTCCCTTGTGCAGGACATCATTGCCGAGGCGGGCTTTATCGTGGAAAAATCGGATTCTGCACTTTATATTGATACCGGGCAAAAATCATACAATCAGCTTGTTGCCGACAAGGTCAACAAGCGCGATCTTGTCATAAACTTCCGCAAGCCCAAGCCAGGCGAGGTAACGGCGACCATCGCTATTACCGGCGACGAAGACAAAACCACCTTCAACGAGAAGGTCCGCCAGATCATTCGCGACTACCTCGGTGCCAATCCCGGCAGCACCAAAGACCGCGTTTATGACGAGGTTGTCAGCCGCATGGTCCGCAGCGGGGAAATGGAGGCCCATGATTTTAATGAACTCCTAAGCCAGGTTGCCGAAGAAGCACAGATCGAAAGCGGAAAAAATGGCGGCGGCCGCTGGTACCTGAAAGAGACCGAGTTGGTAATCGCCGACGCTGCCGAGAATGCCCGGGAGGACGGGGCAGCCGAGAAGCTCGGTGCGTTCATTAAGGGATTTCTCAAGAAGAACCCCGGAGACGAAGGCGTCCATTACAGCGACCTTTTCGAGCACTATATCTACGCGGTGAAGGACAAGCCGCGCCGCCAACTGGCCGAATTCCTGCCCGACTACTTCACGGACCCGAGATCATTTGTAAGCATTATGCAAGGCTACATGCAGGATGCGAAGTTCAGCAGAGGAAAGAAAGAAATTCTGGCCTTCGCCAGTCTGGTGTTTGTGGGCAACCTGGACGTCCAGGGAGACCTGCCACACGAGAAATACTATCATCTTTTTGAACCACTGCCCGATTTTCTGCAGGGGACTGCGTTTCTGGACCGAATCCATGGCTACTTGCCTGGTTGGGAAATTCCGAAATTAACACCCAACAGTTACTCGAAAGATTATGGGTTTATTACCGATTATTTTTGCGAAATTATGCACGAGCTCCGGCGAGTTGACCATCTGGGGGCAGTTCGTCCGCGCTTTGAGGTAGTCGATCACAACCGACGGGCTAACGGTGTCTCGGGCCGAGACCAGCGGGCTGTGATGAAGGTTACATCGGGGTTGCTGAAGCTGCTTCATCCTGACGGTCAGGTTTCGGACGAGGAACTTCAAGATGTCCTCAGCTTGTCCTGTGAACTGCGCCAACGGGTACGAGACCAGCTTCATCTGATTGCGCCTGGCGAGTATGACCGTATCTCCTTGGGAGCCTCGATGAAACCGTCAGGAAGGCAAGTGGTACCCGAGCTTCCAGACAGCAAACGAGTTCAACGCGTGGCTCTCCCCGAGAAACCTTCAGTCGGTGAGGTCGTAGGCTTAGCTGTCGAAGGGGACCATGGTTGCATCCTGCATTTTGAGATGCAGGCGACCAAGGGGTCCGGACGCATTGTGCCGCTCGGGTCTATCCAGAGGGTTATGAGGGAAAGCATCGAGGCGGCAGCCCAATACATTCGTGCGAAGCACGAGGACCTCGGCATTAGTGCAGAGTGGAGAAAGAGCTTCGATGTAGCGGTGTTGGCAACCTTTATGGGCGTACCCAAGGAGGGTCCGTCCGCTGGCATCACAATTGTTGCCGGGATCGTATCGGCTTTGAAAAAGGTCCCCGTGCGAAACGATCTCGCCATGACCGGTGAGATTACGATAATGGGTAAGGTGCTCCCGGTTGGCGGCATTCAACAGAAAGTTCGGGCTGCCTATGATGCCGGGGTCAAAGAGGTTCTTTTACCTGCTGATAATTTGAAAGAGGCGGAGGGCTTACCCTCCTATGTGCTCGACGGTATCAAGCTGACGCCGGTAAGTAGTATTGACGAGGTGATAGCAATGTCTTTAGTAAACAATACAAGTGGAGGTACGCAAAATGGCCCGCGCTGATTTGCTGTTAGAGCTTGTGCGCGCGGGGGCACGCGGGGAGCAGCTGTTATTCCGTAAGGCCCTTGAGGCACTCATCGCAGAGGAACGCGCCAAGCAGCACCATATTCTGGCAGATCGTCTCACTGGCCATCTGAATCAATCAGAGCCATCGAAGCCGGTTTCTACCCCGACGTATCGTAACGGCCTGACGACGAATCTTTTCTATGAGCTAAATCCGACACGCAGAATGGATGATCTTATCTTGTCGGATATCATCACCGCCGTCTGTAAGGAATTGATCGGGGAGCGTATGCGCGCTGCACTGCAGTCCTGCGGCCGGACAATCGCATGTGCGCCGTCCTCGCCCGGAGTGCTTCCGGCCCACGGCCGCCTTGGAGTTGGCGGCGCGGTTACTTGTGTTTGATAAGCAAGGCACCATAGTAGGAGGATAGCATGAGTGAGCTAACGCTGCGTTTTTGGCCCATCTTTTTCGAACTCTATGAGTCACTCCCCAGGCAGGGGCCGGGCAACCGCGCCTCCGCCGCCCGGGCCCTTGCTTTCTGTGGCGATCTGCCGCTCGTGGCGGCGGTGCTCGATTTAGGCTGCGGTGTCGGCGCTCAGACCTTCCATCTCGCTGATCTCACATCAGCTTCTATTGTGGCCCTGGACAGCCATGCCCCGAGCATCGAGCGACTGCGCGCGACGGTCTCTGAGCGAGGGCTCACCGAGCGGATTCAACCTGTGGTCGGGGACATGGCCGAACCCGGGCTGCCGCCTGCGAGTTTCGACCTCATCTGGTCCGAGGGGGCGCTTTACAATATCGGTATCGAAAAAGCCCTGCACGTCTGCCACGGGCTGTTGCGCGCAGGCGGTTACCTTGCCTTCACCGACGCGGTCTGGCGCAGGGATAACCCGCCCCCCGCGGTCAAAGCGAGCTTCGAGAGTGACTATCCGGCCATGGGGTGGGTTCCGGACGTCCTGGCTGCCATCGAGAGGAGCGGCTTCTCGCCGATCGGCCACTTCACCCTGCCGGAGGAGGCCTGGTGGGATGATTTCTACACCCCGATGGAGATTCGTATCGAGGCGCTGCGCGGCAAATATGGGGATGATGAAGAAGCACTTGCCGTGCTTAACCAACTTGCGCAAGAGCCTGAGATGCACCGAAGGTATTCGGACTATTATGCGTATGAGTTCTTTGTGGCACGGTTGATGAAGTGAATGAATCCCAGGGATACCGGGATCAATCAAACCGGCAGGCCTGGTGGACCTGCTTTTTCGTTATTATAGCCACCCTGGTACGTTTGAACATTAAGATAGCAGCTAATCCCTGGGGTTGAGCAGCTTATGTAACCGGATTTGGGTCATAAAGTTCAAAAATTTATAACCTGGGTATTACCTGCCATATCGCCGGCCCGCCGGACTTTATCATGAACCAGGGCCACATGATGACTTCCCCATCAAAAAATCCCGCTTATATTTTACTCACAGCACTGAGGCTTTTGCTGCAAAAACTCCTTTAAGCTTAAGCCCGATGCATACCACTCCTGAGCTGCCTCCAGCCCGATATAGCGGTAATGCCATGGTTCAAAAATATAACCGGTAATCTCCTCTTTACCCTCCGGGTAGCTCATGACAAAACCAAACCGGTAAGCATTATTTGCAAGCCAGTTGCCTTGGTCGGTATCGGCATAAGCGGCTTTAAGGTCGAAAGCAGTGCCACCGAAGTCAACGGTGGTCCCCAGTTGGTGTTCCGACTGGCCGGCCCGGGCGCTGAAGCGGTTGGCTGCTTCTTCGCCGCCGTGGCTGGTGGCATAACTTTGAAAGAGAGTTTGCTGGTAATCGTAGCTGCGGTAAGCAGAAATAATGGTCAGAGTCACACCGTCATCAGTGGCAGCCTGCCACAGTTTTTCCAGCTGCCCGAGCGCTTCCTCCCTCAGCCATAGTACACGGGCGGGATACATATAATCAGGGATCCGTTTTAGGTCGGTCGGTGAGTAGCTGCGCTTCAGCGTTGTCTCCTTGGTAACCAGGGCCAGGAGGCAATTACCATCAGAGATTACCTGAAGCCCTGAGATAGCTGGTTCGGGAAGAACAGAGCTCTCAGCACTATCTTCAGCTTCTTCGGGTACCGGTAGTAAATCTTCAGTTTCGTCGATTGTGGCTTTTTGATCCTGTTCCAGGTTTTCAGCTGATGTTTCTTCACTCGTTACAGGCAAGGCATCCGTATCCCCGTTATAGCGGTCGCCGAAAAAAATAAAGGCGCCATAAATCAGCGCCGCGCCGAAAAGCAGCAGAAGCAGTACCTGCAGCAATAATCCTCGTTTCTTTTTCTTCCTTCTGCTGCCGCGGCGGCTATCGTATAAGAATTTGCCGGATGACCGCTTACCACTCATTTGCTCAACTCATTTCAAAAAAATATTAAACGATCTGTTTTTCCTTGCGCCATTCGCAGCGGCTGCGCTTGGAACAAAAGTCGCAAGGCACAGCTGCATTGCTTAAGTTGTCACCCCTGGGAATAACAAAGGAAACCGATTTGCGCGGGATCATCAGGCAGCTTTCAGTCAGGCGTACCCCGATCTCCCTGGCCGGTAACAGCTTGAATACTTCTCTTTGCTGTTCGATCGGCCAGCCTTCCTGGCCGGGTTGGGCCCGCATTCCGAGAGAAAGGCCAAGTTCACCGGTTTCCCGGCTAATTAAGGCTTCAATTATTTGCGATACTTTGCGTAGGGCGGCTATGCCGGCTCCATCCAGGGCGATGGCCGACACCGGATTTTCTCTCATCAGCTGATCAACCCTGTTATCCAGCGTCTCTCCAATGGTGCAGATGGCAACGTAGAGCTGGTCAGCCCCGGCAACTGTTTTCTGAACAAGGGACCCTACAAACTGCCCCGCTTCAAAACGGACGGTTTGGTGGTCGAGCTCAATTACATCAACCACTGTATATATGGCGGCCGGTTCAACCAACGCTTCTGCTTCGCCGATAACCGCTTGGGCGGCCTCGTAAAGTCTCGAAGAGGCGCGTTCCGGATCAATCCCCTGGCCCTTTAAAACGTCAGTGACGGTTAATCTAAAATCAAAGTCTTCGGAGTTCTTGACGATCATATGCAACAAAGTTGCCTCCTGTATCAACAAGATCTTCTAAGTTTTATTTTAACCGCTTTCCAATATCTTGACAACAATCCGGGGGGTATGTTAAACTCATGTAGCTCTGGCGACGACAGGTTTTTAGCTGTGACAGACGATACGGGCCCATAGCTCAGCTGGTAGAGCTACCGGCTCATAACCGGTTGGTCCTAGGTTCGAGTCCTAGTGGGCCCACCATCTTCATGGCCCCTTCGTCTAATCGGTTAGGACACCAGCCTTTCAAGCTGGCAGCAGGGGTTCGAATCCCCTAGGGGTCACCAGCATAAAAGAGCTACCACAACGATGTGGCAGCTCTTTTTACCAGGGAGAGGGAAAACATGCTACAGGAAAAAAACCTGGGAGCTGTAACCCAGCTCATGATGGGTAGAGAAGTTGAGGGCACTGTATATTACTGGACTGCTGCTTACCTGGTGGATGGTCTCCTGGTCGATACCGGTTGCATTTACACTGCCCCGGAATTGATTGAATACTTGCGGGGCATGGAAGTAATTCAGGTCATTAACACTCACCACCATGAGGACCATGTGGGCGGAAATGACTTACTGCAGAAAGAATTTGGGCTTGATATTTATGCCCATTCCCAGGCGGTTTCACTGATAAACAAAAAGATGGAGCTACATCAATACCAGGAGCTGGTCTGGGGTTACCCGGTACCAACTATCGTTAAACCAATTCAGGATCAGATCAAAACAGAGCATCATTGTTTTCAGGTCATTGCAACTCCAGGGCATTGCGCTGACCATTTATCTCTTTATGAGCCTAAGCAGGGCTGGTTTTTTTCCGGCGACACTTTCGTCTCGGAAGATCAGAAAGTATTCAGGGCTGATGAAGATATAGTGGGTATTATTGCTTCGCTGCAGAAAATCGCCGAGTTGGAGAACCAGGAGCTGATCTTGTTTACTTCAATTGGCAAAATATTTCCTGAAGGAAAGGCTTCGATCAACAAATTTTTAAATCACCTGGAAGAGATAAGCGCTGCGGTTGCAAATCTTGCAGCCAAAGGGTTGAACGCAGAAGAAATTAAGATCAGCATTTTTTCCAGGGAAAGCGGTTTGGCTCCTCTCTCCGGAGGCCACTACTCGATTCAAAACCTGGTTGACAAGCTCCTGACCCGCGCTTCGCCATCCCGTCAAACAGCAATCGACTATACTTGATACTGTTTAACTATCAGCGTTGCTTTGGTTCCGCCAAAACCAAAGGAATTTGAGAGGGCTCACTTTATACGGCCTTCCCTATCCAGGTTCGGAACGTAATCTAGATCACAATCCGGATCGGGAAACTCGTAATTGATCGTGGGAAGGATGAGATCGTTCTGCATCGACGAAAGCAAAGTCGCCACCAGGTCTACGTTGAGTGTAACGGTTTACTTTTATTATCTTCCCGTTTTTCCATCACCAGGGTTGGGTCAAAACCTTTTATTCCACCGGCAATGCGGCAGGGGTCAGTGCTCGCGTCCAAGTTTTCCACGAGGGATATAGCATTTTCCCCTCTGGAAAGATTTTCCCAGAAAACATCTTTTGTCGTACCAATTGGCGAAACCACG
>DBBD01000140.1:8415-22251 GCA_002292015.1 Firmicutes bacterium UBA993
AGGATCGCTATTCTTGCCGCCGCCAGTCTCCCGAGCTCGAATCACTGTTTTCGATGAAGGCAGCCCGGCTAATCTTAAGCAGCCGGGTTAAAGGTATCTGGCACACGAGAGATGAGAGCAAGAAAGAAAGTAGCGAAAAGCGCTGTATGGAGGACAGATAGATGTACGAAATCCGTTTCGCGGGAGCCACATTGGAGCTTATGCAGTGGAAGCAGATTTAAAGTAAATTTAACCTTAATTTAACACAACCTTTCTATAATTTAATATTAAGTTGCTATGATACTACTGGCCGGGGATAACATTTTAGAAGGCAGTTTTTGGCTGTTTTGTCTCAAAAAAAACACTATCAAGAGGAGGCGAAAGAATGACTAAAAAGTTTGTAGCTTTACTGGTATTACTTTTAATTACCGGCTTGCTTGGCGTTGCCGGGTGTGCTCCGGCGGACTCGGACACGGCTGATCCTGCCCAGGCTGGACCTGCTCCTACCAGCACTGTAACCGTCGGTGGCTCTACGTCGGTTTATGTGGCAGTTGTTCCTTTAGCGGATCGGTTTATGGAGATAAATCCCGGCGTGGTGGTAGAAAGCCATTCCTTAGGTTCAACTGCCGGCATTGTCGGAGCCAACGAAGGAACATTTGACATAGGGATGACTTCTCGCGACCTGGAAGGCGAAGAGCTCGGTTGGGGTTTACAAGAAATTTTAATCTGCCGCGATGCTATTGCCGCGATAGTTCATCCGGATAACCCGGTAAGAGAGTTAACCATGGAACAACTCAGCCAAATATTTACCGGGGAAATCACGAACTGGGCAGAAGTTGGCGGCAACGATCTTGGCATCACGGTGATCATTAGGGAAGACGGTTCGGGGACAAGGGGAGCCTGGGAAGATATGGTCCATGAGGATGTTGATCCGGCACCAACACTCATTATGACGGGAACTGGTGGTGTAAAGTCCGGTGTGGCAGGTGATCCGTCTGCAATCAGCTACATCACTCTCGCTGCCTTAGATGAGACGGTGCGTGCGCTTCCGATAGACGGGGTCGAGCCCTCTATTGACACCGTGCTCGCTGGAGATTATGCTATCGCTAGACCATATCTGTTTTTGACCAAGGGCGACATTTCCCCGCTCGCACAGAAATTCATCGATTTCGTGCTTGGCCCGGAAGGTCAACAGATTTTGGAGGATGACGGAATGGTTAGAATAAACTAGACTAGAGCTTCCGGCCCTGGCGAACAGATACGGGAGCTGTGTAAGCAACTTTGCATTGGCTCCCGTTTATAAGTTGTTCCAGAAAAATGAAAGATGGGATGAATACTATACTGCGCAGAGCTGGCGAATGGATTATCGAAAAGTTGATCATCGTTGCGGCGATGGTTTCCATATTGGTTATTGCTTTTATTATTTTTATTATTTTTAGAACAGGATTGCCGTTAATTGCAGAAACAGGATTAATAAATTTTCTCTTTGGCATGGACTGGCGCCCTGGGGAAAAGATATTTGGCGTTTTCCCGATGGTCGTCGGCACTTTTTTAGTAACTTTTTTCGCTATGTTGATTAGCGTCCCCTTAGGGATACTAACGGCAATATTCATTGCTGAGGTTGCTCCTAATCGAATAAGAAATCTATTCAGGCCGGTTATTGAACTGCTACATGGTATCCCTTCGGTTGTGTATGGCTTTGTCGGGTTGCTATTACTCGTGCCCTTCATAAGGATTTACCTGGGCCCCCCCGGGTTTAGCATGTTGGCTGGCTCCATTGTTTTGGCCATAATGGCTTTGCCTACGGTTATTACCGTGTCCGAAGATGCAATTGAAGCAGTACCGCGCAGTTATCGTGAAGCTTCTTTTTCATTGGGAGCTACACACTGGCAGACGATTAGGCATGTGATCGTGCCTGCCGCCCGGTCAGGGGTTCTCACAGGGGTAGTGTTGGGAGCGGGCCGGGCCGTTGGTGAAACCATGGCTGCCATTATGGTGCTAGGCAATATCCCTGCTATTCCCGACTCTATATTGAAACCTATTCGTACGCTTACCGCTAATATTGCGATGGAGATGGCCTATGCGCCACATGGTCCGCACCGACAGGCTCTCTTTGCAACCGGAATTGTTTTGTTCGTGGCGATATCTGTACTGATTGCTATCGCAAATCGATTAAGGCGGGGACAGTAGCTATGATTTCTGCACGTACAAGTGAAAGAATCGTCAAACTGTTGTTTTGGACTTCCAGCATGGCAGTACTGGCCCTTTTCCTGGTTATTGTCGGTTTTGTTTTTATACGCGGCGCCGGGGCAATTAATCCCGAGTTTATCTTCGGTATGCCGACAGAAGGAGGCCGCGGAGGAGGAATTCTGCCAACGATAGTTGGCACATTGTCCCTGATCGTCACCTCAACGGTAGTTGCCGCTCCCATAGCGATCGCCGGTGGTATTTATCTAACCGAATATGCCGGCACGCATTGGTTTTCGAAGGTAGTCACTTTTGGCGTTGAGTGGCTTTCCGGCGTTCCGTCTATAATTTATGGTCTGTTCGGTTTTACTTTTTTTGTAGTGTTTTTAGGCTGGGGCTTATCTATCTTGTCGGGAGGCTTGGTTCTGGCGTGTATGATCCTAAGTACGACTATTAAAACCACCCAGGAGGCAATCAAGGCAGTACCGGTATCGTACCGGGATGCCAGCTACTCCTTGGGGGCCACAAAATTGCAAACTATAAGCCGAGTTGTACTGCCAAGTTCCGTTCCCGGCATCTTGACCGGTATAATACTTGGCATCGGAAGAGTGTCAGGTGAAACCGCTGCTGTCATGTTGACAGTAGGCTCGTTTTTGGCTCTTCCCTCCTCGCTTTTCAGTTCAGTCCGGCCGATGTCATTACATCTATACCTTCTGGCTATTGCTGAAGTTCATCCAGGCGCGCTGGAGAGGGCCTTTGGTACCGCGGTGCTCCTGATTGCAATTGTATTGATCGCTAATTTTTCGTCGCGTGCCGTTATGCGGCGATTTAAGCACTAGAGAATATTATGGAAAATCCGGGGGCCACCACACCGAATTACTGCTTTGAGAATCAAAACTGCAGCTTATCTACTATAAATTACGAGATTCCGGAGCCTCAACTTGTAACCACAGCTTGAGGCCAGGACAAATTAAAATTAGTTAGAGTTCAGAGGGGCAATTAAGTCGGTTGTGTTCTTCTTCGACCGGTGTTCTAATCAAGGGCGGATAGGGAGTGAGCAGGTTGTAGTCTATCGGGGTAGTCAAAACTCTTTGGATAGCTAAGCTGTTACTCAAAACAGCAGGTGCCGGCATTAAAAAATGTGGGGCATTGGTGAATGACTGGTAAAGCTTGAATTTGAAGGAGGCAAAATAATGAAAAAGAAAATGTTGTTAATTTTGCTGGTAATATTGTTGTTCGCCGCAGGCTTGGTTGCTACGGGCTGTCCGCAGGCACAACCGGATGAAGCGGTCGCACCATCGCCAGTGAATGTAATATTCTTCCATCCAGATGGCTATGGCCTTGCTCACTGGAATGCTCTCCGCATCTACACTGTGGGACCAGACGGCAGGCTTAACTGGGATAATATGCCACATATGGCCCCTTACGCCGGACATACGAAGAATTCCATAACCGGCTCCTCTGATGGAAACGCTACTATCCATGCCTATGGAGTAAAGGTGGCATATGATAGCTTTGGTATGGATGATCGCCAAGAACTAACCGCTCTTTCCGGCAATAAGATGTCAATTATGGAAGAAGCGTTAGAGGCCGGTTTTGCTACTGGTTTTGTCCAGAGCGGTTCTTTAACTGAGCCAGGTACGGCAGCATTTGTTGCTTCGGTAGGTGCTTGGGAGGCGCACGAGGAGGAGATCGCCAAGCAGGTCATCGAATCTGGGGTTAAGGTTATCTTGGGTGGTGGTGAGAAATGGCTCCTACCTACGGGCACCACCGGCCGCCACGGCGAAGGTGGGCGTGGGGATGGAGTTAACCTTATTGAGATAGCGGAACAACTTGGTTACACTGTCGTCTATACCCGTGATGAGCTAATGGCTGTGCCTGATACAGCAACGAAAGTGCTGGGTGTATTTGCACACGAACATACCTTTAATGACTTGACCGAAGAGGAGCTACGCACGGTGGGGCTGCCGCTTTACTGGCCCTGGGCGCCCACAGTTGCCGAGATGTCGGAAGCGGCACTTGAGATCCTATCACGGAGTCCGGAAGGACAAGCAAAGGGCACATTCCTTGTGGTTGAGGAGGAGGGAACTGACAATTTTGGCAATAAAACTAACGCCAGGGGTTCCTTTGAGGCAGGCAGGCATGCTGACGAGGCTATTGGGGTGTTCATAAACTTTATCGCCAATAACCCCAATACCCTGTTGATTACCACTGCCGATAGCAATGCCAGTGGCAAACAAATAAGTGGGGCTCCTCTTGAAGTGATGGCTGGTATGGGTGCGATCATAGAAGACAAAGTCACTATTACCCCTGTCAATACAGGTTCGGATGGCACTTGGGGGATAGCGCCTATCGATGGAATTGATGGCGCTTCGACCCCGCCGTTCTGGTCAGCACCGGACAAAGCAGGTAACAGCCATCCTTTCATTGTGGGCTGGGTAACTTCCGTTGACGTATACGGCGACGTATTGGTTCGCGCTAAAGGGCTTAATGCTGAACGGGTCACCCAACTGGGCGTGGTCGACAGTACCGATATTTATCGTATCGTTTACTATACTCTGTTCGGTAAGTGGCTCCCGTGATGAAGCACGATCTATAGAGCTCATAAAGGGATGGTTCTTTAAGGGGCCAATCGGAAGTTTTGCGCGCATATAAGGCTTAACTGTCTGGTTAGATGCGGATGGGCGAGCCCCGGAGTAAGCTTCCGCGCAAAATTTTCGGTTGCCCAAGGAGAATGGATTTGCGGCCCGTACAAACTATGGGGATTGGATCTTGTGAAAATTTCCTTTGCCGGTGCCGGAAGAAACAGTGGGGCAAAGCTTGCTAGGACATAGTACTGGCCAAAAAAGACTCATTTAGACGCAGTTCCACCCTCCCCCAATATATTGAAGCACATACTAGGCTATTCGATTTTTTTGGAAAAGCAATCTGCATGGAAACTTTTTTCTGCCCATCACAGATCCACTGTGCTGTCATTTAGCTCGATGACTGACAGGTATTCGTCTTTATAAGCATCACGTATGAATATCTCTTTCAGCACTAAATCTCCTCATTAGTTTTAACCGGTGAAAAAATCATTACCTCATGAGTTCCAGCCGTAATATGGAATAGTCAGCCGTTTTTATCTAAACCCCCTCAGGCCTTCTAAGTCCATAAAAAAATATTGCTGAGATAAAAAAAGGAATTGTCTTTCCAACAACGAAATATAATCGGCAAACTGCATAGCTATGAATAGCCGGGGGAGCTCCTGTCAGGGGCTGAGAAAGCAGGTTTACCTGCTGACCCTTTGAACCTGTTCAGTGTCTGCCGTAGGTGGGCATTTACTGGGTAATGCCAGCGAAGGGACGGTATGAGGAGAACTGTGCCGCATCCTTTGCTGGGGTGCGGTTTTTTACGCTCTATGGACTGGTGGCGGCTTTGCCACAACGCTCCGCTCTATGGGCTTGGGCCGCTCGTCACAAAACACCGGGGAGGGACGTTTAGGGGCTGCTGCAATTAAGCGGTCGCTCCTAAGCTTCTCTGGCCAAGATGCATAAAGAGGAGGCTGTATGAAATGCTTGATACCGATGTCAGAATTGCAGACTCACTGCAACAGCTAAGGGAGAAAAAACCGCTGGTCCACCATATGACCAACTTTGTGGTCATGAACGATTGTGCCAACATTACCCTGCACATCGGCGGTTCTCCGGTCATGGCCCATGCCCCTGAAGAAGTGGAGGAGATGGTGGGCCTGGCCGATAGCCTGGTCCTTAATATCGGGACGTTAACCACAGAACTGGTGGAGGCTATGGTGTCGGCTGGACGTGCTGCCAACAAAAAAGGCATCCCGGTTTTGCTGGACCCCGTAGGGGTGGGTGCTACGGCCATGCGGACCGCGGCTGCAAAGCAGCTTCTTAGCCAGGTTAAGGTCGGTATCGTCAAGGGCAACGCGGGCGAGGTTTCTGTCTTGGCTGGTGTAGAGGCGTCTGTGCGGGGAGTGGACTCAGCGGGAACAGCCGGTAGCCTTCCGGATGTGGCGCAAAAACTGGCCTGCTTGTACGACTGCACCGTGATCATCACCGGTCCCGTCGATTGGGTTTCGGACGGCAAACGAACCTGCAGTGTCTACAACGGCCACAGCTTGATGGGAGCCATTACCGGCACCGGCTGCATGGCCGGTTCGCTGGTGGCTGCGTTTGCCGGCACGGTCGCGGACCCGATGCTCGCCGCCTTGGCCGGACTGGCCTGTTTTGGCGTGGCCGGGGAACTGGCCGCGCATACAGAAGTGAAACCTGCGTCTTTTAAAAGGGCCCTTTTGGACGAAGTGTTTGCCCTCACCGGGGAAAAGATCAAAAAAATGGTCAGGTTGGGACCGGAGTGTACATCCTGACCAGGAGGTGGCTCACGTGAACTTGGACGTCTATGTGGTCACCGATCGGGGAATGACAAAGGGACGGCCCCTGCTCTGGGTGGTGGAAGAAAGCTTGGCTGCCGGCGCCGGCGCCATTCAGCTCCGGGAGAAAGAGATCGCCACCCGCGACTTCGTGGAGCTGGCTTTCCGAATCAAAGAGATTGCCGGTCGTTACGGGGCGCTCTTTATCGTCAACGATCGGGTGGACGTGGCCCTGGCCGTGGCGGCCGACGGCGTTCACCTGGGCCAGGAAGATATGCCCCCGCCCCTGGCGAGGCAGTTGCTGGGGCCGCGGGCCGTAATCGGCCTGTCGGTGGCCACGGTTCAGGAAGCGCAAAAAGCCGTGGCGGATGGGGCCGATTACCTGGGGGTTAGCGCCGTTTTCAGCACGCCTACCAAGATCGAGGCGGAGCCGGTCGGCCTGGAGGGATTAAAGCAAATTCGGCAGGCGGTCGGCCTGCCCCTGGTGGGGATCGGTGGAATCCATGCCGGCAACTCGGCGGAGGTCATCGGGGCGGGCGCGGACGGCGTCGCCGTGGTTTCGACGGTGATGGCGGCCGATAGCCCTAGCCAGGCAGTAAAAGCACTGCTGGCAGAGGTACACAGGGCAAAAATTTCTGTGGGCCGGAAGGGAGGGAGGGGTGCCCCATGCAGTTGAAAGACTTAGGCGAGTTCGGCCTGATTGAACGCTTGACCCGCGGCCTGTCCTGCGATCATTCCGTTGTTCTTGGTGTCGGCGATGATGCTGCCGTTTTCCGGGTAAGCGGGGATGTCTTTGTCCTGGTAACCTGTGACATGCTGGTCGAGGGCCGCCATTTCCTCTTGGCTAAAATCAGTCCCCGGGACCTGGGTTACAAGGCCCTGGCTGTAAGCCTGAGTGACATCGCGGCCATGGGTGGGATGCCGCGCCATGCCGTCATTTCCGCGGGCTGGCCTGCCTACGTGGATGTAGCGTACACGGAACAAATTTACCAGGGAATCCGGGGCGCCGCCGGACTCTACGGAGTCAACATTCTGGGCGGCGATACGGTGAAGGCGCCGCAGTTGATCCTGGATGTGACGGTCATCGGCGAAAGCGAAGGACCGCCGGTGACCCGCAAAGGAGCCAGGCCCGGCGATCTCATCGGTGTTACCGGTCGGGTGGGTGCCTCTGCTGCCGGCCTCGCCCTGCTGCTGGCCGGGGCTGACGCGCCTGTCTTACCTCCGGAGGTAGCGGGCAGCCTGATTGCCGCCCACGTAAGGCCGGTCCCCAGGGTGCGGGAAGCTAAGGTGCTGGCTGCCGCCGGTGCCACCGCCATGATCGATGTCAGCGACGGGCTGGCCGGCGAGATTCACCACATCTGCCGTGGCGGCGGTACGGGGGCGCTCGTCTACGCCGATCAGCTGCCGGTCAGCAGAGCCACCAGGCTGGCCGCTGAAAAACTGGCCAAAGACTGGCTGCAGTGGGCCTTATTCGGGGGCGAAGACTATGAACTGGTGGTCACACTGCCCGGGGCAGCGGTTCCCACGGCCCGTGATGGCTTGCGCGAGTTGGGCACCGACTTTCGGGTTATCGGCGAGATGACGGAGATACAGCACGGGGTGCAAATAATCACGGCGGAAGGTAAAACCGAGTTAAAAAGCCAAGGTTACGACCATTTCGGGGGGATTGAAAATGATTAAGAGGGCACTAACCATCGCCGGCTCCGATTCCGGGGGCGGTGCCGGCATCCAGGCTGACCTTAAAGCGTTTGAGAAAATTGGGGTGTTCGGCATGAGCGCCATCACCGCCGTTACCGCGCAGAATACCTTGGGGGTGCAGGGAATTCACCAGCTGCCGCCCAAATTTGTGGTCTCCCAGATCGACGCCGTGATGACTGATATCGGGGCGGATAGCGTGAAAGTGGGTATGCTCGGCAGTTCCGCCGTCGTGGCGGCAGTAGCCGGCCGGCTCAGATTTTACGCCGTGGCCAAAGCGGTGATTGACCCGGTCATGGTGGCGACCAGCGGCGCCCTGCTGCTGCAGCAGGATGCAGTCCAGGCCATCAGGGACCAGCTGGTGCCCTGTGCTACCATCATTACCCCCAACCTCTACGAAGCGGAAGTTCTAGCGGGGTTGAAGATCAAAAACCAAGCCGATCTCAGGGAAGCAGCCCGCCTGATCTATAACATGGGTGCGGAGGGAGTGCTGATCAAGGGCGGTCACTTTGAGTCCCGGGAAGCGGCGGATATCTTCTATGACGGCAGGGAGTTTCACCTGTTTAGCCGCGAGAGAGTGAATACAAAAAACACCCACGGTACGGGGTGCACGCTTTCCTCAGCCATTGCCGCCTATCTCTGCTTTGAAGACGACCCGCTCGCGGCCGTCGCCAGGGCTAAAGAGTACGTCTATCAAAAAATTGTGCAGGCCGCAGCCGCCAACGTGGGCAATGGCCACGGCCCCGTCTGCCTCCCGGGTCGGCCGTGAACATTGTCCGATGTAAAAGGTTTAGAATAAAACTACGACTTTAAATTCGATAGGTCAATGTAGCCCACTAGCTGCTCTGGTCCACGGTGGGATGTATGGTCTATTGCCAATAAAACTTAGAGACAGCGCTTTCTGGGGGCATTCCTTAAAGCACCTGCAACAAGCAATGTATAGGTGATGGCCTATCTTGGGCTTTTTCCCATTCACTTTCACATTGATGGCAGCTGAAGGACATGCTCTTTCGCATTTTATACAACTTATGCATTTACTGTTGTCGCTAACGTCGAGGCCCAACAAAAAAAATTTTCAATACGATGAACTTAACCATTAAACTGGTTATATCCAAGCAGAGGATTGAGAAATGAGACTTTGGTCACTACACCCAAAATACCTTGACCCAAAAGGCCTGGTTACCCTTTGGAGAGAAACGCTATTAGCCCGGCATGTTTTAGTGGGAAATGTCGAAGGTTATAATAATCACCCGCCAATTATCGATATTCATTTCGTATCCTTAAATGGCGAGGAGCTGGACGGTTTTACCATTGTTTGACGCAAGCAAAAGAAAATTGGTATAATTCCTTCAGTTGAGCACCTTGGGTACTCGTGTGTCTTTGGTCAGTCTTACCGGGGTGTCCACTTGACCCAGGTTGTGCTGGAAACGTGGGAACCGTGCTCTAATTCTGATCACCTAGAGCTGTCTCTAGTCAACTTTAACCCCACGCCGGCGCCGACACACCGCAAAATATTTCTGCCGTGTTCCACAGGTGGATTCAGGTGGATTTCCCAGCGACCTTAAGTCTGTGCTTTCGGGGGGAGGCCTTGTCACTAGGATGAAGCGTATGGATTTTTTAAAAATTCTTGGCTTGGTCGGCGGGGGCGGGTTACTCTTACTGGCCGGCAGGTCGTGGCTGTTGCGGGAGCCTCTACCGGAGCCTTTACGGGAAGATGACGGGGATCAGGCGGCGGGCGCCGAGCGCCGGCAACCGGCCTATGCGCTGCTGGAAGCTGAAGGGAAACTGGCCGAGCGGATTGATCAGGCCTATGGCATCATGGAAAGTTGCCTGCTTTGCCCACGGCGTTGCGGTGTGAACCGCCGTGCGGGTCAGCAGGGTTTCTGTCTTGCCCCCAAAAAAGCGATGGTTTTTAGCCACAGCCCGCATTTTGGCGAGGAGCGGCCTCTCGTGGGGCGGGGCGGCTCAGGTACTATCTTTTTTTCCAACTGCAACTTGCGGTGTGTGTTTTGTCAGAACTACCCCATCGCCCACAAAGGTTGGGGCCATGAAGTCAGCGACGAGGAGCTGGCCGATATGATGCTTGAGTTGCAGCGTATCGGGTGTCACAACATCAACCTGGTCACGCCAACCCATGTCATGCCAAACATCCTCAGTGCTACGCGAATAGCCTTAAAGAAGGGGCTACAACTGCCATTATGCTACAACACCAGCGGTTATGAGCGGGTTGAGATAGTTAAACTGTTGGACGGGATTGTCGATATTTACCTGCCGGATGTAAAATTCATGGATGGTGCCGAGGCGCAGCGCTATAACCTGGCTGCCGCCGCGGACTACCCGCAGATGGCTAAGGAATCGACTGAAGAGATGCACCGCCAGGTTGGTGAAATGATTACTGATGAACGCGGCGTTGCCTTGCGCGGGTTGATGGTGCGTCACCTGGTGATGCCAAACCGGGTGGCCGGGACGCGGGAGTTCGTTCAATGGGTAGCGGCAAACTTGTCCACAAAAACCTATGTTAATATCATGTCGCAATACCGTGTTGAATTCATGGCCTTTGATTTCCCGTTAATTGCTCGCGCCATTACCTCCGAGGAATTCGTCGAAGCCATCGAATGGGCAAAGGAGGCCGGGTTGACCAACCTTGACGATCGGTCGCTTGCTCACTACGAAACACACCTCCACCGAGTGTCTTAAATTTTACTTGGAGTAACCCTGCTTTTATTTAAGGCAACGATTTAATGCCACAGCCCGGGCAGAGCGGTGCCGCAGAACTTGCAGGTGCCGTTTTGCAGGTTATTCTCCGTGATAACAAAGCCCATTCTTTTTATCACCTTATGTTCACAGCCGGGACAGAAAGTATTTTCGCCTTCATGCCCAATTACCTTGGCGATGTAGACAAACTTAAGGCCGGCCTGCAAGGCTGTTTCGCGGGCCTGTTCCAGCGTGGCAACCGGAGTTTGCGGCAGGGTGGAAAGCCGGTACAGGGGATAAAAACGGGCAAAATGCAGCGGCACATCCGTTCCCAGCTCAGCAGCGATCCAGTGGCACATCTTCCCGATTGTCGCTAAATCGTCGTTAAGGGTCGGAATAACAATATTTGTAATCTCCAGATGGACTCCCTCATTGCGCAACAACCGCAGACTTTCCAGAACAGGCGCCAGCTCGCCGCCGACAACCTTTCGGTAAAAGTCTTGATCGAAACTCTTTAGATCCACATTAACTGCGTCCAGCGTCCGGCAAAGCTGCCGCAGCGGCTCCGGCCGAATATAACCGGCGGTGTGGGCCAGGTTTAGCAGCCCCGCTTCTTTGGCCAACGCGGCGGTACTCGCCATATACTCATAAAAAGCCACCGGTTCGCCAAAAGCATAGCTGATCGCACGCACACCTGTGTCCAGCGCATGGGCGATCACTTTTTCCGGCGGCATATCGAAGTTGTGTACCTCTTCCGGCTTTACCAGGGCGATGTCCCAGGTTTCACAGAAGTGACAGGCCAGGTTGCAACCGGCGGTAGCGATGGAAAGAGCCCAGCTGCCGGGTATGACATGATAGAAAGGTTTGCGTTCTATGGGGTCTTGCTGCACCAGGGCGGGGTTGCCGTAGGTCAGGGTGTAGCCGACGCCTCCGCGGTTTTCGCGTGCCCGGCAGATCGCTCTTTCCCCATCTGCCAATGAACATTCGTGTGGGCAGAGCAGGCATTGTACTTTATTGTTCTCTGTTTGCGCAAACCAAGGCGAGGGCACAGGCCTGACCAGGCCGATCTGCTCCCCGGGAGCCGCTTGTCCTTTTGGTACGTCTTTTTCAGGGGTACAACCCGTTACTTTGGCCAGGCAGAGGGCGCAAACAGAAGCCGCCCCGGCAATAATGAATTCCCGTCTTCCTAAAATGGAGAATCGATCTCCTTTTGGCACCAACTAAACCTCCGATTACACTGTTTATCAATATTTACTAGCAAAGGTTTTTTACTTAAGTTTTCGCAATTAATATTACCACGAAAGCAGCAATATTGACAATTGCGCCAAACAGGCAGCAGGCCACGATACCAAGGACGGGCGCCACTAGCGCTCCAGCCAGAACAGCGCCGGCACATGCTCCAAAAAGCTCGACGCCATAAACGGCGCCAGTGGTTTTTTCCGTATGCTTCTTCACAGCCAAAAAGTTAGCAGCTGACAGCGGGAAACAGACACCGCCTGCGAGACCGGCGATAAAAGTAAGTATATAAAAGATAGCGAGTACAGCGGTAAGGGATTGCACCGCCGCGGCCTGAGGTAAAACCAAGGCGATGATCACGGCTAACAAGGCGACTAAGGCCTGTGCGCCTGCCAAAAGATTCAGGCTGCCCTTGTCAGGCAGAAAGCGATTAGTCAGATAAGTTCCCAGGGCCAGCCCACCCATAAAAACAGCTGTAATCAGGCCCACCATTTCGAAGACAAATCCATAGATGCTTTGGAAGGAAAAGAGCATAGCAATCTGCAGCGACATTGTGGAAAGTCCGGTGGCAAAAACAGCAAACAGCACCGCAAAACCCCTGTCAAACCTTCTGCCGCAGCGACTGGCCGTAGCTCGTAAAGCGATAACCCCCAACAGGGGAATCAACAACAATGGCAAAATCCATGATGGCTGAACGCGCAGTAGCCGGCGGAATATTTCGCCCCGGTTCGCCCTGGTTAGTTCATCCCAGAACATCAAAGTATAATAATAGCTGATGGGCCTGAAATCAGTATTGATAAAATGGCGTTGCGCGACCGGCGGCAGTATCTCTTCTGCCTGATCCAGCGCAGCTACCGGTGGAAAAGAAATGGGCCCGATGTCCGGACCCGCCAGGTGTGCCTCGCTGCTGCGCCCGTGATGGCGGACCACCCAGTTCACCCGCCGTAGCTGCATTTCCGGCAACAGGGTGTAAAAATGTTCCGGCGCGAAAGCATCGCTCTTAATATTCTGTTTCCGGAATCGTTCCGCCAAAACGGTTGCATCCACTGAAATTTGCCCCGGAGTATCGCCGGCGAAGAAAAACATAAGCTGTTCACCGGCCACAACAACCTGGGAAAACACCCCGGCCAGCGTATGGTAAATCGCAGTGTTGCGATTGGTCACGGCCAGGCCTCGCAGGTCCGGGGTGGAGGTGGCCGCGATCACAAATACTCCTCCGGGATTAAGCAGGGCGGCTGCTTCTTGGAAGAATTCGCGGGTGTAATAGCGGTTTAGAACAGCCGTGACCGGGTCGGGAAGATCGACGATTATAAGATCGTACTGCTTCTCTGTCGTTTTTACAAAAAGCCTGCCGTCGGTATGCAACAGACGCACCCTTGGATCTGCCAACGCCGCCAGGGTGGCTGCGGAGAGATACGGCCCGGCCATTTCGGTTAGCACCGGGTCCAGCTCGATATAGTCAACCTGCTCCACCGGGTAGCGGATAATTTCGCTCAAGCTGCCGCGCAGACCGCCGCCAATCAAGAGGATGCGCCTGGGCGCCGGGTGCTGCGCCATGGCCAGATGGGCAAAGTGTACCGCTTGCTGCTTTTCAAACCCGGGAGCTGGGGCCAGCGGGCCGGCTGTACTGAAAAGCAGGTGCCCGCTCTGAAAAAAAGTATACTGATCCTGGT
>DBBD01000002.1 GCA_002292015.1 Firmicutes bacterium UBA993
GCCCTCTGCTCTATGCCTTCCCATCTTCAGTCTATCCACCTGAATAGTTAGAAAATCTCATAGTCTATAGTCTAAATTTAAGCGTCTTCAGAACAAGAGTATAATAAGACAGATTTGCTTATTTGGCAAAGGATTTTTGCTCCTACAGAAGAAAATATACTTGCAGAATATGAGGTTAAATGCTCTGGAGATTATGATTGGCGGTAGTCATCTCATCCAGAGGACGATGATCCTCTGGCTTCATTTTGACGTAGCTCTTTAAATGTCAATCGTCGTTTTAATCTCGTTCCTTTCGAGCAGGCGATGAGCGCCTTTGGCGCAATAAAATAGAAGTTTGTCCCTAATTTCTTCTACAATAGTCCCTCTTGTAAATCAACCATTTCAACTCCATCCCTTTATTCTATGGCTGTGATGCGCTTTTGACGACCTCCCCTGCAAACGCGCGATCTGTGCCTAATCATTCGTTCATCTCGTAGGCGTTTTTCAGGGTAAAAACATGGTTTTCCCACACACGGTTGTAGCGGGGGTGGTCAACTGCTGGTTTCCTGATCATCTTCAACAGATACTCCATCTGCCGGGGCATACTGCTGGGTTTACTGTAAAGCTGCAGGGCAAACCTGGAGAAGTCCCGCACAAAACAGTCAAAGATCTGATCCACCAGGTCATCATCCACCCGATAGATACGGGCGTTCTCCAAAATGAGCTGCGCGTAGACTACCAGGGTAAACAGCTCGCCCAGCGCCAACAGGAAGTTGGTATCCCGACTCTGGTTTTCGTCAGGCGTGGCGGCGGCCAGAAACTCTTTGAAAAGAGCCGCCTGTTCTTTAAAGATATTAACATTGGGCAGGTCAAAAGCAGCAAAAACCGGCGCGTAATCATGGAAATGAATCTTGCCAAGGCCGCCTGCCCCACCCTGATTAAAAAGGAAACCATCGTGCGCCGCCTGGTTCTGGCACCCCACCTCCGGATATTCTTGCGGGGAAAAGAAGTAATTGGGCATAAACTTGACAATGAGGGCGATGTTGACGTGGACCGTACCCTCCAGTTTGGGCAGGGCGCGGATATCCCGGGCGGCCATTTCAAAATAAGTGTCACGCTCAAAACCCTTAGCCGCAATAATGTCCCATAGCAGGTTTATCACTTCTTCACCCTGGGTGGTGACCTTCATTTTAACCGTGGGGTTATACAAAAGATAGCGCCGGTCCGCAGGTGTTGCCACCCGCTGGTAGTCAGAGGCCCGCAGGGCAAACAGCTTCATGGCCACCAGGCGCGAGTAAGCGTCTACAAACATTTGCTTCACGTGGGAAAAATCGGTGACACACATACCGTACAGCCGGCGGCCGGCCGCGTGGTTTAACGCCTCGTAGAAAGCGTGGGTGCAGATACCGATGGAGGCCCAACCCAGGTTATACTTACCCACGTTCACTGTGTTAAGCGCCGAATCCCAGGCTTGCTGCCCCTGTGACAGGATGTCAGCCTTTGTCAACGGGTAGTCGCGCAAAATGAAGTCAGCCACATACGATTGCGAATTGACCACGTTTTTAACCAGTTCGTAATTTTTATGACGCCAATTGGCTACAAAGAACACATAATTGCCACTGCCGGCCATCTTGCCGAAGGTGGATACCATCTCCGCCGCATTGCCGTTGCCTATGTAGTATTTCTGACCATTGGCCAGGTAAGTAGCGTTGTTTTGCGGCGAGAGGGTCATTTCGATGCTATAAATATCGGCGCCGTGCGCCCGCTCCGACAGGCCAAAAGCAAACACCTCTCCCTGCTTCAGTAGGCGGGCCGCTTTCTGCTTGGCTTCCTCGTTCTGCCCCATCCAGATAGGCCCGAGGCCCAGGATGGAGACCTGCCAGGTATACCAATAGTGCAGTCCGTAAAAAGCGGTTATTTCATTAAATCCAGAGTTGCGCCAGGTATCCCAGCGGCAGTTTTTTTCACCGTAGGCGGGCGGTGTAAGCAGGCTGTAGAATATCTTATTTTCTTTAAGGAACGCGAGGAAGTCCTCGTACCACACCCGTTCCCGGTCATCTTCTTTTAGCTTTCTCTTTCCTTTATTCTCAAAGAAATCTATAGTCTTTAGCATTATTTCCCGCGACTCGGCATCCGGGTACTCACGGGTGTACCTCTTGGGATTTAACAGTATCATTTTTTCCCACCTCCGTTTATGTTACCGACCTGATTCTCATGAAGCATCGCCCCTGCCGGCGGCGATCTCATCCAGCCTCCTCCTGGCCAGGGCCGTCCCAGTAAAACTTTCTTCGCAGCCGCCTTCTTTCCGGAAACCGGGGACGACAGCCTTAACCATGAATACCGCCTATTCCGCGGTGGAGAGCCAGTCGGACCGCTTCAGCGCAGTAATAAGCTTGTCCAATGTTCCCGCTTGCAGCTCATCAGGTCTCACCATAAAAAAATATAGGGTAAGGTCTTTACATTGCACATTTATCATCTTCTCTAACGTAAATAGCAACGCACCCAGGGTTTGTTCTCTTTTCTAACCTTTTCTGAACTGCAGGCAGGGGTCCAAGATACTGATTTGACCTTTGTTAGGGTTTTGCTTGAACATGTTTCTATTTCCTCCACATTATGGCGAAAATAAAAAATCATATCACACCTACTACATACAACAATAATGCTAATAAATCAAGATATTTTAAGTATTTTCCTGTACTGAGCTAAAAATAGACTTATTTCCCACCTGAATCGTTTCGTATATGAGTATAATTATGCCTATTTGCAAAAATCCACTTTTCTGTGAGGCAAAATAGACTTTTTTTGGATTTAAATCATCACTTTTTTTCTCGGCGTTAGTGGATCAATTTTTTTCTTGACGATCGCACTGCTTCAGATTTGGTTGGACGTAGTAAATGCAACTTTGTTAGAAAAAGTGCAGCGAAGATGCATTCAGTTAAGGATTGCTATCAAAATTAACCTTGACATGTAGACGACCGGTCTAATATAATATAACCATAGTAAATTAAAGGAGGTGACTTATGGATATTTACGAAGAATTAAGAGCAATTCTGGATGCATATCCGTCTACTGCCCCGAAAGCGAACTCCATTGATCAAATTCTAAGAATGCTTTTCACACCGCAGGAGGCTGCCGTTGCCGTGAATATGAGCTATAGAGTAAAAACGCCGGCGGCCATCGCGCAGAAGGCAGAAATTAGCGAAAGAGAAGCCTTAAAGCATCTGGAAGCCATGGCCGAGAAAGGAATTATCATCTCCCGTTCTAAAGATGGTGCCATGCTCTATGGTTTAGTGCCCCTTATTCCCGGCGTGTTCGAGTTTCCCTTTATGAAAGGCGGCGGCACACCAATGCACAAGCGCTTAGGTAAACTATGGGAAGAATACCACAAGGAAGCCCTCGGCGCTTCGTTCTCCGGGAATCCCACGCCGCTGATGCGGGTGGTGGCGGTAGAGAAATCGATCACGGCACAGGATCGTGTCCACCCCTACGAAGAAGTGAAAAAGTTCATTGAAAATGCCTCCTATATTGCCTTGGCTAATTGCGCTTGTAGGGTCAGTGTGGAAGGTTGTTCCAAACCCAAAGAGGTATGCTTGATTTTTGGCAACGCGGCGGAATTCCTGGTCGAGCGTGGTTTTGCCCGCAAGATCAGTCAGGAAGAAGGTTTAAAGGTGCTGGACCTGGCGGAAGAAGCCGGCCTGGTTCACACAAGCAACAACAGCGCGGATCGGGCCAACCTGATCTGCAATTGCTGCCCCTGCTGCTGCACCGTTTTGCGCGGCAGAACCCAGCTTAAACACCCCCATGCTTTTGAGCCCAGCCGTTTTGAAGCTGTGGTTCGCACCAGTGAGTGCACGGGATGTTCAGTTTGCACCGATGTGCGCTGCCCGATGAAAGCCATCGCAATGGTTAATGACATTGCCGTGGTTAATACCGCGGAATGTATCGGCTGCGGCCTCTGCGTCACCGGCTGTCCGACCGGCGCGATGGTGCTAACGGAAAGAGCGCAAGTACCCTCAACTCCGGCCACAATTGTGGAAATGGGCCTGAAAATTGCCCAGGAAAAAGGTAGGCTGGAGGCTTTCCTGAACATAATGCAGAACTGAACTAATTACAACAGGGTAATATATTAATGGAACAAAAAAGCACCCGCAAAGAAATAATACGTAAAGGAGCCGGCCTGGTTCACGCCCAAGGTTTTCATGCCACCGGTATTCAGCAAGTTCTGGACGCGGCAGGTGTTCCGAAAGGCTCTTTTTATTACTATTTCAAAAGCAAAGAGGATTTCGGTCTGGCGGTAATTGACTATTTCACCACGACCATCGGCCAAATCTTTAGCCGCTACCTGGAGGATAAAAAAACTCCGCCCTTAACAAGGCTGGACAATCTATTCAAGCATTATGAAAAAATATTTGAAAACTCGGGTTGCATCCTGGGTTGTCCACTCGGCAATCTTTCGCTGGAGCTGGCTGATATTGACGAAAAGCTTCGCGCCTACCTGGAGATAGCTATAAAAAATCTTATTACTCGGATTGAAACATGCCTGCAGGAAGCAAAACATGACCAATCGATATCCCCCGATCTGGATACCCGGGATACGGCGTACTTCATTTTTCACGCCTTCGAAGGGGCCATCCTACACCTGAAAGTAGAAAGAAACATTGAACCTTACCGGTCATTCCGCCGATATATGGCGAGGTACTTGAAAGCTTGAAAGAAAGGGTTTGCTTCCTATGCATGAGCTGTCAATAACGGAAAGTATTCTGGATATTGTACTGAAACATGGCGCGGCGAACAAGGCCAACAAGGTAATCTTTGTTCACCTGCAAATAGGCGGGCTCAGCGATTTGGAGGATGAATGGCTCCAGCGCTATTTTGATTATTTAAGTAAAGATACAATAGCCGAGGGAGCAAAATTGAAGATTGAAAGAACAGCTGTCGTTATACAGTGCGTCATCTGCCGGGTAACGTATGAAGCCCAGCCGGCGCAAATGGGAAACCTTGTTTGCCCGGCTTGCGGTTCAAAAAGCGGTACGCTTGTATCCGGCAGGGAGTATTATGTCAAAACGATGGA
>DBBD01000107.1 GCA_002292015.1 Firmicutes bacterium UBA993
ACCTTCCAATTGCTGCTGACGATGCGGGTAGGGCTGACCAGAAAGTTTATTTTTACCCCTTCAGCTACCGCTTCATCATATTCCGCCTTTGAAACCGGCATCTCATCTTTGGTCCGGCGGTAATATATCTCCACCTGCTCTGCCCCCATGCGCACGGCGGTACGTGCGGTATCGAGGGCTACGTTGCCGCCGCCGATAACGATTACTTTTTTACCGGTTTGGACCGGCTTGCCGACCTTGACGTCCCTGAGAAAGCGTAACCCGTAATAAAGGCCGCCTAAATCTTCGAATTCACCGGGGATGCCGATCTGCTGGCTTTTCTGGGCGCCGGCAGCGATAAACACCGCGTCGTATCCGCTGTTTTTCAAGTCTTCGATGGTAAAATTGATATTTACCGGACTGTTATAGTTGATCTTGACCCCGCACATTTTAATGTAATCTATCTCCATGCGGATTACTTCTTCCGGCAGGCGAAACTCCGGTATGGCCACCGAAAGCATGCCGCCGCCTACCGGGAGCGCTTCGAAAACTGTTACACCGTAGCCCATTTGGGCCAAAAAATAGGCACAGGTCAGTCCGCATGGGCCGGCCCCGACAATGGCTACTTTTTGCGGCCACACGTGTTCAAACGGTTGTGGCGCCGGAATATTTATTGCGCTATCGAAATAGCGGTCTGCAGCAAAGCGCTTCAGGGCCCTGATTGCCAGCGAATCATCAAGCTCGCCGCGGCGGCAGCGCAGTTCGCACGGGTGGTCACAGATCCGGCCACAGATTGCAGGAAAGGGGTTGCGCCGGCGAATTATCTCCACCGCTTCCAGGTATGCGCCACGGGATATGGCGTCGAGGTAGCGGGGCACGTCGACCCCTGCCGGACAGGCATGTTGACAAGGCGATATCATCAGCGCGTCGCAGACTGCTGCCGGACACTTCTTTTCTCTAATGTGCGCTTCGTATTCTTCGCGAAAATATTTCAGGGTAGTCAATACAGGGTTGGGGGAGGTCTGTCCCAGCCCGCATAAAGATCCCTCTTTTACCGTCCCGGCTATCTTCAGAAGTAACTTTAGATCGCTGTCGCGTCCCAGTCCTTTCGTAATACGGGTTAGTATCTCCAGCATTTGCCTGGTTCCCAGGCGGCACGGGGTACACTTCCCGCAAGACTCGGATTGCGTGAAGCTTAAAAAATACCTGGCGATCTCAACCATGCAGGTGCTCTCATCCATCACTACCATTCCGCCCGAACCCATGATGGAGCCAAGGCGGGCCAGGTTTTCAAAATCGACGGGGGTATCGATATAAGGCGCCGGAATGCATCCTCCCGAAGGGCCGCCGGTTTGAACCGCTTTAAATTTTTTGCCGCGCGGTATCCCGCCGCCGATATCAAACACGATTGTTGACAGCGGCGTCCCCGCCGGTACCTCCACCAACCCGCTGTTGGCAACTTTTCCGGTTAGGGCAAAGACAACGGTACCCTTGCTCTTTTCAGTGCCGATCGAAGAAAACCAGTCTACGCCACAATCGATAACAGCGGAAACGGTAGCCAGGGTTTTAACATTGTTAATCACAGTCGGTTTACCATCCAAGCCAAATTGAGCCGGAAAAGGGGGGCGCGGTCGGGGCATTCCCCGGCGGCTTTCAATAGAGGCGATCAGTGCCGTCTCCTCGCCGCAAACAAAGGAGCCGGCGCCCTCCTTGATGTTAATTTTAAAATTGTAGCCGGAATCGCAGATGTTCTCTCCCAAAAACCCTTTTTCTACGGCCTGTTGCAGGGCCTGGCGCAGCCGTTGCACAGCCAGTGGATATTCGGCTCGAACATAAATATAACCTTCGTCGGCACCGACAGCGTACCCTGCGATGGCCAACCCCTCGAGTACAGCGTGGGGATCGGCTTCCAGGATCGAGCGGTCCATAAAGGCGCCGGGATCGCCTTCATCGGCGTTGCAGATCACATATTTTTTCGTTCCGGGGGCATTGCGGCAAAATTCCCATTTCACGGCCGTCGGAAAACCGGCCCCGCCCCGCCCCCGCAGACCCGCTTTGCTTATCTCTTCGATCACTTGTTGCGGGGTCATTTTCCACAGGGCCTTTTTAAGGGCGCGGTATCTTCCGTTTGCGATGGAGTGCTCGATTTTTTCGGGGTTTATATGGCCGCAGTTTTGCAAGATCACCCGGTGTTGTTTTTTGTAAAAATTGATATCCTGGTAATAGGGGATCGCTTCGCCGCTTGCCGGATCCCGGTAGAAAAGCCGCTCTACGGGCGCTCCGTTTTTGAGGTGGGAGAATACGATCTCTGGGGCATCACCGGCCTGGACACGGGTGTAGAAGATTCCTTCGGGCTCAACGATGACAATGGGGCCCTGCTCACAAAAGCCATGACAGCCGGTAAACTCCAGCTGGACATCTTGGATCTCGAGACATTTAAGTTCGGAGCACAAAGAATCATAGATGGCCCCGGAATCGCTGGAAAGGCAACCTGTGCCCTGGCAAACAAAAACAGTCTGTCTGATTACCACCGGTTACCGTCACTCCTTCTTAAACAGCTGTTTGATCTTTTGGGGATTCATATGACCGTAAACTTGCTTGTTAATGATCATAGTAGGAGAAAGCGCGCAAATGCCGAGGCAGGCAACGGTTTCTAAAGTATATTCCAGGTCGTCTGAAGTCTGGTTTTCTTCCAACCCCAGATGCTGCTTAACCAGCTTAAGAACAGTTTTCCCCCCGCGCACATGACAGGCCGTGCCCCGGCATACCCTGACGATGTTTTTCCCCCGGGGCTCTGTATACAGCTGTTCGTAAAAAGAGATCACTCCCTGTACTTCGCTGGGAAAGAGCTTTAACGCATCGGCAATCAAAGGAATGGATTGCGGAG
This sequence comes from Firmicutes bacterium UBA993, assembly GCA_002292015.1. GTDB lineage: Bacteria > Bacillota > Dethiobacteria > DTU022 > DTU022 > UBA993. The sequence goes on from DBBD01000107.1 coordinate 2,867, forward strand.
GGATATATCCGAACTCGGCCTGTATCTCTTGTACCAGCGGAATCAGCGACCATTTCTGCCGCCGGTATGCGGTCACTATGTCTAGAAGCACCTCTGGATTTATTTCTGGCTCTTTCTGTGCTTTATTCATCAAGGCTCACCCTTTCCAACTGGGCGTAACAAAACGACGCGGGAGGTAGATTCTTTTCTTTGCCCATATCCGGTGAGAACAGATCCATCGCATCGGGAAACGAAGCGGGTAGGGCTATCATTCCCGGGGGCAGCGTAGCGCAAATATCCACGGTAGCATTTAATTGGGAGAAAGGCGAGCTGATTCTTACGGCGTTGCCGGTGGCGAGGGCTAGCTTTGCCGCGTCATCTGTGCCGATTTTTAGCAGTAACGGAGGATAAATAGTCTTCAGCCGCCGGGCTTTTCCACTCCTGGTCCCGTTTCCGAAAAAAGGAAGCGTTTCTTCCAAGACCAGGCAAAAAGGGTATTCTTCAGGCTTTTTATGCGGCGGTGAGAAGCAATCAGGAATTGAAAACCGTGGAAAACCGGCCAGCGACTGAAAGGCGAGATTGCGCCGCTCTTCCCAGTGCGACCATTTTTCACTTGGCCGCTCTTCCTGGTGATCGTAGCCTTCGTAGAGCGGCACAAACTCTTCAATTTCAGTTATTACCTGCTCCAGGGTGGAGTAAGGTAGTTGATCGCCCATCTCTTTGGCAAGGCGCAGGACAATCTCCCAGTCGGGCAAGCTTTCGCCGTACGGAGGGATAGCCTGCTTTAACCAGTTGATCCTGCCTTCAAAATTGGTAAAAGACCCTTCTTTTTCGGCAAAACTGGCGGCGGGGAAAACTACGTCAGCGAACGCGGCAGTTTCGGTCAGGAACAGGTCCTGAACAACCAAAAAGTCAAGGCTTGAGAGAGCTTCTCTAGTTTGCCGGGGCTGGGGGAGGCTTAGGACGGGGTTTTCGCCAACAACATAAAGTGCTTTAAGCGGTATTTCTTTTCCCCGGCTTAACGCTTCAGCCATGCTTAGACCCGGGTTTGCCGGGAGCTCGCTTTGCCAAAGCCGTTCAAATTTATTCCTGGCCGTCAAATCAGCCACCGGCTGGTAACCAGGCAGGAAATCGGGAAGAGAGCCTATTTCGCAAGCACCCATACCATTATTATCCTTCTGAATCGAATATATACCGCAGCTGCTGCACCAGATATTATCGGTGAGCAAAGCCAGGTTGGAAAGGGCTTTGATACTTTCTATTCCGCTTGCGGCACAGGTTATGCCTGGACCTAGCACGATTGCAGACTTGCTCGCGCCGGCATAGGCGCGGGCAGCGCTTAAAATCTCATCGGCGGGCAGATGTGTATCTTTTGCCGCGGCTTCGAGAGAAAAGCTCTTCAACGCATCCGCTAAGGCGGAAAACCCTTCAGTTAGCCGGCTGACATACTCAGCGTTAAAGAGTTTTTCCTCAATGATTACCGAGGCCATTCCGTTTAACAATAACGCTTCACTCCCCGGTTCCGGGCGTAGCCACCAGTGGGCAAATGAGGCTAGTTTTGTTTGCCTCGGCTCGATTAAAATTAATTTGGCCTGCTTGTTTCTTACAGCACGCTTGACTGCATAAGCCGCCCGCGGGGCGGTTACGGTCAAATCCGTCCCGATCACAAGGATTAACTCAGCCTCTTCCAGCGCCTCCAACAGATTTGTGGTGCTCAAATAACCGGTAGTATCGCCCAGCCCCGACCGGATAGCCAAGTTATATGGGCTGCTTCCGTTATCGATATTATTTGTTTTAAGAACTGTCCTGGCGAACCTCTGCAGCAAGTAATTTTCTTCGTTTGTACACTTCGATGAACCAAAAACCGCCATGGCGTCGGGTCCGAACTGACTTTTTACCCGGTTTAACCCAGCGCTTGCCGCCTTTAGGGCTACTTCCCAGGAAACTTTCTTAAAATGGTCTCCTTCTTTAATTAGAGGGGCAACCAATCTCTCTTTGCTGTGGATATAGTCGTAACCAAAGCCTCCCCGGATACAAAGGGCGCCGTTGCTAAAAAAATCTCCTTTTGTGGGCAGGGCCCGGACCACTCGCCGGCCTTTGATTTCAAGCGTGATTGGGCATCCGCAACCACAATAAGCACAGGCGGTCCGGACAGAGGAGCCGGTAGTTCCCTGGAAAGGCACTTCTTTTTCCATCAGTGCGCCGGTGGGGCATAATGCCAGGCAGGCCCCGCAGAAAGTACACGGCGAGCGCTCCAGGGGAGTATCGTTTAATGTGGCCGGGTGTGCGCTGAACCCCCGCTGGTAATAATCGATTGCTCCTTCAACAACAATCTCCCGGCAGGCTCGGACACATTTGCCGCACAATACACACTTTGCCATATCTCGTGTAATAAATGGGTTCAGTTCTTGGATAGCGGCAAACTGGGGTATTTTTTCCAGCTCATTAAAACCGATATTCATTGTAGAAGCAATCTGACGTAAACGACAACGGTTTCCTTTATCGCAAACCAGGCAGGCGTCAGGATGGCTGGCCAATAATAGTTTAACGATCGTTTTTCGATGCTCAAGCACCCTGGGGGAATTAGTGTTAATGATCATACCCGGGGAAACGGCGGTAACACAGGATGCCAGTAAAGCTCCGCTTTGTTCATTTTCAACCAAACAAAGCCGGCATGCCCCCACCGGTTCCAGGCTTGAATCGTCACAGAGCGTAGGTATATCTATTTTCGATTCCCTGGCAATTTCCAGTATGGTCATGCCGGCATGTCCGCTTACCACTCGTTGATTAATGGTAATCGTTACCGGTTGCAAACAAGATCCTCCCTTCATGGGACGGCGGCCTATTATTTATTAGCACGCGTATTGCTGCTCACCATCGGGCAGCCCTCCCCGTCCGACAGCCCTGACAGCTTCCAGCAATTGAGTACTGGCGCTCTTCTTGGAAATAAAGCCTAGTGCCCCTGCATTGCTACTGGCTGATAAATTCTGATCGTCGTCATACTGGCTGAGCATTAATACTTTAACTTTTTCCTGGCATAGACTGCAGATCTGCCTGGTAGCTTCAATCCCGTCAATTTCCGGCATCACGATATCCATCAGCACTACATCCGGTAAAAGTTCGAGGACCTTGCTTACCGCTTCTGCGCCGTTGGTCGCCTCGCCGACAATATAAATATCTTTTTGCACGTTTAGCAAAGTGCGAATGCCTTCCCTGACCAAGGCATGATCATCGGCGATAAGCACCTTAATTGCAGCAGCGGTTACATTTAATGTTTTCCATAAGACTTCCGCAAGAACGGCGGCCTTAATCGGTTTACATACATAATCTACCGCATCCACTTGCATTCCTTCATCGCGCCGCCAACCCCTGGTTAAGTGGTTTTCGGGAGACGCGTCCAGCACGAAATGAGGAATGTCTTGCAACGCCGGATTTCCTTTCAGCCACTGATGTAGTCGAAACGCATCTCCTCGCGGCAAAATGGTTCCCAGGAGGATCAGGTCCGGCCGGTGTAAAAAAACCGCTTGCATGGCACTTTCCATGTTCAAAGCGGTTACCGTCTTGCATTGCCTGGCCTGCATACTTTCCTCTAAGGCGGCACAAAACCCCAGGTCGCTATCAACAACAAGGATTAAATTATCTCCTTCCATTATCAAAACCTCCCTTCCCGGTCACCTTTTGACCGGCAGTTTTTTTAATTTTAGGATAAATCAAATTGTTTGTCTTGAGTTATTCCCCTCAGATCAGGCATAGGGTAAACACCCTGTTTTTTAGCTAATTTTCCCTCTTCTTAGAGTTAAATTTCTATGATGCCCTTTTTAAGGGCATATTTTACCAATTCTACCCTGTTTCGCAGCTCCAGTTTTGCCATGAGCCTTGTTTTATGCCCCTCAACTGTTTTTGGGCTAACTACTAAAAACCCGGCTATTTCACGGGTGGTATAGCCTTCAGCCAGTAACTTTAAGATTTCACGTTCTCGGCCGGTCAACTGCCTATAAGGATCTCTGTTTTTCTTGTGGGGAGCCTCCTGCCGGAAATCCTCAACCAGGTACCTGGCTACCTGCGGCGACAAAAATGAATCGCCGCGGTGCACGGCCCGGATTCCCCTGATTAGTTCTGATGAGACCGCGGTTTTATTTATAAACCCGGCTGCGCCGGCTTCAATTAGTTGTAATACGTGCTCGCGATCATCGTACTGAGTGAGCACCAGAACTTTTACTTTCGGATAGCTGCTGCAAATAATCCGTGTTGTCTCCAAACCGTCCATAACAGGCATGACAATATCCATCAAGACCAGATCTGGATTAAGCTTGCTTACCATCTCCAGCGCTTCTTTACCGTTGGCAGCCTCACCCAGGACGACAGTTTCTGGAGAAAGTTCCAGCAACACGCATATTCCTTCCCGAACAACGGCATGGTCATCGACTACCAATAGCCCAATTTTCTCCATCTACCGCTCACCATCTTTCAAAGATTCTGCGATTTTTTGTCTGGGGGAAGGAAGGCTTTCTCAGGTTGTTCAGAACAGCTAGGTTACCGTACCGCCACTCACATCCTCTTTTTTTATTCTGTTTCTGCCGGATAAAGGTAATACGGCAGTAACTGTTGTCCCTTTTCCCGGCTCTGTTGTTACGGAACAGCTTCCCCCGATCAGGGTCACCCTTTCTTTCATGTTTAGTAATCCAAAACCGTGTCCCCTTTCTCTCATTGCCGGAAGATTGTCAAATTCAAAACCTTTGCCATCGTCGCTTATGCTCAAGAACAGTTTATCTTTCATCTGTTTTAAAGACACCTCGACGTTTTTAGCCTGAGAGTGCTGAATAATATTTCCTATAGCTCCCTGGACCCAGCGAAACAAACTTAGTTCTTCCTCGGGTAGAAGATGCCGATCGACGTCATCCAGATCGTAGCGCACATTCATCCCTTGTGAAGTCACATTCGTGTAGACGTACTGGCGTATGGCCGCAACAAGCCCCAGGTTATCCAGCTGGGTCGGCCGAAGATCGGCAATTATTCTACTGATCTCAGTATGGGTGCGTACCGTGGTGGCATGGCTCCGGTTGATAATTTCCATAAATCTTTGATCCTGAATATTGAGCATTTCCGCCATCTTGATCAGCGCTTGCAAATTAAGGGCCAGTGCGGCCATATTTTGGCTGGTTTCATCGTGTAAATCACGGGCTATTTTTTTTCGTTCTTCTTCCTGAGCAACAATAATTCGGCGCGCCAGTTGCCGGTAGCGTTCTCTGCCCCGGCGCAACCGCTCATACAGGTTGGCCTGTTCTATAGCTATACCAAGTTGATCTCCAATTGACTGTAAGAGTAAAATATCTTTCATGGTAAAAGTACACGGATCCTGGCTGGCGCAGTTCATTACCCCCAGGACCCTATTTTTTGCTTTTAGGGGTACGCAGATAAACGCCCGAAGGTTCTCCAGGCTGATTAAATCTGGGCGAACAGCAGCAGCCTCAGTAGAAATATCGTCAACCAGGATCGCTTTTCCGCTTTGAACTACTTGGCCGGCAATCCCTTCACCGGGCTTCATAAACATTTCTTCGACATAAAGCTCGGAAAGCCCCTCGGATACACGGTAGGAAAGCAGGCCGCTCTCTTCGTCCAACAACATGATTCCGCCTGCTGCCCCATTCATCATTTTCAGGGTAATATTTAAAGCTATCTTTAAGATGGCATCGAGGTTGCCCAAGCCGCTTATCGCCGCCGAAACCCGGCTTAATGCGTTCAAAAAATCGCTACTGCTCTTGGTATTGTTTGCCGAAGCCATTTGTGTTCCTTGCTCCACGGTTCCAGAAAGAGCATTCCATTTTTCCCCCATCATCATGATCACACCCTTGCCATAATTTGCGTAAATATTAAATAAATCGAAAAAATCTATATTTTACATATAGCATAAATTATTGCTACAGGCAACTGCGGGTCTAATCATTTTTCGGGAAAAAGCGAAAAGCGGATCAAATTTTTATGTAATTGCGTATGCATAAGCAGCTCAGTATTAATATTGTCGACAGCCGGTTGGTGCCGTCCGCGACGTTCCTGGAACTGCCGGATTAAAGGGCAGTGAAATGTTAGCGAGTTTTGATGGAATTATTTGAGGGTATTCAGGGACATCAAGGAGACCATAGCGCTTTCCTACAATCTGGATGTCAAGCCATGGTCACATCGTCATAACGGTTAAATGAGTATTTTGTTCGTGCCTAAACCCTTTGGAATACTGCTTACAACAGCGGTGGTTCAAGCGGTGGCTTTACCGTTGCCTGCCTCGAACAGGCCAGCCCCGGGCGGGATCGCCGGCTGCCCTAAAAAAATTAAGCAGATCCCGCCAAACCTAAAGCGGCCGCTTCGGCCCGCATGGCATCGATTGTTTCCTGAATTACTTCGTCCAGGCTCATGCCCAGCATCGCGGCGCCTTCTTCGATAATACTGCGATCGACGCCGGCGGCAAAGTTTTTGTTTTTGTATTTCTTTTTAACCGAACTAACCTCCAGGTCGAGGATGCTTTTACTCGGCCGCATCAGGATTGTGGCAACGATTAATCCGGTCAATTCATCGGTGGTGTAAAGCACTTTTTCCATTGTTTCCACCGGTTCGACTGTGGTGCAGATTTTCCAGCCATGGCTGGTGATGGCCCGGATGTAATCGTCCGGCCATCCCTCTTCGGTGAGGATGGCCTTGGTTTTATGGCAGTGTTCTTCGGGGTATTTTTCATAATCTAAGTCGTGAACCAAGCCGATCACCCGCCATTTTTCAAGGTCTTCTTCGCCATATTTTTCGGCAAAATATGCCATAACCGCCTCTACAGCCAGGGCATGCTTGATCAGGGCGTCGCTCTGGTTATATTTTTTCAGCAACGCATACGCTTCGTCTCGGGTCGGTTTGTTTGGCATTGTCATTTCTCCTCTTGTGAACATAGAATAACTTCATGTTTCTACCTGCTGGGGTTAATTCCTTCTCTAAGGTGTATTTTGAGCTTTACAAAAAACATATGTTCGCCTATAATAGGCCAGGGAGGTGAAGTAGATAAATACATTCGAAAACTGCATTCAGTCTATTGTTGCTTTGGAGCCCTGCTACGGCCCGGTTGGCGGAAACGCTACCCGTATCCACACCCGACAGGGTGAAGTGCTTGAAGACAGTCGCAGGCTTAAAACTCTCATAACCAGGTTGCTTAAAACATACGGTTATGACCTTGTTGAGCTGCGCAAGTATTACAAAGGATACTTTGGCTGCGGGCAAAGTGTTCCGCTGCCAATCAGTCGCAATTTTGTTTTGGTACAGCTTAAAATGCGGCACCCGCTGGTTGAAAACGATGGGGCATGTGGTTATGTCAGTGTAACCGATATAGTGAGAATTGACGAAATCGAAGGCCAAAATTCCGGGGAGCAGTTTAAATGCCGCATTTATTTAACGGGCGGTTTAAGTGTGCCTTGCTGCTTCACCCGCCAGTTTGTTGATAAAAGGCTTAACCATGGCCGCCTGGCCCTTGAACATTATCGCTACCTGCACGATCGTACAGGTAATTTTACATCACAGCCGCTGATTGCCGCTGAAGGGGTTGGGAGCGGCCCGGATCTGTATGAGAAAATTAACACCATAAGCAATTTTTTATATCAGCTTCTGGCTGATGTGAGAATTTGAGTGCTGCCGGGCTGGATGAGAAAAATTAGATTAAAAGTAAAAGGATGGGGCTTCTGCTGTGATCAGCGAAGCCCCCGTTTTTCGTGGCTACTGCTTTTGATATATAAAGGCATCCCTAAATCCCGCCACCTGCGCTTCGGCCAGCCGCTGCCGAGCATTTTCCAGGTGGCTGAAAGCGCCGACCTGCACTGTGTAGAGGCCGGAGGTACGCGATCGCTTAAATCCGGCTGCCTTGGGGTTTGCCGGCCTTGGCGGCTCAGCATCGCTCAAGGCAAGGGCATTTTTTATCCCATCAACCAAGCCGCCGGCTAGGGTTTCAGCAAAGAGCGGCTCCCGCCAGATTTGCGCTTCCCTAAGGTTGTCGAGAAAGAGTGATTCGATCAAAATCGCCGGGCGGGGATTGCTTCTTAGCACGTAGAAGGAGGCTCGTTTTAAACCGCGGTCGGTAATCTCCCAGCGGTCGATCGCTTTCATAACCGCCCGATGGAGAAGCTGCTGCATCAGCACCGCCGGATCTTTTGCGCCCAGACCGCGATAGATGAATGACTCAAAGCCTTTCCCCCCGCCGGCGTTGGCGTGCAGCGAGATGAATAGGTTGGCCTCAGCCCTTCTGCTTAAAGCCACCCGGTCGGCCAGCGATACATAGATGTCGCGTTCGCGGGTCAGCAGGGTTTTTACGCCATCCAGACGGGAGGCGACTTTAATGGCCAAAGCCAGGTTTAAGTCTTTTTCCTTTAGTCCGTTATAGGTTGCTCCCGGGTCATAACCACCATGGCCGGGGTCAAGGACAACTACCGGTTTTTGCATGCTTATTGTACCTTTCCATGTTATATGATGTTTATGCCCTCTCCCGGCAAGGGCGAAAGGGTAGTTATTTGAAATTTATCCTCCGGCTTAATGCCTGACTATGGCTTCCGAGAGGGAATGGATGCTTTCGGTCAGGGTTTCTAGCTTACCCTCCAGGCGGATCAGCAGGTATACGCTGACTGCTACGGGAAAGCCGAAGTTGCCGAGTAACACAACCATTTCTTCCATGGTCTTGCCTCACCTCCTTCAAAACAGGGGGCGGATTAGGCCCGCCCCCTGTTTTCGGTTATTTTAATATTCTCCCAGTACTTCCACGGTCCTGGAAACAACCTGGGCCTTAACCTTACTTGTGATGTCACCGCCCGCAGTGTTGAAAACATTGCGACTGATTATTGAATCCATTACCGCTTCAACTTCCATCGCGGTAATTACCGGGTCGGGATCGGCCACCGATATGGTGCTGTTGCTGTTGGCAGCATTGCGGAAGATCATCTGCAAAGTTGCGCTCATTTAATCACCTCCTCTGCTTATTATGTGGCAACCACATATGGGATGCCTTTTACACTAATTCCAGTTCGTACTCGTCTACCCGGCGTACAGCGTCAAGGGTGTGCAGCTGCAGGCCGCCGATCTCCTCTGCCAATGCGAACAGGTTTTCGTTGTCCGCGCTGGTTTTAATGTTGGAGAAGGTGCGCGTGCGGTAGATTGGATTAAAATTAGCATCCAACCCAGTGTTCAGTCGCAGTTGCAGACGAGCGGTTAAAGGGATTGCGTTAACTGCCATTTATTTTCACCTCCTTTGCAAGTGTTTTTGTGAAGCATCGTCATTTTAGCCCACCGGCTTTGGGTGCGGCAAAACTCAGGTTGGAAGATAAAGTCATAGGAACAGCTTGAACCGGTCGGTCAAGTTATGCTGTGCTGAGCCTAAAAAGGGGTAGTAATCGGCAGGTGCAAAGACGGGTTGATGTAGAACCGACTATCCGGGCTGTCAACCAAAAAAGAAAAAGCAGAGCCTTTTCTTTTGTTTTATTACATTGGTGTTGGAAGCAAGTTAACCGAATAGAGGGAGCAGGTAGATGATAGATGTGGTGCCGATTGGTACCATTAGGTCGTCGATCGTTGAAGGAGACAACAGTTCGATTATTGTGCCGGCGCCGGAGGTAATAAATGAGTAGACCACAACTGTTCTCAAGGTTAGTTCATGCTGATTGATCGGGTTTAGCAGTCCGAAAAAAGAGAAGGCGGCAAAACAGAGAATGAATGCTGAAGAAAAAAAGGTAAGGGAACCCTCAAGGGTGCGTTTTGTACCGGTGTAAGCTATCTTAATTATAATCTTGCCATATTTTTTACCAACTACCGAGGCAAAGGTGTCGCTAATAATCATGATCAGGATGCCGCAAATCGGAAAATAGAGCCGGTCAGGAGCAAAAAGGACAAAGATCGCGATTAACAGGGTAATTGAAACACTATAGAAGAAGGGTCCTTCAAGGCGCCCGCTTCGTTCCTCAGCTTCTTCGCCGATCGATTCATAGAGCTCCTGCAGTTGTTTGACCGAACTGTCTCGGGTGCTGAAAAAAACTGCTACTGCTAAACTTAAGGCGATAAATACTGCAAAAAGGGGCATGACAAAAAAAGGTACAATTAAAACAATCAGTCCGGCGAAAAGATGCACAATTTTGCGGGCGTGAAATTTTGAAATGATATTTTTTTTCTTCAGGAATACAGGGATAGCAATGGTCAGTAAAACGTAACCGTAAGCGATACCAACCAGAATCAGATCATATAAAAGGTCTGAAGCTGTATAGTTGGCTAAGGTCATTAACAGTTTTTGCATTAGCTAGTCATCACTCTTTCTTGCTAGCGGGTTACGTTGCCAAACATCTACAGTATAGGAAAGAAAAAGTAGGTTGTCAAGGAAATGAAAAAGTAAAGCGGCTTTTTCCCACAATTGCCTGACGAGAACGTCGGTTGTTTCGGTTCTTGCGAAGAATGAAGTATTGTAACATAATAAAAACAGCAATACTTATTATTACTAAAATTAAACTTGAACTGAGTCAACGGGAGTAATGGCCGGGTTTTGGAGGTAAGCAAATATTTTTAGTAGAGGGGAGCGTATTTTGTTTGAAGGTATTAATGTGTGTGCCGAATATAAGCGAAGGTAAAGATCTGCAACTAATCGATAAAATTACCACGGTAGTTAAAAATATGAAAAATGTAAAGCTTTTAGAAGTTTCTTCAGACCGGGATCATAACCGTTCGGTTTTCAGTTACTTAGGTGAACCGTTGTTGGTAATGGAGGCGACAAAAAAGTTAACTGAACTGGCCTTAGAGGGGATCGATATGCGCGGGCATCAAGGCGATCACCCTCGGATGGGCGCCGTGGATGTGGTGCCGTTTATTCCAATCAGGAATGTAACCGGCGAAGAAACACTGCAGGTTGCATATGAGTTTGGCGACTACCTGGGCGGCAAAGGAATACCGGTTTATTTTTACGAGGATGCAGCTACCATCGCCGAGCGTCGAAATTTGGCTGATATCCGTAAGGGCCAGTACGAAGCGCTTGAAGAGAAGCTAAGGAATAAGGCCTGGAAGCCTGATCGCGGTCCGGCCCACTTTAATCCAAAAGCCGGAGCAACGGCGGTGGGAGTAAGGTTTCCCCTTATTGCATTTAATGTAAACCTGAATACCACCAGCATGGAGATCGCTGACAAGATTGCTATGAGTGTGCGCAATTTAAGCGGTGGTTTCCGTTACGTGCGGGCAATCGGGGTTAACCTGGCGGAATTAGGCCAGGTCCAGGTTTCGATGAACCTTACCAACTACACTAAAACCCCGGTTCACCGGGTGCTGGAAACAATTCGCTCGGAGGCGGGAAGGTATGGGGTTACAGTGGCCGCAACGGAATTTGTGGGGCCGGTTCCCTTAGATGCCCTGGAAGAGTTAGTGCGCTTCTACTTGCAGGCTCACAAATTTTCCGTAAGCCAATTGATAGAAACAAACCTGCTCGACTAACATATTGTTACGCATTGTCACGGGAACGGGCATTTGTGGCACACATTTGTGGCACCAAGGATTGACATCCGGCCAACTTCTGTGTATATACGTTATAGCGTACTTTTAACCTGTTTCTTAGCATTGACTGGGTCAATCGTGCTCACTCGAATGGTACATCATAATTAAAATTACTCGAGTAAGGTATCGCGTCGCGTTGACATTTAGTACCGCCTTCTGTATACTTAGTAATGCGCATGGAGCTGTGGTGTAGTCGGTTAACATATCGGCCTGTCAAGCCGAAGACCGCGGGTTCGAGTCCCGTCAGCTCCGCCAAAGGCCGAGGTAGCTCAGTCGGTAGAGCAGCGGACTGAAAATCCGCGTGTCGACAGTTCAATTCTGTCTCTCGGCACCAGCTATGCGGGAGTAGCTCAGTGGTAGAGCATCGCCTTGCCAAGGCGAGGGTCGCGAGTTCGAATCTCGTCTTCCGCTCCATTTTATTGGCGACATAGCCAAGTGGTAAGGCAGAGGACTGCAAATCCTTTATCCCCGGTTCGAATCCGGGTGTCGCCTCCATCTTTCGCCGGAGTGGCGGAACAGGCAGACGCAAGGGACTTAAAATCCCTCGACCATAACATGGTCGTACCGGTTCGATTCCGGTCTCCGGCACCAAACTGTGATTTCAATCGGACTATGTTGTATTTGCCGCGACATAGGGTTCTAACAGATGCCGCATTATCAACTGATAATTTTCGTTGTAACCCGCAAACGTTTCACTCCCGTTTAAACAGATGCCTAAAGGATGGTTTAGCTTTTCAGGAAGCGAATTCCAAAACACACCGGAGAGTTGAACATGAATATCTTAGTAGTTTTTTATTCGATGTACGGACATGTTTACAAATTAGCTGAGGCTGTTGCGGAAGGGGCAAGGCAGGTTGAAGGCGCTACGGTTCAACCATCACGGAGGATGTGGATGTATTTGTTACGGGCGACAAGGATTTTGACGGCCTGGAATTGGAGAGGCCGGAGATTATCAGCCCGGCCGGGTTTCTCGAAAATATTAGGTCACCTTTACAGATGATGGTTTTCTCACTTTGATTGGCGAGAGCAAAAAAATTGACGAACTTACATTACAATCCCAAATATAGGCGGTAGGGGTGTAATGGTCGGCCTGAAGCAATAGCAAATATGTGGTTTCCTCATGTGTTAACACTCACTAAACCCGCAGGCCTCGCACTTCAGGCAACCCTCGGCCCTGATTAGCGCGCAGGTTCCACAGTCGGGGCAAAGCTCCAGTTGGTAACTTCCGTTTCCAGAACTATCTCCGGTTTCAACACTGGCCAGTTTTCTTAAGCCCTGGCCGATTGCATCGGGCACGCTCATTATCCGATTTGGTCCAAAGCCCACAGAACGGGCACCGCCAATCCCCTCTAGTTGGGCAACGATTTCATCAACATTTACTCCGCAGCGTAAAGCCAGCGAGATTAAGCGGGCGATTGCTTCGGTAAAAGCAACCACATCGCTGCCGGCCTTGCCGATTTGGGCAAACAGTTCAAATGGTTTGCCGTTGGCGGAGTTTACGGTTACAAAAAGGTTGCCTAGGGCAGTTATGATGCTGGTAGTGTGGCCGCTTAATGTTTTTGGTCTTTTGGTCGGTTTAAGCGTGTCATCTTTTGTGCCGTCGCCGACATTAAGAACCTGTTTGCTTCTTGAACCGTCCCGGTAAACCGTGATGCCTTTGCATCCGGCTTGCCAGGAATTAATATAGGCGTTTTTAACATCTTCAGTGGTGGCATTCTGTTTCAGGTTGATCGTTTTACTGACGGCGTTATCTGTATACTTCTGAAATGCCGCCTGGTGCCTGATATGCCAATTGTAGTCGATCTCCATTGCCGTTCTAAATAGCTCTTTATATTTAGTCGGAACCTCAGAGGCTTCCGGAATACAGCCTGTGCCGGCTATAGCCTGAATCAGCTCTTCGCTGTAAAACTCCTCTTTTTTGGCATAATCAAGAAAAAGCGGGTTGACCTCCGGTAAATCGATGCCGCCTAAAATATTCTTGCGGATAAAGGCAATACTAAAATAAGGTTCAATCCCGCTGCTGGCGCCGGCCAGGATTGATATAGTTCCGGTCGGAGCGATGGTTGTGCGGGTAGCGTTGCGCACCCGGTCTTCTGGTTTGCCGGTATCGTGGATGCTGCCACTGAAATTGGGGTATACGCCCCTTTCCATGGCCAGTTCAGCCGATTCTTTTTTAGCTTCATCCCCGATAAAACACATTACTTTTTCGGCAGTGGCAATTGCCTTTTCGCTGTCATACTTTATGCCAAGTTTGACCAGCATATCATGCCAGCCCATTATGCCGAGGCCAATCTTACGGTTACCCTCTTTGTGCATTGCCGCAATTTCCGGAATAACGTAGTTACTGGCGTCAATGACGTTGTCGAGAAAGCGAACGGCGGTTTTAACAGTTTGCCGCAGCAGGTCCCAGTCAATCGAATCGTTATCGCTGACAAACTTTCCTAAATTAATCGAACCGAGGCAGCAGGCCTCGTGAGGTAAGAGCGGCTGTTCACCACAGTTATGTACCACAAAACCGTTGGCATCGAATGCATTAACCCCTGGGACCTGAACGTCGTAGACTGCTTTTTCCCGGTCAGGTGTCAGGGATAACAGAGTTGCGCAAAAATTATCACGGTTTGGTTTGCGCTTGCATGCTGACAGGGTTTTAGCCAGTTTCTCTTGTTTCACAGCATCGGAAAAACCGATTCGATCGGCGAATACGACCACATGGTCACTGGAGATAACCAGCTCATGCTGCGTCTTGACCCCGTAAGTTGCAGAGCCATTTATCCCGTCCGGTAATTCTATTTCCTTCGCCTTGCGTCGCCGTAGGTAGAGGTTGCTGATAATGCCAAAGCGAGCCAGCATTCTCTGCACGGTTTTCAGTCTTTCCCTGTTGCTATGGGCTAATCTGATTGAAACGCCTTTTTGTTGTGAACCCTGTACTGATCCTTCTGCATCGAAGAATCCACGCAAAAACCCTTTGGCAAAGTCGGAGGAAGTGCCTGTTTCTATATAGGAAGTGATTAACTTACTGCCCGGTCGCATTCCGAGATTGATGGCGATTTTTCTTATTGCTGCCAAACTCATGCGATAGTCGTTTCGATCGCTTGTTGTCCACCAGTCCTTAAAACCTGATCGGCGTTGCCTGGGTGTTACGGTTTCAAGCGCCGTTTTCATCACAACCGCAAAGCCCTGATCCGGCCAGGCAGTCAGCAGGGCCTTATCGGTTTGTTGCGTTCCATCTCCGACTAGGAGGCCGATCAAGTATCCTTCGTTTTCTCCGTAAAGACCTTCCCAACCGCTAAAATGGCGATGATCATGAAGAACAAGCTTATCTCCCGCTTCAAGATTTTCTGCTTTGACCCACTCGGGATCGGTTTTTGAACGGGTTTTTTTGCTTATTCGAAGTACCGGGTGATTACCGGTAGCTTTAAAAGAATAACCCTCTTTTGTTGTAATTGTGTATAAAGCTTTGTTGCCCGTGAAAAAGAAGCCCCGCTCCGTTGTTTGGTGGGCTTTACCATTGACTATAAGGGTTGATTTTTTACCGATCAGGTCTTTAACCTGTTTAGGCCCGTTGCTGGTTAATACAAATGTATCACCCGGAACGCAGGGATTGGTCGTCTCGTAGATACCGATATGAGGGGTAGGGTTGAACTCGTTCATCCGGTCAATAAAAATTATGCCGGGATCGCCCTTTTCCCAGGCTTTCTGGACTATTAAATCAAAAACAGCTCTGGCATCAAGCTGGGCAGGGTTACCTGTTTCCGGATCGCAGTAGATCTGTTTTGTGCGGGGGTTAATCAGGTTATAGAGTGATTCCGGATCTTCACCGGTCGCTTTGCGCATAAATTCGTCGGAGACGGTAATTGATAAGTTAAAGTTATTAATTTCGTCATCTTTTTCCTTACAGCAGATAAAGTCAATAATATTAGGATGGCTGTATATAAGTGAGCCCATATTAGCCCCACGCCTGGTTCCGCCCTGTTTGACAGCCTCTGTTGCCGCGTCAAAAATTTTCAAAAACGAAAGGGGACCGCTGGCTACGCCATTAGTAGATTTGACCAAGTCGTTACTCGGCCTGAGGCGGTCAAAAGCAAACCCGGTTCCTCCACCCGTTTTTTGTACCAATGCCATCTGTTTTAAGGCGGTGAAGATCCCTTCCATGCTGTCTTCTAAAGGTAGGACAAAGCAGGCACTCAATTGCTGCAGTTCGCGCCCGGCATTCATTAGCGTTGGTGAATTGGGCATAAACCTGCCTTCAGCCATCAAGCTAAAGAAGCTTTCCGCGGTTGCCTGAATCTCTGAGTCGTTTTTACCGTAATTCTTGTCTACTGCAGCAATGTTGGCGGCAACCCTGCGCAACAGGTCTTCCGGTGTTTCTGTTGGAACCCCTTTTTCGTCTTTGACCAAATATCTTTTCTCATAAGTGATTCGGGCATTGGAGCTTAGATCCATCAGTAATTGTCCCCCTCAGTTGGCGACTGTAAATGCGGAAAAACAACTGTAGAAAGCCGGGACTTAGAAATTCCCTTTTTATCCTTTCTCTTTTCTATTAGATATTCCTTTTTAAATTTATTTATTTTCAAGGCAGATTTTGGGTCAACCGCAAATAAACAACCGCAAATTTTCTCTTTTTTCACCAATGAAGCAATGGTATAATAACAGCTAGGTTTTTTGGGGCTTTTTTTGACGTTACGTAAAGGAGGGGTAGGTTCAAGTTATGGCAAAAGAAAAATCACGCAAGGCGTTAAAAAGACAGCGCAAGAAAAGAAGACGGGCCAAGAAGAGAAAGAGGTTGAAGGGCCGGACCTAGTTTGCCGCATGGCGGCAAATATGAATATGAGAGGAGGTGCAGTTTTGCCCTTATATGAATTCTACTGTTCGGACTGCCGCAATAAAACTGAAGAGCTTTGCAGCAGCGATGTCAGAAGTATCAAATGTCTATCTTGCGGAAAAGATGCCGATAAAGTTATCTCTAACTTCCGGACCGGCAGGAGCTCAACCGGAGGCGGAAGCGCCTCCTCAAGTTGTGGAGGGTGAACTAAAACCAGCTGCAGCAGTTGCTGAGCCGGTTTAGTTTTTTGTAGATCAAAATGTTAGGGGGGCGCTTATGACTAAGTATATTTTTATCACCGGTGGAGTAGTTTCTTCTCTGGGGAAAGGCATCACGGCGGCTTC
This sequence comes from Firmicutes bacterium UBA993, assembly GCA_002292015.1. GTDB lineage: Bacteria > Bacillota > Dethiobacteria > DTU022 > DTU022 > UBA993. The sequence goes on from DBBD01000107.1 coordinate 19,544, forward strand.
ACTCGGATGTCTTTTGAAAAGCAGAGGTCTAAGACTGACTATCCAAAAGTTTGACCCCTACATCAATTACGACCCCGGAACAATGAGCCCCTACCAGCATGGAGAAGTGTTCGTTACTGATGACGGTGCAGAGACCGATCTTGATTTAGGACACTACGAACGTTTTATCGACGAAAATCTGACTCGTAATAACAATGTTACGGCGGGCCGTATTTATTGGTCGGTAATCGAAGGCGAGCGGGAAGGTCACTACCAGGGCAATACGGTTCAGGTTATTCCCCATATAACCGATGAAATAAAAAGCTGCGTAACAAAGGTAGATCATAAAAGTGACCTCGATGTGATCATCACTGAGATTGGTGGTACAGTCGGTGATATTGAAAGCCTTCCTTTTATGGAAGCAATTCGCCAGTTACGCTATGATCTTGGTTGGAATAATGTAATCTTTATCCATGTGACCCTGGTTCCCTATCTCCCGATGTCGGGTGAACTGAAAACTAAACCGACTCAGCACAGTGTTAAGGAGTTGCGCAGCATTGGTATTCAGCCTGATATTATTGTTTGCCGTACTGAATATCCTCTGAACGAAGATTTGCGAAAAAAAATCGCCCTTTTCTGCAATGTTAAACCGAACGAGGTAATCGAAAACTTAGATACCCGGGTTATTTATGAAGTGCCACTGCTTTTGAAAGAGCAGAAGCTTGACCAAATGGTTCTGGAAAAGCTGGGCCTTGCCTGTCGGGGTGCCGATCTTGATCAGTGGAAGGCGATGGTAAAAAAAGGCAGCGGGTTTAAAAATAAAGTAAAAATAGCATTAGTTGGCAAATATATTTCATTGCGTGACGCCTATATCAGCATTAATGAAGCTCTTTTTCATGCCGGGCTGGCGCATGAAGTAGCAGTTGAAACTGTTCTCGTTCAGGCTGAGCATCTGGAGTGCCGAGAAGCAATCGAGTTAATCGGTGATGCTGACGGAGTCTTGGTCCCGGGCGGTTTTGGCGAGCGTGGTATTGAAGGAAAAATCAGTGCGATCCGGTATGCACGGGAACACCAGGTTCCCTTTTTAGGACTATGCCTCGGTATGCAGTGTGCCGTAATTGAGTTTGCCCGTAATGTGGCCGGTATGAAAGGAGCCCACAGCACCGAGTTTGATCCTAACAGTCCTGCTCCGGTAATCGATTTTATACCGGGACAAAAAGTAAATACCCGCATTGGCGGGACCTTGCGTCTCGGCGCCTACCCCTGCAGTATCAAACAGCATAGTCTGGCTGAAAAAGCTTATAGAGTTGAGAAAATCTCGGAAAGGCACCGGCACCGCTACGAATTTAATAACGATTACAAGACCAAGCTTGAGCAGGCCGGTATGGTATTAAGTGGCATTAACGAAGAAGACGACTTGGTTGAAATGGTAGAGCTAAAAGAACATCCCTGGTTTTTAGCGGTTCAGTTCCATCCGGAGTTTAAATCAAGACCGACTCGCCCGCATCCCCTCTTCAAAGAGTTTATCGGAGCGGCTATTAAGAAGAAAAATAACCGGGGTTAGCGATCACTGCCCTGGCCATTTCTATTATGGTAATCCGTTTTTCCATGCTTCTGGTCTGTAAGTAGCGGTAAGCGCTATCTTCATCAATCTCCAGGCTCTGCATCAAAATACCTTTGGCTTTTTCTATCTCTTTTCGGTTAACCAGTTTCTTTTCAAGGCCCTTGATTTGGTTTTTAAGTGCTTTTTTTCGGGCATATTCCAGACACAAAGTTTCTGCGACAGCGCTTAAAACCTGGGCTTCGACCGGCCATTTGAGCATCATGTAGCCGTTCATGTTTATTATTACAGTGTCAATGAACAGCGCGGCTGCAAGGCCGTCTTCTTCGATGATTGAAGCCAGCTGCCTGATATTGCCCGGAGGAAGAGCCGTATCGATGATTGCCAGCCAAGGCTGGTTTAATCGTAAAGCCCGTAAAAATTCAGGTATGTTTTTGCCTTCACCGCAATTGTAGAAACCTGCGTCTTTTAAATATGCGGCAACCGCTTTCTTTAAGGCGGCATTTGCAGTTCCAATGCAATAATCGTATTTATAATTGCCCATGGCTTAACCTTCTGGTATGCTGAGACCTTTTATTTCTACTATTCTATTGTTTTTGCTGCTCCTGCGCAACAGAAGCCTCTTTATCTGCCAGATCCCTACAATAACTTTACACTACGCTCTTTATCATGAAACCTCTTTTTCAGAGCTATGCTTGTGGGAGAAAATTTCCTCTTCCCTGGCTATGGACAAAAAACC
>DBBD01000135.1 GCA_002292015.1 Firmicutes bacterium UBA993
AAAAGTTCCCAGCTGCCGATAACCACAACGGCCAGGATTAACGCTGGTGCGATGTTTTTAAACTTTTCATTTCCGGCCATTTGAATCAACTCCGCTCAACCAGCCTGTTTTTCAATAAATCAAAAAGATGCCGCCAACGTTGGCGGCATCTTAACCGGTTTCAAGCCCGGCTTGTTGTTCCCTACGCTGGCATTACCCAGTGTCCAGCCTCTTCGGCGGACAGCAACAGGTTATAAGGGTTAAAGGCTTCTACGCGCCTTACTCTCAGCCCCGCTCGGAGCTCCCCTACGATCTATTCATCTTTGTTAATTGTAGCATAGTTTTCGGGTATCATGGCAATAATATTTCTCATGATTGCGGGCCCGCGTCCACGCGGGTCCGCAATACAAGAGCAGGCCGTTGTCGGGTTTTTTACGAGATCTATTGGCTGAAGCACTCCTCAAGAGGCGTCGGTTCTGCTCCATTTCGCTTCCAGTGATGGTCGCCACTGCGCCCGAACAGGGGACCGCACCTCGTCCCTTCCTTGTGGATCCGGTACGACTCTCCAGGTTCGAGGGGGGGCTCCTCACCTTCCGGGCAGTCTCTTTGCCAAGCGGAACAAACAGGGACCATGGAATGGTTTGTCAGGCGTCATCGTTTTTTTCCAATCTCGGACAATAGTTCGAGTTGAATCTCCTGGATCTCGGCCAGGCGATCCCACTGATGTGAAAGTAGATGATCTACCTTATCATGAAGGTGGCGGATTTCGAGTTCTGCCTTGAGGTTAATTTGGTAGTCATGCTGCGAGCGCAGCCGGTCCTTTGCCTCCTGGCGATTCTGGCTCATCATAATGATCGGCGCCTGAATCGCCGCCAAGCAAGAAAGCATAAGGTTTAGTAAGATGTAGGGATAGGGATCCGGAGGTTGTAAAACCAGTACAATCGAATTCATCCCAATCCATAGAGCGATAAAAGCGCCGAAGCATATAAGAAAAGTCCAACTTCCACCAAATGCCGCGATTCGATCTGCCAACCGCTCGCCGAAGGACCACTTCTGCTCGAACTCCGTGTCGACATTCTTTGCGAGGAGTTCGTATTCCCGAATGCTATGCAGGACTCCTTGCTCAAGGATGGTAAGCTCACCCCTTTCTGACTCAAGCAAGGAGTGAACATAATTCGATCGGTACTTGGTCAGGTCAGTTTGACAGATGAGGCTCTTCGGCGACCAGTTGGGATAATCGCGAGAGATCTCTTTTGCGATAACGTCTCGAACGGCTGCGCCCGTCACAAGCTCCCGGCTGGGGAAGGTCTTTCCGCATATAGCGCAGGCGTGCCGGTCATTCTTCTTATGCATGCTAATGTCTCTCCTAACGCTTGTCTTATGATTATCCGAAACCCGTAATTACCCCCTGGTTTCGGATTCGTAGGTGAATTCTACACATTTTCCCCACACCCTTCTTTCTCCTGCTACCCGAACAGTTATTAGTGAGGTGACTTACGATAAACGGATCCTGCGCCCTGGTTCGAAGTGGCCGCTTTCCGGCTAGAAAATGGTTTCTATGCGATGCGGACAGACTATACATCCCCGTGTTCATTTCCTGTTCTGCGTTGTAGAAGCCGGATATCATGGCAATAATATTTCTCATGATTGCAGGGTTAACATCCGTTGTGGGCGAATGATCTAAGAATTTGTAACAGCTGATGTCTATTTTTAGACCAGCCTTTATAGTCAGCTGATCAATAACCAGACGGGAGGAAAATATGATGGCGTTTAACCTGAAGGGCAGAAACCTGCTGACGCTGCTTGATTTCACGACGGAAGAGATCAGCTACCTGCTGCAGCTGGCGCAGGAATTTAAAACCACGAAGCGCTTGGGGCTGCCCCACGATACCCTGAAAGGCAAAAATATTGCCCTCTTATTTGAGAAGGATTCAACCCGGACCCGCTGCGCTTTTGAAACTGCCGCATACGATTTAGGGATGCATGTAACCTACCTGGGACCAACCGGTTCCCAGATGGGTAAAAAAGAGTCGATTAAAGATACGGCACGGGTACTCGGACGCATGTATGACGGAATCGAATATCGCGGGTTTGCCCAGGGCATAGCCGAGGAGCTAGGCGCTTATGCCGGTGTTCCGGTATGGAACGGCCTGACTACGGAGTATCATCCAACTCAAATCTTGGCCGACTTCTTAACGATTCAGGAAAAGCGCGGAACGCTTAATGGTCAAACCCTGGCTTTTCTGGGCGATGCCTCCAATAACGTCAGTAATTCGTTGATGATCGGGTCGGCCAAGATGGGCCTGCATTTCAGGGCTGTGGCTCCGCCGGAAGTCTGGCCGGATCCGGCGCTGGTTGAGAAGTGTAAAAGCGTAGCCCGCAACACCGGAGCTACGATTACCCTGACCGAAGATGTTCAGGCGGGGACAAAAGATGCCGATGTTATCTATACCGATGTCTGGGTATCGATGGGCGAACCGAAAGAGCTGTGGGAAAAACGGATTGCCATGCTAACGGCCTACCGGGTTACGATGGATCTGATGAAAAATGCCGGGGACGACGCAATTTTCATGCACTGCCTGCCGGCTTTTCATAACTTAGAAACCGAAATAGGAAAAGAGGTCGGCGAAGCTTTCGGCCTGGAGTGCATGGAGGTTACGGAAGAAGTTTTTGAGTCGGATTATTCCGTGGTTTTCGATCAGTCTGAAAACAGGATGCATACTATCAAGGCGGTTATGTACGCCACACTTTCATAAAAGCTTACGGAACAGTGTTTAACCGGCAACTTGACAATAGCCGGATAAGCATAAGGCTCTAAAACATAATATTTCAAGGGGGCGATGGTGTGACTAAAAAAGTAGCGATAGTTCGTTATGAGAAACCGCTGGAATCTGTGCAAAAAGTCATACGCGATTGCGGCGGGCTTGATCACCTGCCTGCATCCGCCCGGGTATTTATCAAGCCGAACATAGTCTTCTGGACCAAAACCTGTAACTTCCCCAAGTGGGGTGTGATCACTACTTCGAGGGTAATCGAAGATGTGGTAATCACTTTAAAAGAGCATGGGATCGACGATATAACAATCGGCGAAGGGATAGTGGCCGATCCGAAAGATACCGCAACGCCGGCCCATGCCTTCGCAAGCCTGGGCTACGAAACCCTTAAAGCGCGTTATGGTATTAAATTTGTTAACATCATGGAGCGGCCCTTTAAAAAAGTGGACTTAGGGGAGGGGATAAGGCTTAAAATCAATTCCGATATTCTGGAAAGCGATTTTCTGGTTGACATCCCGGTCTTAAAATCACACAACCAGACAGTGGTCAGCCTGGGAATGAAAAATTTAAAGGGCATAATCGACATGGCATCGCGCAAGAAATGCCACAATGCTGATCGCGAAAAAGATCTGCATTTTTATATATCGAAAATCGCCGACCCGCTGCCCCCCGGTTTGACAATCATCGACGGCATTTATAGCCTGGAACGGGGCCCTGCTTTTGACGGGCGAATGCGGCGCACTAACCTGCTGATTGCATCGCCGGATCTGCTCTCCGCGGACCTGGTGGGAGCCAGGGTGCTCGGCCACGATCCGGCCCGGGTAAAACATCTGGCTTTGGCGGCTGCCAGGGCCGGCCGGCCGCTTGATCTTTTCGATATCGAAGTGGTCGGTGAAAAAATAGATGAGGTCGCCTCCTACCACGAATACGATTTTGAATACGAACGCAGCGATAACGGCGAAATGCCCGCTGCCCTGGCTAAACAGGGACTGTCCGGGGTTTACTACCGTAAATTTGATGATACGATGTGTACCTACTGTTCCGCTTTAAACGGCCTGATCCTGACGGCCATCCGTCAAGCCTGGCGGGGAGAGTCCTGGCATGGTGTGGAAGTTTTAACCGGTAAGGTGATGGAGCCGTCGCCGGGTATGCAGTCCACTCTGCTGATTGGCCAATGCATGTACCGCAAGAACAAAGATCATCCCGCCATACAGCAGATGTTTGCGGCCAAAGGGTGCCCCCCGGACCCGCAGGAGATTGTGAAAGCTTTAAACGGCGCCGGTATTGCCGCTGATGCCGCCCTTTTTGAGCAGGTTGACAGCCTGCCTGGGTTCTTCATGAGCCGTTACGAAGGAAAACCCGAATTTGATGAAGCCTTTTTCCGGATAGAGTAGATAAAAGGGAGGGCCATTAATTGAGTAAAACACTAAACCTGGCCCATCGCGGAGCCAGTACCCAGGCACCGGAGAACACGCTGGCTGCTTTTCGCAAGGCGGCTGAGGTGGGTGTCGCTGGGTTTGAATTCGATGTTCAGCTAAGCAAAGACGGCTTTGTGGTGGTGATTCACGACGAAAAACTGGAGCGCACCACCAACGGCAGCGGCCTGGTTAAAGATTACACCTTAGAAGAGCTGCAGCGCCTTGATGCCGGCAAATGGTTTGGTGAAGAGTTTGCCGGTGAGAAAATCCCAACCCTTGACCAAGTGCTCGACGAATTTGCCTCCACCGCTATGGTTTATAACATTGAGCTGAAAAGCGGCATTGTGTTCTATCCCGGCCTGGAAGAAAAGGTTTTGGAGGCGGTTAAGTGCAGGAACTTAAGTGAGCGGGTGGTTATCTCCTCGTTTAACCACTACAGCCTGGTCACCTGCCGTGAGCTGAACAAAGATGTGCGCACCGGAATGCTTTACGTCGCCGGACTATATGAACCCTGGGAATATGCCCTTAAACTTGGCTGTTACTCGGTGCACCCCCTCTTTTACCACCTGCAGCACCCGGAGCTGATCAGCGGTTTCAGGGAGCACAACCTGGCCATCTACGCTTGGACGGTCAATGAACCTGTCTATATGGAACTGATGGTTGCCGGCGGGATTGATGCAATCATCACCGATCGACCGCAGGATTTACAAAAAATAATTGACGGAGGACAGTAAGTGAAAACATTTAATTACTCGAAGATAGTAATTCTAGGCCTTGGTTTTCTGATCATTACCCTCACTTGGTCAATCTACAATGCTTATGTGCCCCCGATTTTAGAACGGCTGCTTATTCATCTGCCTTATACTGATACCGCGGTCGGTTTTATTATGACCTTTGATAATATTGCCGCCGTCCTGCTGATCCCTTATTTTGGAGCGCTAAGCGATCTTACCTGGACCCGCTTCGGCCGTCGTATGCCCTTCCTGCTGGTTAGTGTGCCGATTGCCGCTCTCTTTTTTGCCGTGGTTCCCTATGTAGGGCATTCACTGGCTGTGCTGATCCCGGTAATTATCGTCATGAACATTGCAATGGCCGCGTTACGGGCCCCGGCCATTGCCCTGATGCCTGACCTGACCCCCTCTGTCTACCGGAGCAAGGCCAATGGCATAGTCAATTTAATGGGTGGTCTTGGCGCCCTGCTCTTTTTCTTTGTTTTTACCAGGTTACTTAGCGTCAGCGCTGCATTTGTGGTTGCCTCTGTCATTATGATTGCTGTATTGGCCATATTATTAGCGACAATTCGCGAACCGCGCGATCAGTTTGAAGCGGCGGAAAAGCGCCCCGGCGGTATTGTCAGCTCGCTTTTAGAAATATTGCGGGAGAAAGAGAGTACTACCCGCTTTCTCTTCTATGCCATCTTTTTCTGGTTCATCGGTTGGAACGGTGTAGAAACATTTTTTACCCTTTACGGGATGGCTAAGTGGGGTGTCGATGAAGCCCAGGCTGCATTTTATCTTGGTTTCTTTTCGCTTGCTTTCTTACTGATGGCTATCCCGAGCGGCTTTATCGCCACGGCCCTGGGCCGCAAAAAAACTATACTGGCCGGCCTGGTGGGCCTATGCCTGATGCTCGGCTCATTCTACTTTGCCACGCCGATTGTGCTGGCCATCGCGCTCCTGGTTTTAGGCGGTGTCTTTTGGGCTATGATTAATATTAACTCGTACCCGATGGTCAGCGATATGTCCCCTGTTGCCAAACTGGGCACTTACACCGGCCTTTATTATTTCTTCTCGATGCTGGCAGCGATTATCGCCCCTCCGATCTTCGGCTGGGTGATGGATCTTTTCGGCACTCGGATGGTCCTCTTCCCACTAGCGGCCATCGCCTACCTGGTGGCGCTGTTCATGATGACTAAGGTCCGGGGTGGCGAGGCACAAACCGGGGAACAACTTTCCGCCTGACCAGGTTTTAGGCCGAGGAATAACTAACCTTAGGTACAATGGAGGTAGCTGGATTGATTGATTTGAGAAGCGATACGGTAACCCTGCCGACTGAAGCAATGCGGAAGGCGATCTTTACGGCGGAATTGGGCGATGATGTTTACGGCCACGACCCGACCGTTAACCGCCTTCAGGATCTGGCGGCTGCTATGCTCGGCAAAGAAGCAGCGATGCTGGTACCCAGCGGTACCATGGGTAACCAGGTTGCTATTTTAACGCATACTCGCCCTGGTACAGAAGTAATTCTCGAGGCTGATTCGCATATTTACTATTACGAAGCGGCGGCTGCCTCGGTTTTCGCCGGCATCCAGCCGCGGCCATTACCCGGCAAACGCGGCTCCCTGCCGGCTGCCCTGGTGGAATGGGCTATCCGCGAGGATGATATACACCTGCCGCCCACATCCCTGATTTGCCTGGAAAACACTCACAACCGGGCCGGGGGAACGGTCGTGCCCCTTGAGGATATGCAAGCGGTTTACCAGGTTGCTCTTAAGCACGGCCTGCCGGTGCACTTAGATGGCGCCCGGATCTTTAATGCCTCGGTTGCTTCCGGTGTGCCGGTTAAAGAGTATGCCGCCTGTACTACCTCGGTTCAGTTTTGCCTTTCCAAGGGACTGGGAGCGCCGGTTGGTTCGATCCTTGTCGGTACTCATCAATTTATTGCAGAAGCGAGGCGCTGGCGCAAGCGGTTGGGCGGTGGAATGCGCCAAGCCGGCATCATTGCCGCCGCCGGTCTGGTGGCCTTAGAAACAATGGTCGAGCGCCTGGCCGAAGATCATGCCAATGCCCGCCTGCTGGCCGAGGGGTTGGCGGCTATAACGGGGATTGAGTTTAACCCGGACGATGTGGACACCAATATTATCATCGTAAAACCGACGACGATGTCCATCCGGCAGTTGGGCGGAGAGCTGGAAAAGAGGGGCATCCTGACCGTGGTGATCGAGCCCGATCGGATCCGCTTTACCACTAATAAGGAAGTAAACAGGGCTGATATTGAAACCACTATAAAAGTGGTAAAAGAAATTCTTGACGGCTGATTAATCGCTTCAACGTCGGCGAGATTTGCATTGCAAAAAGAGGATGACAGGAATCTTGATCTGTGCGCCAACCTGCACCTGGTCCTCGGATTTTTACATCCTCTACCTGAACATGGATTAGTAATAAAGAGCTTGATATTATAGTTTAGGGCGTAGCGAAACTGTTAATCTGAGAGGAGGCAGAAGAAGCATTGAAAACTGTGGAAGAATATCTCGATTCGCTCCGTGCGATTAGTTTCCAGGTTTACCTTTTTGGAGAGAAAGTTGAAAATGTAGTAGACCACCCGCTGATTCGCCCTTCGATCAACTCTGTGGCTAAGAGCTATGAGCTTGCTTTTGATCCTGATTGTGCGGAGTTGATGACGGCGCGGTCGAGCCTTGACGGAAAGCTGATCAACCGCTTTACTCACCTGCACCAGGGAACAGATGACCTGGTTAACAAGGTTAAGATGCAGAGACTGTTGGGTCAGAAAACAGCCGCCTGTTTCCAACGCTGTGTCGGCATGGACGCATTTAATGCTGTTGACAGCGTCACTTTTGAGATGGAGCGCGACTTAGATGTTGACTACCACCAACGCTTTCGCCGTTTCCTGAGCTACGTTCAGGAAAATGACCTGGTGGTTGAAGGAGCAATGACCGATCCGAAGGGCGATCGTTCTGAGAGGCCTGCCAGGCAGAAAGATCCGGATCTGTACTTACGGGTAGTGGAAAAGCGCACCGACGGGATCGTGGTGCGTGGCGCCAAGGCTCACCAGACCGGGGCACTGGCAGCGCATGAAATACTGGTAATGCCCACCCTGACCATGAGTGAGGAAGATGCCGATTACGCCGTCTGTTTTGCCGTGCCTAGCGGTTCAAGTGGCATTACCTATATTTACGGCCGCCAATCCTGCGATACCCGCCGAATGGAAGGCGGAACGATCGATGTGGGCAACTGTTATTACGGAGGGCACGAATGCCTGGTCATCTTTGAAGATCTGTTTATCCCCTGGGAGCGGGTTTTTATGTGTGGTGAATATCCGTATTCCGGGTCTCTTGTTGAGCGCTTTGCCGGTTATCACCGTCAGAGTTATGGTGGCTGTAAGGCGGGGGTCGGCGATGTGCTGATTGGCGCAGCCGCGCTGGCGGCTGAGTATAACGGTGCTGCAGGGGCTTCGCATGTTAAAGATAAACTGATCGAAATGATTCAGCTGAACGAGACCCTTTACGCCTGCGGTATTGCCTGCTCCAGCCAGGGCTGTGCCACTGCCTCCGGCACCTACCTAATCGATCTGCTGCTGGCCAATGTCTGCAAGCAGAACGTTACCCGCTTTCCGTACGAGATAGCCCGCCTGGCCGAGGATATCGCCGGCGGCCTGATGGTTACCCTGCCCTCGGAGAAAGATCTTAAACATCCGGAAATCGGTCGCTACATTGAAAAGTACTACCGTGGCTCTGCGGTAGCCTCCACGGAACAGCGAATCAGGGTGATGCGCCTGATTGAGAATCTTACTCTGGGCACTGCTGCTGTTAGTTATCGGACCGAATCGATGCATGGCGCCGGCTCGCCCCAGGCCCAGCGGATTATGATTGGGCGCCAGGCTGACATCGGCGCTAAGAAAAAACTGGCCGCAGTAATCGCCGGCCTGGAACAGGAGTGATTTTGGTGTTAAAAGCGGCTGATTTTTTTGATCTTGAGCACAACCGCTTTGCCGACCTTTTTGCCGGGACAGAATTTGTCTGGGAAGGATTAGGCAGAATTAAAACGTACATTAATGAAAACCTGCAGCCAAACGTCGAAGAAGCCCGGCAGGGGGAGACCGTGATTGCCAAAACCCTGATTTTATACGAAGGAAAAGTAATCAGGGACGGTTTCCGGATTGACGACAGCGGCAAAAAGCCGGTTGTGATCATCGGTGGTCAGGAACTGGACGGGGCAACAATTATTCATGCCGGCGCCTTCCTGATGGACGACCGGATCTATATCGGGAAGAACACAGTTATTGAACCGGCCGCCCTGATTCGGGGTCCGGCGATTATCGGTGACGGTACCGAAGTGCGCCACGGGGCCTATATCCGTGGTGATGTGCTGGTTGGCGATGATTGCGTAGTGGGCCACACTACCGAAATGAAATCTTCGGTGATGCTTGGTGGCAGCAAGGCCGGCCACTTTGCCTACATTGGTGACAGCATCCTAGGCAAAGTTAACCTTGGAGCGGGTACTAAACTGGCCAACCTGAAGATGATTGATTCAAAAGTTACAATTACGGTTGACGGTAAAAGCTATCAGACCGGTCTGCGCAAGTTCGGTGCGATCTTTGGCGACGGTGTTGAAACGGGTTGTAACAGTGTCAGCGCGCCCGGCACTTTGCTTGGGAAAAACGCACTGCTTTACCCCAACGGCACAGCCAGGGGTTATTACTCTCCGGGGGTGATCATCAAGATTAAACAGGAACGCCACCTTAGAGAAAGACGCGATATTATATTTTAGAGGAGGATGCACGTAAGATGGAACTGACTATAGTCGATAACTATCAGGAGATGAGTGAAAGAGCAGCTGCGCTGGTAGTTGCGGCGGTTGAAACAAAGCCCGCGGCGGTGCTCGGCCTGGCCACTGGCTCTACACCGGAAGGAATGTATGCCCGGCTGGTTAAGTTAAGCAGGGAAGGTAAAGTTGATTTTAGCCGGGTGACCACCTTTAACCTTGATGAATATGCCGGCCTGGCCCCGGAGCATGAACAGAGCTACTTCTATTATATGCACCACCATCTATTTAACCTAATAAATATCGGGCCGGAGCAGATCAACATGCCCGGCTGCGATCTTGAAAATGTGGAGCAGTTCTGTCTCGAGTACGATCAGCGTATCGCCGCCGCAGGCGGTATCGACCTGCAGGTGCTCGGCATTGGCGGTAATGGCCATATTGGGTTTAATGAACCCGGCAATCAGCTAAGGGTGTCTACACACTTAGTTGATCTGACTGAAGATACAATTCTGGCCAACAGCCGCTTTTTCAAAGCTGTTGAAGAAGTGCCAAGGCAGGCCGTAACCATGGGGCTTGGTTCAATCATGCTTGCCGGGAAGATCGTTTTGCTTGCCTCAGGTAAAGCTAAGGCTGAGGCCATTGCCCGCACAGTTTGCGGCTTGGTCACCACGGAAGTACCGGCTTCCTTCCTGCAGTTGCACCGGGATGTGACTATCATAGCCGATCGCGAAGCCGCGGCCCTGATCAGCTGATTCTTTTACGGTGGAATGGTTGCCTCAAATGACCTGAGTGTAAGTTTGATCAACGAAAATGTCCACCTGGGAAAGATGACGATCGAGGGTCTGACTTTAAATCGGGAGTGTTGAAAACTAACTTGCCAAACCATAAAAAAACTATTGTAGCAATTGAAAGATGCATGCGCTATGAAATAAACGAAGTCAGGGAGGCACTGAGCAAAGCGGTGCAACCCTTTGGCGGCTTGGAGGAGATTGTTGCCCCCGGGCAAAAGGTGTTGATCAAACCTAACCTGCTCGCTGCCGCTGCTCCCGCCGAAGCGGTTACCACGCACCCGGTGGTAATTAAGGCCCTGGTTGAGATGGTGCAGGATGCGGGGGGCGAGGCTTTTATCGGCGATAACCCAGGCAATGATGATCAGCAGGTAACCTTGAATAAATCTGGGCTACAGGAGATTATCGACCAGACTGGAGCTAAGAAGCTGATCTTCACGGACAGCAAAGATTACAAAGTGTCTGGTTTTAAGGAGCGGCTAATCCCGCTGGCCCGGGAACTTAATCAGGTTAATTTAATCATCAACGCGGCAAAGCTAAAAACCCATGCCCTAACCGGTCTTACCGGGGCGGTTAAAAATAATTATGGCCTCCTTTACGGCAAAATAAAAAAACGCTACCACATGGAGCATCCCCTGCCCCTGGATTTTTCCCGCCTGCTGATTGACATCTATCTGGCGGTTAAACCGGAACTTTCGATTATGGATGCGATTGTGGCGATGGAAGGAACCGGCCCGCGGCGAGGCAAGCCGCGACAGCTCGGGTTGCTGATGGTTTCACCCAGCGCCGTGGCGCTCGACAGTGTTGCGGCCGAGATCACCGGTTTTCTACCCGCCCAGGTTACGACCATTGCAGCGGCAAGGGAGCTGAAATTAGCGGGGGTATTCCTTGAAGATATTGAAATCAGGGGTCTAAAATTGGAAGAATGCCGGGTCAAAGATTTTGATCGCGGCCCCGGCGGCCACGGCAAAATCAGCCGCTTGATCGCCGGTTTTCCACTGGCCTACTTAAGAAACCTGATCTACGACCGTCGGCCCTACCCCAGAGTTGATTTGAAGCTTTGCAGTGAATGCGGCATCTGTGCTGAAAACTGCCCGCTGCAGGTTATTGACTGCGGTGGTGGTATTCCGGAATTTGATCTCTACGAGTGTATCCGCTGCTACTGTTGCCAGGAGCACTGCGCTGAAGGGGCCATCAGGCTGGATAATAAGCAGTCACCATGATCGTAGCTTAAGAGGCGCAATTTTCCGATGCAGCTTAAGAGAATAGCTATAAATCCTTTTGTGTCGGGCGATTTCGTCTGTATCTTGCGGATTTGCTGCAACAGTCATCGGCAATTTTCAGCTACCTGTAATCTATGGTATATTAAAAACACGGCTAAAGTAATATAATGCAAAGTTGGAGGTGCCGGATTTGAAAGTATTGGTTAGCGATTCTCTCTCCGAGGAAGGAATAAAAATTCTTAAGGAAAATGTTGAGGTTGATTACAAACCGGAGCTGACTCCGGATCAGCTTGTGGCTGAAATCAAAAATTATGATGCCTTGGTGGTGCGTAGCCGTTCCAAGGTTAACGCCGCGGTGATCGAAGCCGGCACAAACCTTAAGGTTATCGGTCGGGCCGGGGTCGGTGTGGACAACATAGATGTGGACAAGGCAACGGAAAGGGGGATTGTAGTAGTTAACGCTCCTCACGGCAACACAATATCCACCGCAGAACTGACCGTAGCCATGCTTACTGCGCTGGCTCGCAATATTGCCGCAGCCGACAGTTCCGTAAAACGAGGCGAGTGGGACCGCTCTGCTTATACCGGGGTTGAGCTGAATAAAAAAACCCTTGGTGTGATTGGCATGGGGCGGATTGGCAGCGAGGTTGCCCGGCGGGCAAGAGCGATGAACATGACAGTTGTAGCCTACGACCCGTATAGCTCAAAAGAGCAAGCCGAGAAGCTTGGTGTTGAAAATACTTCCTTTGAGGAGTTGATCGGGCGATCTGACTTCATCACCCTGCACCTGCCGCTTAGTCCGTCTACTCACCACCTGATCGGGGCCAAAGAGCTGGCCGTTATGAAAAAGGGAGTGCGGATCATTAACTGTGCCCGCGGTGGCCTGATCGACGAAGACGCGCTCTATGAAGCGCTTAACAGTGGCAAAGTTGCCGGCGCAGCGCTTGATGTTTTTGAGCAGGAACCGCCTGTAGACTGCAGGCTGCTCGAACTTAAAAATGTGATCGTGACCCCACATCTCGGTGCACTGACCCTAGAAGCGCAAACAAATGTAGCCCTGCAAGTGGCCGAACAGGTTGTAATGGCCTTAAACGGCGATCCGATCGTCTCGGCAGTCAACGTTCCGGCCCTGATGCCGGAAGCAAGGGCTGCCCTGGAACCTTACCTGCCGCTTTTAAAGATGATGGGCGGGTTTTATCTGCAGCTTTTTGGTGGCCAGGTTGACGAGCTGGAGCTCACATACAGCGGCGATGTTGCCTCTCTGCAGCTGGCCCCGCTCACCATATCCTGCCTGATCGGTTTTTTGCGCCATATTGTCGGCGATGGTGTTAACTGGGTTAATGCACCCTACATAGCCAAGGCCCGGGGCATAGCTGTGCGCGAAACATCGACAACAGAAGTTAAGAACTACAGCACCCTGATTACCCTAAAAGGTCGTTCCGGCAGCGCAGAACACCTGATTGCCGGCACCATATTAAACAACGAGATGCGTATCGTCAGGATCGACGAGTTTCAAATTGAAATAGTTCCCGCCCGCTACACCCTGATGACTACTCACCTTGATGTGCCGGGGGTGGTCGGTAAAATCGGCACCCTCCTGGGCAGCGAAAAAATAAATATTGCTTCAATGCAGCTCGGGCGCAAGACTATAGGCGGCAAAGCAATCATGTCATTGCAGATTGACAATAAAATAAGCCCGGAAATAATGCAAAAAGTAAAGGATCTGGGGATCTTTGAATCGGCCCATTTTGTAGACTTCGGACTTAAGGTTTCCGGACCGAAATAAAACGGAAAAAAGGAGAGCAATAACTATGGTCAAAGTATATGCTTTAAGCACTTGTCCCTGGTGTAAAAAAGTTAAACGATATTTAGATGAGCACCAAGTTCAATACGATTGCATTGATGTTGATCTGGCCCAGGGCACAGAGCAGAAAGAGGCTCTGGAAGAGGTTGAAAAACTGACCGGCCGTCGTTCCTTTCCCGTCACAGTAATTGGCAGCACGGTAATCCAGGGATACAAGGAAGATGAAATCGAAAGGGCGCTAAAAAGTGAAGTTTAAGATCTACTGTGAAGTCTGCCGTGTTTCTTTTGTCTACAGGGAGGAACCTGCGTTAGGCCAGGTAATGATCTGCACCGTTTGCGGAGCCGAACTGGAGATCATTGAATTGGCCCCCGAGGTAAAGGCCCGGCGCTACCCGCAGGATCCGGAAACAGAGATGCGCAACCGATCAGAAAATTACGCATCCCTGCGCGGCTATACCTTTAACGAGGATAAGGAGCTGGTTATTGAAGGGTTGATCGGTAAATATGAGATGTACGGTGATTTTTACTGCCCTTGCCGTTTTGACAATATCCCGGAAAATATTTGTCCCTGTCTCGAGACCCGCATGGGAGATGTAAAAAGGGTTGGACATTGTTTCTGAAACCTCTATCATTTAAAGGGGTGAGTTTCACCTCTAAGCAGATAGGCATGTATCGATCAGACAGTGAGGATAATTAAAGGATGAAACTTGATTTTGTTCGTGGCCACATGGGCGGCAACCTGATTATCTTGCTTCGCGGGGAGCAGATCCCTGCGGGGACCGAGCTTGAAACAGCGGTTAAACTGATGGGGCCTAATTATCTTCATGCCCATGAAGCGGGTATTCTTTATCCCGGAAGCAGGCCGGGTGAGATCGATGTCAAAATCGCTGAGCCGTCCGTTCCATGTTTTATCAGTGCCTGCGGCGGTTTTACCCAGGTCCTTGGGGCTGCCCTGGTTGAGACCGAACTAGGCCGCTATTTTGGGGTTGACCTGACCTGTGTTCCGGTTGAAGCGGTGCTGTTAACCGGTTGCGGTCCGACAGAATTAAAGATTGATTTCGATGGACAAAAAGCTTTAAGGATAAAGACCGACATGGAATGCTTTGTCAGGGAATGCTACGAAAGGGGGGTCGGCACTTTAAACTACGGAGAGTTTAATTACATGCGGGTTGGCAAATTTATAGTGATCAATGCCGACCATTTCAATGAAGCATACCCCGGTCTCGATTATGTAAACTGGAACCGGAAGGCCCGCGACATTCTGCAGGCCATTCAGCATGATTTCATGGAACGAACCGGCGAAATCGAGCCTAACGTGGCTTTGTACGACTGGCGTCCCGAGAGGGGCGGAGATTTGCGTGTAGTTTTCCCCCACTACGTTCAGGACGACTATTTCGAGCCTTCCTGCGGCACCGGTTCCGTAGCGCTGGGTATTGCTATATTCACAGCCGGCGAGCTAGGCCGCCTGAATCCAGCCGAATCAGGCTGGGTGACCCTCAATATTGAATCAGGCGGCGGAATTGAGCTTGGCGGTCCGGACATTACTACGCTCGAAATAAAAATAGGTTCTGAATCAGTAAAAGCTGCTGCTTTTTCTCACAGCCGGGTTGAAATAACAGCCGTCGGCGAAGCACGTCTTTAAAACGATTTATTCTAAATACCGCGAATCTAACCAGGTCGGATCTTCTGCCGGCTCCCGATTCTTGGGGGATAATAGTCAACTGATATTAAGGGTTTTAAGCAGGTGGTCGCGCATCTCATTAGGCGCAATCACCTGCTGATGTTTTATCTCCTTCAACTCAAGGTTGGCCAGGTTGGCGGGTACCGTGGTGCCGGTTTGGGCAGAGAGTACTTTAATCAGCTCTGTTTCGCTCAAAGTGGGATTGAACCGGCTGCCCAGTATTGCTTTGGAAACACTGCCGGCAAACTTATATGGGCTGGCCGTGGAGAGGATTACCGCCGGCAAATGGTCGGTCTCCTGTTTCCGGTATCCGGCCAGAACTGCCCGACCTACGGCCGTATGAGTGTCGATCAGATAGTTGTGGCGACTGTATACATCGGCTACCGTCTCGATTGTTTTTTGATCATCGGCAGAGCCGGACCAGAACAGCTCCCTGATTTTGCGATATACCTCTGCAGTAACTCTGAATTCACCCTTCTGCTTAAGCTGCCCCATCCAGCCGCCAACCAGTTCCGCATCCCGGTTGCTTAGCTCAAAAAGTAAACGCTCCAGGTTGCTGGAAACAAGAATGTCCATCGAGGGGGAGAGGGTCTGGTGCAGCGGCCGACGGCAGTTGTAGATACCGCCGTTGATAAAATCGCTCAGCACGTTATTGCGGTTGGTGGCGCAGATCAGACGGTTTACGGGTAGGCCAAGGCGGCAAGAGTAGTATCCGGCCAGTATATTACCGAAGTTTCCCGTTGGCACCACAAAATTGACTTTTTCGCCGCTGCGCAAGCCCCTTTTGACCAGTTCCAGGTAGGCGGCAAAGTAGTAGACAATCTGCGGCAGTAGCCGGCCCCAGTTAATCGAATTGGCCGAAGATAGTCTCTTGCTGAAGTCGGCCAGGGTTCCTGAAAGCTGAGAGTCATTAAAGAGGGTTTTGACCCCGTTTTGGGCATCGTCAAAGTTACCTTTAACTGCGATTACAAAAACATTGTTGCCCTCCTGGGTAGTCATCTGCAGCTTTTGGATTTCACTGACCCCGGTTTCGGGGTAATAAACAATAATCCGGATTCCGGGAATGTTTTTAAACCCTTCCAGGGCCGATTTTCCAGTGTCACCGGAGGTGGCAGTTAGGATCACGATCTCTTTTTCTTCACCGTTTTGACGAATAGCGAGGCGCACCAGGTAAGGTAAAAGCTGCAGGGCAATATCCTTGAAAGCACAGGTCGGTCCATGCCAGAGCTCGAGCACTGCTAATTTTTCATCAAGAATGTGCAGCGGGGTTACAGCGGGGTGATCAAACTTTTGCGGCCCGTAAGCCTCGGTAATGGCACCGGTTAGAGTATCTTGGTCAAAACCGGTTAAAAAAGGGGTGATGATAGTTCTGGCCAGTTCCCGGTAATCGGTGGCCGGCAGCTGTTCCAGCACAAAGGGGGGAACAGTTTCTGTCGGTACATAAAGCCCGCCGTCGGGGGCAATGCCTTCTACTATTGCTTCAGCTGCTGATGCTGTTTGAACATAACCCCT
>DBBD01000123.1 GCA_002292015.1 Firmicutes bacterium UBA993
AAAATATTTTCTCAACAATTAACAAGGTGACATTATCACGTACTAACCACACAATAATTGCGATAAATCTTGACTATTATTTCAAAATAGCATACAATGCAGAGCAACGAATGACGCTTCATTCATCCAGCGGGAGGGCGGTCGTGGCTAAGCGGAAAGGCGAGAAATACCAGGTAATTTTAGATGCTGCCTTAAAATCTTTCGCTCAAACCGGCTACCACCGAACCCGTGTCGCCGATGTTGCCCGCGAGGCCGGAGTTGCTGACGGCACAGTCTATATTTACTTTGAAAATAAGGAAGATATACTAATCTCCCTCTTCCAGGATCTAATGAAGCGTTTCGTCCAGGATTTACGCAGCGAGCTAACCCTTTGTCAGGATGCCAATGAAAAACTCTACCGAATTGTCGCTTACCACCTGACCACTTTGGCTAACCGTCCCGAACAGGCCAGAGTCACCCAGATCGAGTTGAGGCAGATTGACAAATCGATTAACCAGGGGATTTCAAAGCCGCTGAAAACTTACTTTCACTTAATTGAGGAGGTGATTGCGGAAGGTAAAGAGCAGGGCCTTTACAGAGAGGTCATTGATCCGAAAACGGCTCGCAAAGTGGTTTTTGGCGCCATCGATGAAGTTGTTACCTGCTGGGTAATGTCCGGGAAACCGTACGATTTAACTTCGTTGAGCAAACCGATATATGATCTGCTGACCGAAGGCCTGCTTTAGAACACTGTCACCTGTTTTATTCGCTTGAACCAAATGTTGAATTATACGAAACAAGGAGGTATTTTAATGGCCTTGAAAACAATCCGAAAGGCAGCCGTACTCGGTGCCGGAGTTATGGGAGCCACAATCGCCGCCCATCTGGCAAACGTAGGCATCCCCACATATCTGCTCGATATCGTACCCCGTGAGCTGACTCCGGAAGAGGCAGAGAAAGGCTTAACCCTTAAAAGCCCGGAGGTTCGCAACCGACTCTCCAACATCGGGAAACAGGACCTGCTAAAAAATAAGCAAAATCCGCTATACCGCAACTCGAATATCGACCTGATCACCCCCGGAAACTTTGAAGATGACATGGTAAAGCTAAAGGATGTCGACTGGATAATTGAAGTAATCGTCGAGAATATGGATATCAAGAAAAAGGTCTTTACGCAGGTTGAGGCTAACTGGACTCCCGGAACGATAGTTTCTTCAAACACCTCTGGCCTTTCGATCAACGAGATGGTCACAGAAAATTCAGCGGAGTTTCGCAAACACTTCCTGGGGACCCACTTCTTTAACCCACCCCGCTGGATGAAACTGCTTGAACTTATTCCCTGCAACGAGACAACTGATGAGGTACTTGACTACGTACACCGCTTCTGTGAAAGGGTCCTTGGCAAGGGCGTGGTTTTTGCCAAAGATACTCCCAACTTTATTGCCAACCGAATCGGTACTTATGCAATGGCTTACACGATGAAACTAATGGAAAAAGAAAAAATGACCGTCGAAGAAGTTGACGCTATCACCGGTCCGCCAATGGGTCACCCAAAGAGTGCCTCCTTCCGCACCCTGGACATGGTCGGGCTTGATACATTCTGCCATGTTGCCCGGACTGTGTACGATAAATCCGGCGATCCAACGGAAAAAGAAGTCTTCGATCTGCCTCCATTCATGCAAAAAATGGTTGATAACAAAATGCTTGGCGATAAAACCAAGCAAGGCTTCTACAAAAAAGTCACTGATAACAGCGGTAAAAAGATTTTTGCTCTGGACTATACAACCATGGAATACCGGCCGCAGGAAAAGGCGCGCTTCGATATTCTTGGCAAAACTAAAAATGCCGGACTGGCGGAAGGTTTCAAGATGCTGGTTGAAGCCGATGAAAAAGCCGGCCACTTTGCCTGGGAATTAACCAAAAACTTCATGGTTTATAGCGCCTCTCTGATCCCTGAAATTGCTGACGACATCTTCAATGTCGACCGGGCCATGCGTTGGGGCTTTAACTGGAAGCTCGGTCCCTTCGAAAGCTGGGATGCTATTGGGGTAAAAGAGAGCGTCGAAAAGATGAAGGCCGAAGGGCTTAAAATCCCGGCCAACGTGGAAGAGATGCTGGCCAAAGGCTTTGACAGCTTCTATAAGGAAGATGATAAAGGAGCCCTCAACTACTACGACTTCGTTTCGAAGAGCTACAAGCCCCTCCCGGTCAGCGCAGAAATTATCAGTCTGCCGGCCCTCAAGAAACAGGGCAAGCTGGTGTTAGGCAATGACGACGGCAGCCTGATCGATATGGGCGACGGTGTCTGCTGCCTCGAGATGCACAGTCCACGCCAGGCGGTCAGCCCGATGTTCGTCGAATTAATCCACCAGGCCATTGAAGAAGCCGAAAAGAACTTTGTCGGGATGGTGATTGGAAACCAAGGCGGCAACTTCTGCGTCGGCGCCAACGTGGCACTGATCATGATGGCCGCCCAGGGTGGCGAGTTCGAAATGATCAACAGTGCTGTCAAAGCGGGGCAGGATGCCCTGATGAAAGTCAAGTACTCCCGTATCCCGGTAGTTGGCGCCCCCTTCCAAATGACCCTGGGTGGTGGAATGGAAATCGTGCTGCACTGCGACCGAATCCAGGCTGCCGCTGACACCTTCATGGGCCAGGTTGAAATGGGTGTCGGCCTGATCCCAGGCTGGGGCGGCAACAAGGAGCTGCTGATTCGCTTCACCGAGGGACTGCGCGACGACACCAAGGTTGACCAGCTGCCCTACGTCCAGAAGGCTTTCGAAGCGATCGCCATGGCAACCGTTTCAACAAGCGCCAGGCATGCCCAGGAGTTGGGCTTCCTGCGTAAAACTGACAAGGTAACTGTCAACCTTGACTACTTGCTCCATGATGCCAAGCAGACCGTGCTGGCCATGGTCTTGGAAAGCTACGAGCCACCTCAGCCAAAACTGATCAAGGTGATCGGTGAGTACGGCCTCGCCGCCTTTAAAGCAGGATTGCAGAATATGCTCTGGGGCGGCTACATCAGCGAGCATGACATGAAGATCGCCACTGAGATCGCTTTCGTCCTCTGCGGCGGTAATGTGAAACCCGATACGCTTGTCAGCGAGCAATACCTGCTCGACATCGAGAGAGAAGCGTTCCTGCGCCTGTGCGGTGAAGAAAAAACCCACGAGCGCATAACCGCTATACTCACTACCGGCAAGCCTTTACGGAATTAAAGGAGGAGGTAACCACTATGAAAGAAGCTGTTATAGTATCCAGTGTGCGAACAGCAGTCGGCCGTGCTCCCCGGGGCAAACTAAAAAAAACCCGTCCTGAGTACATGGGCTCGGTGGCTGTAAAAGAAGCGGTTTCCCGGGCCAAGGGCTTGGATCCTGCTGAAATTGAAGATGTAATCCTTGGCTGTTCTTTCCCGGAAGCCGAGCAAGGCATGAACTTGGGCCGGATCGTGGCTCTTCAGGCCGGACTGCCGGATAGCGTCCCAGGTCTGACTGTTAACCGTTTTTGCTCCTCCGGTTTGCAAGCTATCGCCATTGCCGCCGAGCGGATCATGTGCGGGTTTGCCGACACTGTGATCGGTGGCGGCGTAGAAAGCATGAGTATTGTACCGATGGGTGGTAACAAACTGGCCCCCAGCCCGGAACTGGTCGATACGCTGATTGAAACCTATGCTCCGATGGGCATCACTGCTGAAAACGTTGCCCAAAGGTTTAATGTTACACGTGAACAACAGGACCAATTTGGCTTTGAAAGCCATATGAAAGCGGCTGGTGCAATCAAAGAAGGTAGATTTAAAGAAGAAATTGTACCGCTGGATGTAATTGACCGCTTCGTCGGACCGGACAATAAGGTTGTCGAGAAAAAATTTATTTTTGACACCGATGAAGGGGTTCGTCCTGAAACAACGGTGGAAGCACTGTCTAAACTGCGTCCGGCATTTCATGTAAAAGGCACTGTAACTGCCGGCAACACATCACAAACCAGTGACGGTGCGGCAGCCTCGGTGTTGATGACTGCTGAAAAGGCTGCCAAACTCGGCCTGAAACCCATGGCCATTTACCGCGGCTTTGCTGTAGCCGGCTGCCCTCCTGATATCATGGGAATTGGTCCGGCTTACGCTATCCCGAAATTAATGAAATTAACCGGGATGAAGATTGAAGACATTGACCTTTTCGAGCTAAATGAAGCTTTTGCTTCGCAGGCGCTCTACTGCGTGCGCGAACTGGGCATTGACCCGGCAAAAGTTAATGTTAACGGCGGCGCCATTGCCCTGGGACACCCCTTAGGATGCACCGGAGCAAAGCTGACCGCTACCTTGCTGCATGAGATGAAACGCCGTGGCTCTAAGTTCGGCGTTGTTTCAATGTGTATCGGCGGCGGCATGGGTGCTGCCGGCCTGTTTGAATTGGCCTAACAGCCGCTCTTCAACTTGCTTCAGCGGAGTAAAAACTAACGAGCCTTCTTTTTAACATGCCACGGCCAATGTGGTATGATTAAGCTGAAGGCTCGTTTTTCATTAAATGAACACCCTCTGGAGGATTTTGTCGTTGATGCATAATAATACTACTTACGCCGAACTGCAGCAAAGAATAGGCAAGCTACAGGAAGAGATGAAAAAAAATGCACTGGCCGGAGCTCTGCTTTTACAACGGGCTGACCTCTTTTACTTCAGTGGTACCGGTCAGAACGGCCACCTCTTCATCCCGGCCTCAGGCGAGCCAACCCTGTTGGTAAAAAAAACGCTTGCCCGAGCCAGGACAGAAAGTGCTTTGAAAGAAGTTATTGCCTACAGCAATATGGAACAGCTAAAAGATCTGGTAAACAGCCAGGTTCCGGAAGAATCTGCGATCGGGATCGAAGCGGATGTCTTACCGACAGCTCTCTATTTCCGTTATAAAAATACCTTTAAAGGACATCAGCTTGTAGATCTGTCAGGGGCAATCCGTCAAATACGCGCAGTTAAATCCGCCGATGAGATAAACCTAATGCGGCGGGCAGCGAAGGTGGGGAAATTAGTCCTCGACCACGCTCAAGAGATTATCAGGCCCGGTATGAGCGAGATTGAGTTGGCCGGGCAGCTTGAAATGATCGCCCGCCACCAAGGCCACCAGGGCGCAGTTAGAATGCGGGGTTTCAATCAGGAACTGTACTTTGGCCATGTGATGAGCGGGGATAGTGCCGCAGTAGCCAGTTTTTTTGACGGCCCTACTGGAGGCTCAGGCCTTAATCCTTCGTACCCGCAAGGTGCCGGGGTTAGGACAATCAATAAAAATGAGCCGATCCTGATCGATTTCGTAACAGTAATTGGCGGCTATATGGTCGACCAGACCCGAATCTTCAGCATTGGCAAACCGGCCGCCAAACTCAGGGAAGCATATTCGTTAGCGGTAGAAATTAAGAAATCTTTGGCAGAAAGCGGTAAAGAAGGTTTGTGCGGCAGCGTTCTTTACGAGCAAGCTTCAAAAATGGCTAAACAAGCCGGGTTGGAGCAGCATTTTATGGGCTACCCGGAACCGGTTAGCTTTGTGGGGCATGGTGTGGGCCTTGAGCTTGACGAGTTACCAATCATCGCCAAAAATATTAAAATAACCCTCAAACAAGGAATGGTTTTCGCCCTTGAACCAAAATTTATCTTTCCGGGAAAAGGTACCGTCGGGATCGAGGACACTTTTGTTGTCGGAGCTGACAACCTTCAGCAGCTGACTACCTACAGTGACCAGCTGCAAATTCTTTAAACACAGGCTAAAAAACATGAAGAGCGATCTGATCACATCGCTCTTCAGCTAAAGACCCTGTTCATCAGCTTAGAACAATTACAGCGAAGCCGCACCGGCTTCATGAGATGCTATCAGACACCGCCATTGCAACCAGCCAGCAATAATACCGATAAGAGCATAGTCACTATGATCAACAGAGGAATCCGCAATATTCTACACCTCCCGTGTAAGTATTATTACTATTAACTTCTTTACCTCTTCTTAGCAATCTAAAGATTCAAAGTTTCAGATGCCAATAATCATCATTTATGTTTTTGCATTAT
>DBBD01000066.1:0-356 GCA_002292015.1 Firmicutes bacterium UBA993
ATATGCATCAGTGGTGAAAGTAAGCTGTTGCCTGATTTTTTCCTTTACTACTTCTGGAGCCGGTTTGGCACCAGGCCTGAATTCTTTAATCAGAACAACGTTGGCATCCGGTTCCACAGCCATTCCGTAGAGCTTGCCAAACCGATCGGTAATATGGGCAATAAATACCTCGACCTCTTTGGCACTATTAACAACTCCGACCTCCCGCTCATCTATCTTTACAATATAAACGTAGTTGCTCAGATAGTCGTGCAGGCTGATTGAAGTAACAATGAAACAGACCGCAATCGGAATAAAAGCAATTCTACTCAACTTTCTGGAGCCAACTTTGCTTTTAATCAACGTACCGATGCTAT
>DBBD01000066.1:695-880 GCA_002292015.1 Firmicutes bacterium UBA993
AAAATTAAACGGTTTTCGTAGCTTTGGCCTTTTACCTGCAGGCACCTTTCGGACAGACCATTTTCTCATAAAGTAGATCCTTTCCCTGCTCTAAAGTTACGGTCAATCCTGAAAAATATGTTTCGTCAACACCTAAACCGGTATTTTTCTGAACAAAAAAACGGCATGGCCAGTTAAGCGATCCG
>DBBD01000066.1:1210-13585 GCA_002292015.1 Firmicutes bacterium UBA993
GTAAAAGTCGGGTTATAACACCCTTAGGCTTTCAGGGCAAGCGATCAAGGATCTCTCTTGCGGCGAGGACTCCGGTGGCCGAAGCCTGGATTAAGCCGCGAGTGATTCCTGCTCCATCACCAACTGCAAAAAGGTTGTTTATTTCCGTTTCAAGTTTATCGGTCAGGTTCAGCCGATATGAGTAAAATTTGACCTCCACACCATATAGCAAGGTATGTCTCGAGTTGACCCCGGGCGCCAGATTATCAAGAGCTGCCAACATCTCCACTATCGCCAATAAATAACGATAGGGCAAAACCAAGCTTAGGTCACCAGGCGTTGCCTCTGCGAGCGTTGGCCGCACCAGTCCACGACGAATCCTATCTACTGTAGACCGTCTGCCCATCAGCAGATCTCCAAGGCGCTGGACGATGACACCGTCACCGAGCATGTTAGCCAGGCTCGCGATATAGCGACCATAACGGATCGGTTCATTGAAAGGTTCAGTGAAGGATTTACTGACTAGAAGAGCAAAGTTGGTATTGTT
Source organism: Firmicutes bacterium UBA993 (assembly GCA_002292015.1). Taxonomy (GTDB): domain Bacteria; phylum Bacillota; class Dethiobacteria; order DTU022; family DTU022; genus UBA993. The sequence goes on from DBBD01000066.1 coordinate 1,737, forward strand.
GGTGCGCGTTTCGGCGAAGCTGTGGCCATTAACGGTAACAAGACCATCACTATTTTCTGTGACCACCACTCCATAGGGGTTCATACAAAAAGTGCGGATCCGATCATCAAACTGGCTGGTAAAATAGATCAGTTTTGACTCATAAATTAGACTGGTTATATTTTCCATGATAACTGCGGGCACTTCAACTCTGACGCCGATATCAACCGGGTTGTTCATGCCCTTTAATCCGAGCCGGATAGACTCCCGGTGCATCCATTCCGCGCCGGTACGACCGGGGCCGCAAATTATATAACCGGCCTCGTAGCTTTCGCCGTTAGCCAATTTAACCCCACCTACTGCTCCGTCCGAGACTAAAATTTCCGAAACAGTCGTATACATCTTGATTTCTACCCGATCAACAAGATCCCTGTGCATCTTTTCCAGAACCCGGTAGCAATTTTCAGTACCAAGGTGCCTGATTTTTGCCGGTATCAGATTTAAGCCTGCAGCAGCAGATCGGCGCTCCATCTCTTTTACCGCTTCTAAGTCTGTTCCATAAACTTTTTCCGATGCACCGTATGAAAGATAAACCCGATCAACTTCAGCGATCAGCGTTTCTAACAAATCTTGATTGATAAACTCATTTAGAAAACCCCCAAAATCAGGAGTTAAAGTTAGTTTCCCATCACTAAAAGCACCGGCTCCACCCCAACCGCTGGTTATCGCGCAAGGATTACAGCGCAGGCAGCTTCCATATTCGCCCTGTGTGTTGCATCTTCTTTTTTCCAAAGGGGCTCCCTGATCAATGATCAGCACCCGGAGAGCGCTATTGGACGATAGCTCCAGGGCAGCAAAAATACCGGCTGGACCGGCTCCGATGATAATTACATCATATTGATTGGCATTTTTGCTCATGCTCGCCCATCTTCTCGCAGTGTGTCACTGGCTTTGTTGGTGAACTTAGTATAGCGATCAATAAAATAAAGCTCAACTTGGCCTGTTGGTCCGTTTCGCTGCTTGGCGATGTTTATCTCGGTCAGGTTTCCTTTATCAGAGTTTTTGTCGTAATAAGAATCTCGGTAGATAAACATGACCAGGTCGGCATTTGCCTCAATTCCTCCGGATTCCATCAGATCGCTAAGGATCGGGCGTTTGTCGGTTCGCTTCTCCACTGCCCTGCTTAACTGTGATAGAGCTACAACCGGCACACAGAGCTCCTTGGCGAGCGCTTTTAGTGATCTTGATATCTCTGAAAGCTCTTGCTGTCGGTTTTCAGAGCGACCATAACCACGCATCAGCTGCAGGTAATCAACAAATATCGCATCAAGTCCTTTTTCCGCTTTAAGCCGGCGAGCCTTGGCTCTGACTTCCATCACCGACAAGTTGCCGCTGTCATCAATATAGAGAGGTGATTCACTGAGAGGTCCTACAGCCCTGGTCATCTTCGACCACTCATCCTGAGATAAATTGCCTCTGCGCATATTCTGGGCATCTACTTGCGCTTCGGCACAGAGCAAGCGCTGAGCCAGCTGCTCTTTCGACATCTCCATGCTGAAAAAGGCAGTTGGCCTTTTTTCTCTTGTCGCTATCTGCTGTGTCATATTAAGGGCAAGTGTCGTTTTGCCCATGCTGGGACGAGCGGCAATAATAATCAGATCTGAGTTCTGAAGACCTGATGTGATGCGATTCAGATCGATGAACCCGGTGGAAAGACCAGTCAAACCCTTCTTTTCATCATAAAGTTTCTCAATCCGGTCAAATGCCTGAACCAATACCTCTTTCAGAGAAGCAAAACCTTGATATTTTCCACGACTGCCAATTTCAAAGATTAGCTGCTCCGCTTCATCCAGAAACTCGTCAACATTGTGAGGCGAATCGAAACTGCGGGTTACGATGCCGGTCGCAGCCTGAATAAGAGAGCGCAAAATGGCTCTCTCCCGAACAATTTGTGCATGATACTGCACATTAGCCGCTGTGGGCACTGCATTGGCAAGCATTACCAGGTACGCGCTGCCACCAGCATCTTCGAGGCTTTTATTTTTTTGCAGTTCAGCAGTAAGGGTTATGGTATCCACCGGTTCGCCTTTTTCACTCAGCGATATAATGGCAGTAAATATTTTCTGATGGGCAGTGCTGTAAAAATCACTTACCACCAGCAGCTCAGCGGCAGCAAAAATTGCCTCCCGATCGATGATCATCGAACCGAGCACAGACTGTTCTGCTTCCTTGTTCTGCGGTGGAACCCGGTCACTAATTACAACCACAGCCAATCTTCCTCCTATGTAAATTATGCTTCTTTTTCTACCAATAAATTGAGCTCGGCCTTGATCCCCGGAAAAAGGCGGACGGAAGCTTTAAATCTGCCAACCGTCTTGATCGGCTCTTCGAGTTCAATACGCTTCTTCTCTACTGCAAAACCGCTTTGTTTTAGCTTCTCAGCGATATCTCCCGGCGTTACCGATCCAAACAATCGCCCTCCATCGCCGGCGGGCACAGTAAATACAAGATTCTGGCGAGACATTTGTTCGGCCTGCTCCCTGGCCGCCTCTTCTTGCCGCCTGCTTTCTGCTTCAATTTTTATTTTATGCTGCTGCCACTCCTTTTGGCGCTGCGTGGTAGCCTCGACCGCTAATCCCCGCGGCAGCAAATGATTGCGCGCATATCCCGGAGCAACTTCTTTTAGTTCACCACGCTTGCCAAGATTGGCTACATCCTGTTTGAGGATAACTTTCATCGAAAACGCTCCCTTCGCTTTGTTCATCCCTTTAGCATAAATTCGCGGCCAAAACCTCCTATCCTGCATAAAAAAAGTGCCCGTTTGTTTATTCAGGCACAGCAAGTCTGTGGTTTGCATCGAATTCTCTTTTTGTCCCCGCTTTTACTCAGAGGTAAAAGGCATCAAAGCCATAATCCGTGCTCTCTTAATTGCCTTAGTGAGCTGGCGCTGGTGCTTGGCACAATTACCGGATATACGACGGGGAAGCACTTTGCCTCTCTCCGTGACAAAACGCTTAAGCTTCTCGTACTGTTTGTAGTCAACATTCTCTATTTTATCAACACAATAGCTGCAAATCTTTCTTTTGGGCTTACGCCCTCGATCGCGTCTCAAGTGAAATCCTCCTTCCACTAAAAGGGAACGTCATCCTCACTGATATTAATATCATCAACATTGGGACCTTCATAATCGTTGCTTTTTGCCCCTTCGGTCGCGCGGCCACCGCGATCTAAAAACCTGACATCGTCGGCCACTACCTCGGCTACTTTGCGCTTTACACCCTGGTTGTCTTCGTAAGATCTGATTTGCAAACGACCGGATACTGCCGACAAGCTGCCCTTTTGCAGGTAATTGGCACAGTTCTCGGCAAGCTTTCGCCAGGTGACAATGTTAATGAAATCTGCTTCTCTTTCCCCCTGCTGGTTGGCAAAAGAACGATCAACGGCAAGGGTAAAGGTAGCCACCGGCACCCCGTTGCCTGGAGTATAGCGCAGTTCGGGATCGCGGGTTAAACGGCCGATTAAAACAACCTGATTTAGCATTTATCACACCGCCTCTTCAGAATTACTCTTCAGGATTTTCTAATTCTGTTGCGGGTCCCTGCGGTTCAACCTTTGTGGGTAGGTCTTCCGCCTCGCTTTCCCCTTCAGCAGCAGTTTCAGTTGCCTCAGAAGTTGCAACTTCCTCCTCTTGCGGGACACCAACCACAGCCGTATCAACAACAGCTTTTTGAGCAGCGGCTTCAAAATCTCTCTCGTCAATAGCTACAACCATATAACGGATGATCGCATCTGTTACTCTGAAGTAATGTTCAAGCTCAGAGATGATTGAGCCATCACCACTAAAGTATATCAGGTAATATTGACCTTCGCGGACTTTGTTTATTTCGTAGGATAGCCTTCTTTTCCGCCAGTCCAATACTGCAGAAACCGTGCCACCCTGTTTGGAAATAACTGCAGTTAAACCACTTAAGGCTTCTTCCTGATCGTTCGCCTCAACATCAGGACGAACGATCATCATGATCTCATAATAACCCATCTTTTTCACCTCCCTCTGGACTAATGGCCCCCTTATCGATAGGGAGCAGGGAATTACCTGGAACATGATAGCATATCCTTTGGCCTGAAGCAAGGTTTTTGCCCACACACTCCAAGACACCTGAGCCCAAGAATTGTGCTGCCTGCAAGATATGGGCTAAGACATGTAAAGCAAGAGAAAGTATAACGCTTTATAAAGGGAAATAGCAGGAAACCAGTAGTTGGTAACGCAAAAACTCACTACAGACCATAGCTGACTGAAGTAACTGTCTTCTTTGTCCGCAGGCAACAAAGTAGGGAAAACTGCTATGGGGACAAACTTTTTTACTCAGATGGTAAAAAGGTTTGTCCCCAGTGTTTACATTAAAATGCTATAAAATATTCGCCAGATCCTCTTCCGGCGTAGAGATAGGCTTGATCCCAAAAATCTTCACCAAAACGTCCAGGATATTAGGTGTAATGAAGGCGGGCAAGCTCGGTCCCAGATGAATATTTTTAATACCCAGATGGAAGAGGGAGAGCAAAATTGCACATGCCTTTTGTTCATACCAGGAAAGGATCAGCGTTAAAGGCAGGTCGTTCACGCCGCAATCAAAGGCGTTAGCCAAGGCTTCAGCAACCTGGATGGCGGAGTATGCATCATTGCACTGCCCCATATCCAACAGACGCGGAATAGCACCGATATCCCCCAGTTTCTTGTCGAAGAAACGGAACTTGCCGCAGGCCAGGGTAAGGATCACCGTATTGGCAGGTGCTTTTTCCACAAAATCGGTGTAATAGCTGCGACCCGGTTTGGCTCCGTCACAGCCGCCCACCAGGAAGATATGCTTGATCTTCCCCCCTTTTACCGCTTCAATAACCTTATCGGCCACACCCAGCACCGCATTGCGGGCAAATCCTACCTGCACACTCCCGTTATCCTCGTCAGCGATAAAGCCGGGCATAGCCAGCGTCTTCTCAATGGCTGGCCCAAAATCGCCACACTGCAGATGAACCGCCCCCGGCCATCCAACCATGGCCGTAGTAAAAATTTTATCTAGATATGACTCTTGCGGTTCCTGAATACAGTTGGTGGTCATGACAATAGCGCCCGGAAACTGGGCAAATTCTTTTTTCTGGTTTTGCCAGGCTGTGCCAAAGTGACCATAAAAATGATCATATTTTTTTAGTTCGGGATAACCGTGGGCCGGCAGCATTTCTCCGTGGCTGTAAACATATATGCCTTTTCCGGCAGTCTGTTCCAGAATCGTCTGCAGATCTTTAAGGTCATGCCCCGATACGAGCAAGCATTTTCCCCGTTTGTGCCCGAGAGGAACTTGCGTGGGTAAAGGATGGCCAAATCTGCCTGTATTACCCTCATCCAGCATTGCCATTACCTGCAGGTTTACCTCTCCAACTTTCAGCACCAGCTTAATCCATTCATCCTGATTCATTTGCTTTTCCTGTGTTAGGCAGGTCAGTGCCTCGTAGAGAAAAGCATAAACTGCTTCTTCCTCCTGATCAAGGATGGCAGCATGGTGAGCATAGGCAGCCAATCCCTTGAGTCCGAATAACATGATCTGCTGCAGTGACTGAATATCCGCCGCCGCGTTTTTATCCCAGGGCTGGCCCACTTCCTCACCCTGTGACACAAGCGCTGCCAAGTCCGGGGCTGGAACAAAGGAAGCGGCCGGCTCCGCATAATAACCATTGCCGCCTGCCGACCTTATCTTCTCCTTCAGTGCATCCCTCATTGAAACAGCGCGCCCGATATACTCCACAAACCTTTGCGGGTCAAAATTAACGTTAGTGAGAGTTGAAAACAGCCCTTCCGCAACAAAATGATCAACTTCCTTATCCACCACACCAACACGCCGCCCTTCAGCGGCTATCAAGGATAAACCCTTTAGCGCGTGTATAAGCAGATCTTGTAGCGCTGCCACCTCAGGGCTTTTCCCGCATACACCCTTTACTGTACAACCCGTTCCTTTTGCAGTTTGTTCACATTGATGGCAAAACATGTTTTTCTCTCCTTCCTGTCTTTGTTTTGTAACTAACAGGCTGTTGCCTTTTTACATATTCAGCATGCACCTCCCACCGCTGTAAAGCAGTTTTAGAAATGATTAATCGTGAACCACAGGTTCAGTTTCTTCTGTCATAAGGTCAGCAACAGTTTCCCGGCTTAATTCTGCAAGCATGGCGACCTGCGTCCTCTGCAGCAGAGGACGCACGCGACATAACGGCTGATTAGGACAATCATACGATTCAGTCAAACATACATTAATGGCCAGTGGGCCTTCGACCGCCGATACAATGTTGGCAATGGTAATACGATCGGCAGGAACAGCCAAGCGCACTCCACCATCAGCGCCTCGCTGAGTGAATACAAGGCCCGCACGGACTAGCAGCAGAATAGTTTTTTTTAAAAACACCTCCGGAATCCCCTGGTTAGCCGAAATACTTTTCGTAGCTATTAGCTTGCCCCGCTCAGCTTTGGCCAGTTCCAGAATGGTGCGAATGGCGTATTCAGTTTGGCGCGTGATCTGCATTAAATTACCCCTTTTCTCTTTATTGGGATGAACGGTTGTACCGCATGCGATGGCCACAGTTCATAAAAAAAGAAATGTGTTCTTTGATTATATTAGACTTATTACATCTTATTACTCTTTATTCTTAATGTCAAGTGCAATTATAACCGATGTGCTTACTCTATGATATTGTCACTTCTAAAAACGTTCAGTGAATGTAAACGGGCTCATGTCTTGAGTGCGTTAAGCTTCGCTTGGCGCACTCAAGACATGAGCCCAAAAAGTGCTTAGAAAAAAGCCTGTTCCCTCGCTGTGCGGTAGATAGCCAGCACTTTATCCGGAGGGACTTCTTCCTGGATATCGTGGATTGGGCAGAATATATAGCCGCCACCCGGTTTAAAAATATCAAGTAATTCATGGACTTCAGCGGCTACAGCAGTTACGCTGCCTTTAACCAGGGTGGTTTGGGTACGTACTCCACCGCCCCAGAAGACGATCTGCCGGCCGTACTTTTTCTTCAGTACGGCCGGTTCCATTCCGCACGCCGTTATTTGCACCGGGTTTAATGCGTCAATACCGGCTTCAATAAAATCGGAGATGATCGGTTCCACACTACCGCAGGAGTGCAGCAGTATTTTTATTTCCGGGGCAATCTTTTTCACTGTGCTGCAAATTTTTGCCAGATAAGGTTTAAACAAATCTCTGAACATTTGCGGAGACATCTGCAGCGAATTCTGCAGGCCGTAATCATCTCCCATCATGATCACATCCAGATAAGGACCAAGCGCCTGTAGGTATTTGCCCAGGCGTTCGATGCTTGCATCAGTCAGAAAATCAAGCCAGCAATGCATCAACTCGGGTTCAGAAGCCATAAAGATGAAAAATTTCTCATAGCCAAACAGTTCCTGGCCGACTTGGTAAATTGAAAAGAAGAGAGGCCCTCCGGTGGCTACCAGGGGGTAGTCATATTGCCCGGTGAGTGTTTCAGCGTTATGTTGCAACACCTGTAGTTCTGCATCGGTTATCGAAAAGGCACCGCTTTGACGGAGAATCGGAAGAAGATCTTCAAGCTGCTTCGTATTTTCAACCATGGCCAGCGGCCTGCTGATTAGGTTAAAGTGATGACCGCGGGCAGGCATGTTTAAACGGGCCAGGCCGTTTAAAAGGGACATTTCAAGCGTGCCATCATTTTTGCTTTCGGGCTGAAATCCTCCGGGCACCAGGCAGGTGGAACCGTTTTTTAAGGTCCACTCCCGCCAGTCTTCTGCCGGCACGCCATACACAATATGTCTTGGCAGGGGTAAAAGATCGCCGCCCATCAGCTTAAGCACTTCCAAACCTTCTTCCAGATCGGGGGAGGCCAGCATCGGCACGGGGTCGCGCATGTAGGTGGTTGAATTAATCCCGAGATGTTTTTTCAGGCGGATATAGGCCTGCACATTGATACCACTATTGTGCGTGGCTGAAAAATCGATGGGCACGCGGTCGCTTTCTTCAAAGGCAAAGGCAGCCTTAACTCGCTCGCGCGAAGTAATCATTCACAGCTACCCCTCATTTCCCAGGCGGTTACTGATCAAAAGCGATCAGGCGCCAATCCGATAACGAACTGTCCATTGCCGCTTCTGACAAACTTTAAAACCGGGGAGGATCCGCAGTGCGACCTTCTACTACCAAGCCGTAAAGCATTAACAGCATGGTTAGCAATACATTCTCAAGTTAAAACCCATAATTTCATTGCTCAGCATATTGCCCTCTGTCAGAGTAATCAAGGGTGCACAAGGGGCACTAAGGGACGGCTCTTCCGGGTTGCTTTCTAGGAGCGAAAGCGGACAAAGATCACGTCTCCATCCTGTATAAGGTAATCTTTACCTTCAGTCCGGCTCATTCCCCGGTCCCGTACTGCTGCCGGCGAGCCGCTAGCTGTCAGACAATCCCAGGTCATAACCTCTGTGTTGATAAATCCTTTTTCCATATCGGTGTGAATCTTTCCAGCTGCTTGAGCGGCCCTTGTTTCCCGGGGCACAACCCACCCTCTTGCTTCGCTCCCTTTTACAGTATAGAACGTGACCAGTTTCAGCAATTCAAAGCAGCGCTGCAGAAGCTTGGGAATCATGCTTTCTTTGAGGCCAAATGCCTGAAGAAACTGCTCTCTCTCCCCGGCAGGGAAATCTACCAATTCAGCTTCCAGTCGACCGCAAATCACCATGGAGGGTTGATCAATAAAAAGCTCGTGGCTATCCTCGCAGATAAAATTTTCATCGTGGTTATAAACATAGAACATTGCTTTGCCGGTCAGCAGTGAAAGCTGATCTAAAAAAATTTTCTCTTCCGGACTAAACAATATTTTGCGCAGGGGCAAACCTTCATTAAGGTGTTTTTCCATGTGCTCCAGTAACTCTAACTCAAAGGCAACGCTTTTATCGCCACTTTTTAACTTCGGCTCAGTTTTTTCCCGACGCCTTTTGATCGTATCCAGATCGGCCAGGGCTAATTCAAGGTTTATAGTTTCGCTTCTTGCGGCAAGCATCTCCCGCGACAACTGTTCCTCTTCGTAGGCTGCGACAACATGAACCAGAAGATCAACATTACGCAAATGCCCCAGGAATTGGTTGCCCAAACCCTCACCCCTGCTGGCCCCTTCGACCAGACCGGCAACATCAATAACCTCGATAGTTGCCGGGGTTACTTTTTCAGAGCCACTGATTGCAGCGAGAGAGGTAAGCCTGGGATCATCCGGGGAGACAGTTGCCCGGTTAGGATCCACAGTAGAAAATGGATAGCCGGCAATAGTAACCTGGTGGGCAGTAATTGCTTTGAAGAGAGTTGATTTTCCGGCATTCGGCAGCCCGACCAGCCCACAGCTCCAACCCATTTTTTGCCCCTTTACTTTTTATCTGCCTGTAAAGGATCTGAATCGCAGACCGCTTTAACCCTGCGCACAAAACGGGAACGGGGAATCAGTACGCTGCGTCCGCAGTTACAACACTTCAGGCGAAAATCCATACCTACCCTGATAATCTTCCAGCTGTTGGCTCCGCAGGGATGGCCTTTCTTCATCTGAACTACCTGGCCCACCGAATAATCATCCATTTCTATTTCTCACCGGCGCTTAAATCTGATCGAGAATCTTTTTTATCTGCTCATAAACCTGTTCTACATCAAGATTGCCATCTATACGATCTATCAGCTTTTTCTCCTGATAATAATCCATTAGTGGTTCCGTCTGTTTTTTATAGACTTGCAGTCTCTCTTTTACTGTTCCCAGAGCATCATCATCGCGCTGAAATAGGTCTCCCCCACACCGATCACAAACGTTACGAACCTGGGGCGCTTTGAACTTAAGGTGATAGCTGGCCCCGCAGTCTGAACAGACCCTTCTTCCGGTCAACCTCTCGATCAGCGATTTCTCATCCACCTCGACGGAAAGAACCCGGTCAATTCCAAAGCCGGCATTCGGGAGCACCTGTTCAAGAAAAGACGCCTGGTTTACCGTTCGAGGAAAGCCATCTAATAGCGCACCATTTACACAGTCTGGATCCATCAAGCGTTCCTTAACTAATTCGACAACCAGTTCATCCGGCACCAGTTTTCCTTGATCCATAAAATGCTTTGCCTTGCGACCTAGCGTGGTCCCTGTTTTTACCGCGCTTCGAAGGATATCTCCTGTTGCTATATGGGCCAGCTGCCTTTCTTTGATTATTCGTTCCGCTTGCGTACCCTTACCTGCACCTGGAGGACCTAACAGGATAATTAACATCAACGCCCCTCGTTTCAGTTAAATATTGCTAACCAAGAACACTTCTACATAACCGCGCTAACCGAAGCTTCCGCTCAAGGTTCAATTTTACTCAAAGTAGACCTTTCATTATTCTTGCCCTGGGCTTGGGTGGAGACCTCCCTGGTTTTCATATCCATACTCCCATCCAAAACGGCGCCATCCTCTACGTGCAGAGCATTCGCCTTGAAAGTACCCTTGGCCACCGCAGTTCTTTTTAACTCCAGTCGACCACCGGCCTCGATTGTGCCATCAAAATGTCCTGCAATGGTAACATTCCGCGCCTTGAGGTCGGCTGCGACACTGCCATTCTCGCCAACAAAAAAATCACCCTTGCTATTGATCTGCCCTTCTACTTTACCGTCAATGCGTAGTGAACCCTTGCTATCTAACGATCCCTTTAAAAATGTATCCTTTCCAATAAAAGTGTTAACTTTGTCAGGCGGTGTCTCTATGTTATCCTTTTTGAACATCAAATTACCTCCAATCTTTTTGATCGGGCAACGCTTTTTTACAATAGGTCTTGCATATAATTTATGGGATTAACCGGCGAACCATTAAAGCGCACTTCATAGTGCAAGTGAGTCCCGGTTGTCCTTCCAGAGGCCCCCATGTGCCCGACAGTCTGCCCCCTCTCAACCAAGTCGCCGACAGTAACGGCGAAACCTGAAAGATGCGCATAAAGCGTCTCAAAACCGTGTCCGTGATCTACAACGACTGTCTGACCATAGCTGCCTTGGTAACCGGTAAAAATAACTTTTCCTGCGGCAGCGGCCCAGATCGGCGACCCATAAGCCCCAACGATATCTACACCAGTATGAAACTGAACACCGCTGGCATAAGGTATTTTACGCATCCCAAATCCGGAAACAATCCGCCCTCTTGCCGGCCAAATAGATGGCTTAGCATCTGCCTGCTCTACGTACTCACCTACCAGAGCCAGCGTATCCGAACGTTCCGGCACCAGGCGCTGGAGGATTATAATATTCTGTGACGCCCGTCCAAGAAGATCACTAGCATGCGATTCTTCACCGAAAGATCGGTCTGCATTAAAATTAAACTCGGAAACTCCTCCTCTATCGTATCCAATATCATCTCCTAAATCTGTCTCTATCTCGTTAAGTATATCTTCAACATTAAGATCAAGTTTTTCGGTAACATATATGACAAGCTCATCAATGGCCTTAACCTGTTCTATCATTCGCTGTGTTTCTGCCGCCATAGCGTTAATTTCTTCCTGTTGAGTCCTGTTCATCTCTCTCAGTGCATAGACCTCGCGGGCATCCGCTAAAACCCGCAAATAAGAAAAAACAAGCAAACAGAGCCCGACAACAACCACTACAACTAAAGCAACGGCCAACTGTACAGCAAAAAACGGAATACGAACAGAAACTGTCGACTCTTCCGAATGTGGGATAATCATTAAAGTAAAGCTGCGTTTGTGGTTACCGGTCATACGATAACAGCCCTCTTCAACCAAAGCAAAATCTGCCCCTACGGGTGACAGACAGCCGATTGTAACATCCTGTTGATTATAACACAGCTCTTCGAGA
>DBBD01000043.1 GCA_002292015.1 Firmicutes bacterium UBA993
ATTTTGTAGCGCTGTTGATTTTACTGGTAGTTATCAGCGTACTGGTTGTATCTTTGTTTGCAATTAATTCCATATTGCCCAACACTCTGGGAAACAAGCCTTATCAATACGAAATCAGCTCTATTTCGTATTTTGAACCTTGGACTTTTAAAGCTGAAGATCTGGAAGCAAGATTTCCGCGAGGCGGAATTATTCTTAATATCAATGAAACGGATCGCTATAAAACCGTGATTTTGATGGGCGACGGCAATTTTTTAAAGAACGGAAAAGTCTACACAAACGAAGAAACCAGTGGTCTCTTAATGAAGATCGAGCATGATCTTTTTGAGGAACTCCGGGGGAGTAATATTTTCATGCCGATCGAGGACCAATCTTTGCTTTTTCTGGTTTCCTTTATCTTTAAATATCCCAGCGGTGTGCCGAACATCTGGGAAGATCGCATTCCGCTTGCCTTTCATGGCAGGCAGGGCCTCGTTTTTCATTACCTGCTCGACCCGGAAGGAAATCCGATCCTGCCTCCGACCACGAACCGGACCAGGGGAGAACTCTATGGGACATTTTTGATATACCTGGTATTCATCCTGATTACCATTGTGACGATCATGATCTTTTCGCTGGATCACCGTTACTCGCGCTACTGGTACCACCTTTTAGGCACTCCACCAAGCCGGCCGGCTCTTTTATCGCTTATTCTTATAGTTCCTTTTCTAGCGGCAAGTGATATTATCCCTGTGTTGTTGCAGCAATCCGATTATTTCTCTTCCATCGGGTACGGCCTGGTTTTAATTTGCCTGATTATTATTGAAAAACGTGGTAAGATCGATTATCTTGACCTAGGATTACGGCGTGACCGGTTACGCTACGGGTACGGGCTGGCCTTGATCACGGCAGCAATCATCATTATTTCCGCATACGGTCTGCCTTCAGGCTTGGCTTTGAGCGGCACGGAATCATTAGCTTCGTTTTCTGCAATTTTTTTGCTAACGGGTCTGCCGCGTGAGTTGCTCTGGCGTGGCTATATTCAGGCAGTCCTGACCCGCCGCCTTGGCATCAACCGGGGTCTGCTGACTATGGTTCTGCTGGCTTCGGCAGCACGTTATATTTATTTGATCGTTACTGAACCGTGGATGCTAACTTACCCTTATACGTACCTGGAAGCGCTGATTTTGGCTCCGGGGTTAGCAGCTATTCTGGGCTACCTCTACCTGCGGACAGAAAATATTTTGGCATGTGCCCTCATGCACAGCCTGATCATCTGGTTACCGGCAATAATCATCTATTAACTAACTGAAAGGCGGATATTTTGTGGACAAAGAAAAAATCATCAAAGGAGTGGAAATGATCCTGGAAGCGGTAGACGAAGATTTAAACCGCGAAGGGCTGGTCGGCACACCAAAACGGGTTGCCGAAATGTATACCGAGCTATTTGCCGGTATTAATCAGGATCCGCGCAAGCATTTGCAAACCTGTTTTGTAGAAGACGGCCACGATGAGATTGTTCTGGTTAAAGACATTTCCTTTTACTCAATGTGCGAACATCATCTGCTGCCTTTTTACGGCAAAGCCCACGTTGCATACCTGCCCGCAGGAGGCCGCATTGTTGGTTTAAGCAAGCTGGTGAGGGTAATTGACACTCTTTCAAGGAGACCGCAGTTGCAGGAAAGGCTTGCCGGCAATGTTGCTGACATTATTACTGAAGTTCTAAATCCCAAAGGAGTTGTGGTGGTCCTTGAAGCCGAGCATCTCTGCATGAGTATCCGTGGCGTGGCCAAGCCGGGAGCAATAACGGTCACTTCAGCAGTACGCGGTCTTTTCAGGCGTAACCCCAGTTCACGGGTTGAGGTTTTCAGTCTGATCCAAGGGGGCAACTAAGAAGCTGTGGAAAGGGTAGGATTGATTATCACTCATCACTCCTACCTGGAGTACTTGTACCAAAATGAGGCCGCTGAGAAAGAACGGATTTTCTGCGGTCACAATTTCGATCACCTGCTAACCGTTGCCCGCTTGACCTGCCTATTGTTGCTTGAAGAGGGCAACTCCCTTATTTCCCGGGAAATGGCTTACGCTGCTGCCTTGCTTCATGACATCGGACGCTGGCAGGAGTATAGTTCATGCGTCGACCACGCTGAATCAAGCGCAGTTCTTGCCGGACCGATTCTGGCTGACGCCGGCTTCAGTATTGAAGAGGCGGCACTGATTGTGAAAGCGATTCGCCAGCACCGGCTTGATGAAAATGCTGATATTCATCGATCACCGTTAAGCAGGGCGCTTAATAAAGCAGATCGTTATGCCAGGTTGTGTTTTAGATGTGATGCTTGCGACCGGTGCAATAAACGTGAGAAGATGCCACACAAACACGATCTAAAATATTAAGAAGGCGGAGATGGCACAATGCAGATTTTGTCACTTAATCCAAGCCTGTTAGTTTACGAACTGCAAAAAATGGGATGTGCCCCGACCAGCGCTGCTGACTTCACCAGCAGTGAAGTGCGGCTATTCCTTAAAATATCTTCTGTTCCCCGGGAACTTCTTGCTCCGCTCGAAACAGCCCTGACAGCAGTAGGTGTGGCTGTGCTGCCGGTTTTAAAAGAGGTCGCAGAAGCTGAACACCATACCATGATTATAGCGGGGAGTGAAGAAAAAATCAGCCTGGCCGCTATAGAGCTTTCAGCAGCTGTAAGCGGGCTGATTCCGGTCGGCAAATTGATCAAAGAAAGGCTGGCTGTGCTAAATAAGGGCAAACGTACCAAGCTTGCCCTGGGGGGCCGGATTTTTGATCTGGGAAAAAAAACCTGCCTGATGGGTATTTTAAACGTTACACCGGATTCTTTTTCTGATGGCGGCCAGTTTAATTGCCTGGAAAAGGCGATCGAACACGCGCTGCAGATGGCGGAAGAAGGTGCCGATATCATTGACATCGGGGGCGAATCAACCCGGCCGGGCTACCGGCAGCTACCAGCAGAAGAAGAGCTGAAAAGAGTTATGCCAATCATCAAGGCCTTGAAGAAAGAGCAATCATTCAAGCTGCCGTTGTCAATCGATACATATAAGGCCATAGTTGCCGAGGCGGCGCTGGATGCAGGGGTTGAGATGATCAATGATGTCTGGGGGCTGAAGGCTGATTCTGCCATGGCAGCAGTCGCCTCCCGCTACCGCGTTCCGATCTGTCTCATGCACAACCGCAGCGATACTGATTATCACGATCTGATAACCGAGGTTATTGCCGAACTGGAAGAATCTGTTGCTATTGCCCTGGAAGCTGGTATCAGTAAAGAGAAGATTATCATCGATCCTGGTATAGGTTTTGGTAAAACTTTGCAGCAAAACCTCGAGGTAATGCTCCATCTGAAAGACTTTCATAACTTAGGGTTTCCTCTGCTGCTTGGCACATCGCGTAAATCAATGATCGGGAAAACCCTTGATTTGCCCGCGGAGGAGCGGCTCGAAGGCACTGCTGCCACAGTAGCTTACGGGATCAGCGCCGGCGCTGCACTTGTGCGTGTTCACGATGTTAAAGTAATGAAACGGGTAGTCGATATGACCGATGCTATGACTCGGAGGTGAGTATTAATTGGACCGGATAATCGTTGAAAGGATAGTCTGTTACGCTTTTCATGGCGTGATGCTGGAGGAGCAGTCATTGGGTCAGGAATTCCAGGTAAGCTTGGAGTTAGGTGTCGATCTGTCCGGACACAACAGTGATCAAATTGATGGCGCGGTTGATTACCGGGTAGCGATCGCAATTGTCGAAGAGGTGATGTACGGCTCTTCCTGCCGACTACTAGAAACGCTAGCCTGCCGCATCGCTGACCGGCTGCTTGCTTTAGAAGGTGTAATTGAAGCAGCTGTGGAAGTACGTAAACCCAACCCGCCGATTCCCGGCGTGCAGGGCGGTGTTAGTGTAATGGTCAGCCGGGGCAGGTAGGAAGAAAGTATGAGCACTGCCTTTATTGCGCTCGGATCCAACCTGGGCGATCGGACAAAGAACCTGCGAACAGCTTTGGCTGTGCTGACCCAAACCGGCGATCTGATGCTGGAGGCGGTTTCCGCAGTATTCGAAACCGCCCCTGTTGGCGGGCCGGAACAGGGACCTTACCTGAACGCCTGCGCCGCTATTGTCACTGAGCTGTCACCAACGCTGCTTCTGCTTGAAATGCTTGACATCGAAAAGAAAATGGGGAGGGTAAGGGCAGGGCGCTGGGGACCGCGTACCATTGACCTTGACCTGTTGCTTTATGGCAGGATCATGATGAATACTCCACTGCTTGAACTGCCGCACCCGCGGATGCGCGAGCGTGATTTTGTTTTGACCCCCCTGGCCGATATTGCTCCCGGCCAGATCGTCCCCGGCCTTAACCAGCCCGTATCATCGATCCTGGCCAAACGCCCGGAGAACAAAGAAGTTAAACTCTACCTGCGGCAGGGCTGGTATGAGATAAACTAACCTTTGAGTATTAGGCGAAAACAAAAGTGAGCGAGGGCTTACAGGTGCAACCAATAGCAACACCTGGATGCACCAACTGTAAGCGCAGAGTAATATTTAACCATACAAAATTTAAATTAAGGACGCCCGGGGGCGTCCTTTTATAACAACAGATAACTTCTAACTTTACGCGGACGATAAGCGTTTAGAAAAGGCCTTGCACTTTTCCGGTTTCCACGTCAACATCAACCCGACGATAAGCGGGGTTGGCCGCTGTACCGGGCATCAGAGATATTGCCCCGGCTACAGGGACAACAAATCCAGCCCCACCGTAAGTGAGAATATCACGGATATGAAGCTTCCAGCCCTTGGGCACACCTTTAAGAGTCGGCACATCTGTCAGGCTGAGGTGTGTTTTAACCATGCAGGTACCCATTTTTTGGATTTCGGGATCTGCTTCCATCCGCTTCGCCTTCTCAAGTGCTTCAGCAGAGTACTCAACACCGTCAGCCCCGTATACTTCCCTGGCAATCAGTTCAATGCGTTGACGCAGCGGGGTTTCTAGTTCATAGAGGAATTTAAAATCGTTTGGCTCATTGCATGCTTCAATAACTGCATCGGCAAATTCAAGGGCGCCTTCTCCGCCGTACTGCCAGTGCTTCGAAAGAGCAACTCTGGCCCCTGCTTCTTCCGCGAGGCGCCGCACAGCCTTAATTTCGTTGTCGGTATCAGTGTAGAAGTTGTTGATACAAACAACAGGGTTGATCCCAGCTTTCTTAACAGTCTTGATGTGGTGGATAAGGTTTTCGCAACCCTTTTCAACCCAGCCGACATTCTCCTGGCCGTAGGCAGGATCAAGCGGCTGTCCCGGAAGGGGAATCGGAGCCCCACCGTGACACTTAAGAGCCCTGATCGTGGCCACAACAACCGCGCAGTTTGGAACCAATCCGGACATGCGGCACTTTAAGTTCCAGAACTTCTCGAAACCGATATCGGCAGCAAACCCGGACTCGGTAATCACGTAATCACCTAACTTCAGGGCCACGCGGTCGCCTATAATCGAAGACTGGCCGATAGCGATATTAGCAAAGGGGCCGGCGTGAACGAAGACCGGCTGTCCTTCAACGGTCTGCAACAAGTTCGGGTTGATTGCCTCAATCATCCAGGCAGTCATAGCTCCGGCAACATCAAGATCACCAGTGGTAACAGGCTTGCCTTTTTTATCATAGGCCACAACAATTTTGCCCATCCGCTCACGCATATCTTTCAGATCTTTGGCCACGGACAGGATCGCCATAACCTCTGAAGAAACAGCGATAGCAAAGCTGGAGTTCATCATGAAACCATCTTTGCGACCACCCAGACCGATGATAATATTGCGCAACGACTGAGCGCAGAAGTCGATGATCCATTTCATCTCCACATTGCGCGGGTCGATGTTCAGTCTCTTAAGACCGCTGCGCTCAAGGAAGGCATCGGTGGAGTTGAACTCGTGCTGAATCCGGGCAGTAAGCGCAACCATGGCCAAATTGTGAGCGTTCATGATCGCGTTTATATCACCGGTAAGACCAAGGGAAAAAGGAGTAAGGGGAATGCACTGAGCCAGACCACCGCCGGCTGCAGAACCCTTAACGTTCATGGTCGGCCCACCGGAAGGCTGGCGGATAGTGGCGATAACATTTTTACCACGCTTGCCCATTCCTTCGGTAAGACCCATGGTCGAGGTCGATTTGCCTTCGCCCAACGGGGTGGGGGTGATGGCCGTAACGTCAATATATTTGCCGTCCGGCTTACTCTTAAGTCTATCAAGCACTTTCTTGTAATCAACTTTTGCCACATAGTGGCCGTGGGGCAGGAGCTCATCTTTTTCAAGACCGAGCTCGTCCGCTAACTGGTAAACCTGCTTCATATTCGCTTCAGCAGCTTCGGCAATTTCCCAGTCGGCATGTTTAGTAGGATCCAACGGCATTAAAACAACCTCCTTATGATTTAAACTTTTTTCCAACCACCTGCCAATTTAAACAGACAACAGACAATATGATTAATTCCACAAATCCTTCTAAATTCCTGCTTCACTGTTATGTTATTCACATCTATTTGAGATGCAGGTCCGACAGGGCCGGAACCCCTCCTAAAGAGGTGGCAGCGATCGCTGAGCGTCTGACGGCTTCGGCTACAGCTTCGGCCGCCATCAAACTGACCAGGGTAAGATCAGCTGCAATATTACCTTTTGAAACTGCAAAAATTGTATCGCCATCCCACATGGTGTGAACCGGCCAAATTGAACGAGCCAGACCGTCATGACCCATGCGGCAGATTTTTTCGAGTGCGGCCCCTTCAAAATAGGCATTGGTAGCAATAACTCCCAAAGTTGTATTGCCGGGAAAGCCCGGCAGTTCCTGATTTAACATTAAATCGATAGATTTCTCCATCTTCCTGCTTTGTGGGTTAAGTGGACCAGCTAACAGGGTTCCATCCGCATCGTAAATATCGCCAAAGGCATTAACCGCTACCAGGGCGGCAACAATTAAATCACCTTTCCGGCGGACCGCTGAACCCTGGCCAGTTTTAATTGCCCCGCCTGTTCCGTAGAGCTTACCCACCGTCGCACCAGTTCCGGCCCCAACTGAACCTTCGGGCACCGGTCCATCGCCGGCAACCAGGCAAGCCTGATAACCCATTTCCGCATCCGGCCTGATAGTACCGTCACCGATAAAAAGATCGAAAAGAACCGCTGCTGATACGATGGGAACACAAAAGGGAGCTACCATAAAACCGCAGTTTTGTTCTTCAAGAAACCGGACGACTCCCGAAGCAGCATCTAATCCGAAAGCGCTTCCCCCGGCCAAAACCAGGGCGTGAATCTCGTTTACCAGCTGGCCTGGTTTTAAGAGATCGGTTTCTCTTGTCCCCGGAGCTGAGCCGCGTACTTCAATTCCGGCCCGCATACCATCCTCGGCTATAACTACGGTAACCCCGGTTGCCGCCCCGGGGTTTGAAGCCACCCCAACCTTAATTCCTTTAACCGCCGTTAAGCCAAAATTCATGGCACTTTAGGCCTCCCACTGGTATAATTATATCATTGTTGAATACAATGCTATTTTTTATTTAAGGCGGTGGCCCGCGATCGTCAGGTTAATCGACAGCCATGTTCACTTATTTCCGGAAAAAATGATGGAGGCGATTTATGCTTATTTCTTAAAACACTACGGTTGGAAAATCTGTTTTCCGCCCGCTCCTGATCAGCTGCTCTCTATGCTACAAACCGACGGCGTGCAAAGATGCACGGCACTCGCCTACACTCACAAGCCTGGTTTGAGCAGCTCGCTGAACAGTTGGCTATATGAATTCGGCCGCGAAAATAGTGCCGTTGTTCCCTTTGGTGCCGTCCATCCGGCTGACAGCGATCTTGAACAGATTGTTGTTGAATGCCTGGACCATTATGATTTCCCGGGAATGAAGATTCATTGTCTTGTCCAGCGGTGCCGCCCTGACGATGAGCGGTTATTTCCCCTGTTTGAGGCCGTGGTTGAGAGATCGAAAGCAGTACTTATGCACGCCGGCAGTTTTCCTCAACCGGCCGAAAACTTAGGGGTTATTTATGTTGAAAACCTGCTGCGTCGCTTTCCTACTTTAAAGCTGATTATTCCACACCTCGGCTTAAATGAACTCCCGGCGTATGCCGAACTACTATCCGTTTACGACGGGCTACACCTTGATACAGCTTTCGTTTTTCAAAATATAATGGTGGAAATCCCGCTCGATGTTATTATTGATGTAATCAGACTATTCCCCAAACGCATATTCTATGGCAGCGACTTTCCTTTTATCTTAGAGCCGCCTGAAAACGGCATTGCCAGGATTAAGGCTCTTGATTTGTCTCCGGAAATTTTAGATCTACTGTTTCACCGGAATTATGAAGTTTTCCTGGCTGGTGTTGGCCGTTAACAACGGATCCCTGAGGGCACCATTCGCAATCTACCCCATAGATGCCCCCTCTCGTTATAGGGCTTGGGCGAGGGGAAATGTAATCATACTGCAGGCGCCACACGGTGGGATGATAGTCTAATCAGGCTTCTCTGTTGTTTTGCTGCGCCCGGCAAACGAGGCGCGGCGGTCGGGTTTCTTGCTGATAACCCCAATCTTTTCTCCTTTTGTATCGGCCAGAAAACCCGATCCATTTTCTTCGGTGCTTGTGGCTACAGTTTTTTCGTCTGTCTTTAAATTATCCGAACGATCAGCCTGAACTTCAGTATCTGCTGCCGGTAACGTTACTTTAACCGGTAACGGTTTGCCTTCCACTAAAGCTTTAATTTCCCCAGCGTCAAGTGTCTCCTTGTCAAGGAGAGTCTGCGCCAGGTTTTCCAGCTTGTCGCGCTCTTTTTCCAGGATCTCCTGTGCTTTCTGGTAGCAGTTATCGATTGTTTTCCTGATCTCCTGATCGATTGCCTTGGCGATCTCCTCGCTGTAATTACGATCGCGGGCCAGATCGCGCCCCAGAAAGACCTGGTCATGTTTCCGGCCCAGGGTAATCGGGCCTAGGCTTTCGCTCATCCCATACTCCATGATCATCTGGCGGACAATTGAAGTGGCTCTTTCCAGGTCGTTTTGGGCACCGGTGCTGATGTCGTTTAGCACCAGTTTTTCAGCTACCCGACCGCCAAGCAGGGTGCTGACCCGATCAAGCAGCTCTGACCTGGTCATGTAGTAGCGATCTTCTTCCGGGAACATCAGGGTGTAGCCTCCCGCCCGCCCGCGCGGAATAATCGAAACCTTGTGAACCGGATCAGTGTGTGGTAAAAGATAGCCGACCAAGGCATGCCCGGCCTCATGATAAGCAACAATTTTCTTTTCAAAGGGGCTGATGACACGGCTCGTTTTTTGTGTTCCGGCTACTACCCGCTCAATTGATTCTTCCAAATCCTGCATACCAATCCGTTTCAGTGATTTACGGGCGGCCAAAAGCGCCGCTTCGTTGACGACATTTTCTAAGTCAGCGCCGGTAAAACCAGGCGTGCCGCGGGCCAATGTTTTCAGGTCCACAGCTTCCGAAAGCTGTTTGTTCCTGGTATGAACTTTAAGGATCGCTTCGCGGCCGTTGACATCAGGCAGGCCGACAGTGATTTCACGGTCGAAACGTCCCGGCCTGAGCAGCGCCGGATCGAGAATATCCGGGCGGTTGGTAGCCGCGATAATGATGATTCCTTCATTTACGTCAAACCCGTCCATCTCAACCAGTAGCTGGTTCAGAGTCTGCTCCCGTTCATCATGACCGCCGCCTAAGCCGGCTCCTCGCTGACGGCCGACAGCATCTATCTCATCGATAAAAACGATACAGGGCGAATTTTTCTTGGCATTTTCAAACATATCACGTACCCGGGAAGCGCCAACCCCGACAAACATTTCAACAAAATCAGAACCGCTGATGCTGAAAAAAGGCACATCCGCTTCGCCGGCCACAGCCCTTGCCAGCAGAGTTTTACCCGTACCGGGAGGGCCAACCAGCAGTACACCCTTGGGGATTCTGGCCCCAATTTCGATATATTTACGAGGGTCTTTCAGAAAATCAACTATTTCTGAAAGCTCGGCCCGCTCTTCATCGGCACCGGCAACATCCTGAAAAGTAACCTTCTTTTTTTCTGCTTCCTGCAAGCGGGCCCGGCTTCTGCCGAAATTCATAACCTTGTTGCCTCCGCCTTGGGTCTGCTGCATTAAGAAAAAGAAAATCCCGATCAGCAGCAGGAACGGTAACAAGTAGGTAAGGGCGCTTTGCCACCATTTTGGTCCCCGGGGCGGATATGTATTCAATTTTATCTCGTTGGCGAGCAGCAATTCAGTCAGGTTATGATCGTCCGGCCGGATTGTTTTTACCACCGTACCGTCATTTAATGTCGCTTCAATTTCGCTGCCGTACATGTCAACGCTGACAACTTCTTCCTGCTCTACCCGTTGAAGCAGTTGATCATAGGAAATCTCCTCCGGGGGGGTGGTACGATTAAAAGATGACAACAAAATAAACACTACCAGGGCAATGACCAGGTAGAATGTAATTTGTCTTAAAAATGGGCTCAAATGGAATCCTCCTCTCCTGCAAACGCCTTAAAGTCTAAACCAAATTCTAACACAGTGTAAGAGCAGAAGCAACGAAGGTAAAA
>DBBD01000003.1 GCA_002292015.1 Firmicutes bacterium UBA993
TTACATGTTATTTTATTATAACAACCTTTTGCAGGACTTTCAGTGTAGATCACGAAACAATCTAGGCATTTGTTGTGACGATTTGCAGTTTCGAGGAATAGTACCCTGATCTATCGTCAGTTGATAACCAAACAAATCTGTACTACTATACCTTATTAAAGAAAGGGTGAATAAACAAGATGAGCAGTGTGGCTTTTAAAGGAGGCATTCATCCGGATTACCAAAAAGAGGTAACAGCAACTTTGGCCGTTACCCCGATGAAAGCCCCACCTGTGGTAGTAATCCCCCTTAAGCAGCACATTGGCGCCCCTTGCGAACCTTTGGAAGGAATCAAAGTCGGGGCCCGGGTAAAAATGGGACAGAAAATAGCTGATAGCAGTGGTTTTGTTTCTGCTCCGATTCATGCCTCTGTTTCAGGAACCATTAAAGAGATCGGACCCTATAATCACCCCCTTGGCCGCCCGGCTCAGGCGATTATTATTGAGTCAGATGGCGAGGACAGCTGGGATGAGCAACTTAAACCGGCAGGCGACCTTAACGATCTATCTGCGGAAGAGATCCGTAAATTGGTCAGGGAAGCAGGGATTGTCGGCCTTGGCGGAGCGACTTTTCCCACCCATGTTAAGCTTTCTCCCCCTCCTGAGAAAAAGATCGATATTGTTGTGATTAATGGCGCTGAATGTGAACCGTACCTGACCGCCGATCACCGTGTGATGCTGGAAAAGCCGGAAGAGATAATCTTTGGTTTAAAAGTGATGATCAAGGCTTTAAATGCTGAAAAAGCAGTGATCGGTATTGAGGACAACAAGAACGATGCGATCAGGGTAATGGAAGCAGTATCCGCCGCTGAGGGCAACATAAGCGTGTCCAGGCTTCATACCAAGTATCCGCAGGGCGCGGAGAAGATGCTCATACAGGTCACTACCGGTCGCAAGGTTCCATCCGGCGGGCTGCCGCTTGATGTGGGCATTGTCAACCATAATGTCGGTACCGCGGTTGCCATCGCCCATGCTGTCCGGGAAGGTAAGCCGCTGATCGAAAGAGTGGTGACGGTTACTGGCGCCGGTATTAATCGTCCGGCTAACCTGCTCGTGCGGGTCGGCACCTTGGTCAGCACAGTAATTGATCAATGCGGAGGGTTAAGGGATAATACCCTCAAGTTAATTGTCGGAGGGCCGATGATGGGGTTGGCTCAGCCTAACGCTGATCTTCCGGTAATCAAAGGAACCTCGGGAATTTTGGCCTTAACTGACGAAGATGTTTACCTTGCTGAGCGGGCCCCCTGCATTCGCTGTGCCAAGTGTGTCGATGCCTGTCCTGTTACACTGATACCGGCCATGATCGCGCAGGCGGCGGAACATGCGTTATATGCAAGGGCGGAGAAGCTGCATGCTCTTGATTGTTTTGAGTGCGGTTGTTGCTCCTATTCCTGCCCTTCCAAGATACCGTTGACACAGTTAATTGTGATTGCCAAGGCAGAAATAACGAAAGCGAAGAAGAAATAAATATTTGCGCGAAGGCGGGAAGTGATCGGAATGGATAAAAAACTGGTAGTTTCATCATCGCCGCATATCAGAACCATCGAGTCTGTGCAAAGCGTAATGACCGATGTTCTGATTGCCCTGTTTCCGGCTGCCCTTATGGCGGTGCTGCTTTTTGGGTATAAAGCATTGCTGACCATGGTCATTTCAGTGGTTACTGCTATGGCCGTAGAGGCGCTGTGGTTACGTAAGCGCGATCTTTTCAGCGATGGAAGTGCTGCGGTTACCGGGTTGCTTTTTGCCATGGTTCTGCCACCTGCTCCCCCATGGTGGTTAGTGGTCATCGGAGCTGCTTCATCGATTATTATTGGTAAGCAAGTGTTTGGCGGTATTGGTTATAATATTTTTAACCCGGCATTAGTAGGGCGTGCCGTCGTAGTTATGTCCTGGGGAGCACGGATGGCCGGCCCGATTTGGCCTCAACCGCAACCCTTTGCTTTTACCGCTGATATATCTGCCGTTACAATGGCTACGCCGCTTGCTGCTCAACAGGAGGCACTTTCTTATAGCCTGGCTAGTATGTTTATCGGTGTTATGCCCGGTTGCCTGGGAGAAACCTCAACGCTTGCGTTGTTGCTTGGCGGCGCTTGGCTTTACTACAAAGGTCACATTGACTGGCGTATTCCGGGTGGTTTTATCGGAACAGTATTCATATTCGGTTTATTGTTTGGTGGTGCCTTTTACGGGGGTCCATTTGAAACCGGGCTGTTTCACGTTTTGGCCGGCGGGGTGATGATCGGAGCAATTTTTATGGCTACTGATATGGTCACAACCCCGGTTACCGCTAACGGCAGGCTGATTTTCGGTATCGGCTGCGGCTTGATAACGATGCTGATTAGACTTTGGGGTTCCATGCCCGAGGGGGTTACTTTTGCTATCCTAATCATGAATGGGGTTACCCCGATTATTGATAACTTTACTATTCCACGGCAATTTGGGGGGGTGAAAAAAAGTGCGTGAGATCTTGAAACTTTCGATAACCCTGGCGGTTGTCGGTCTTGTGTCTGCTGCTCTCCTGTCCGGGGTTAACAACGTTACAGCCCCGATTATTGCTGAGAGGCAAGAATCTGAGTATCGCGAAGCCCTTGAACGGTACTTCCCTGACTTTGAACGCTTTGAGAGCCAACAGATAGATAATGATTATTTTGATCTGATTTTCGATAGTTCCGATCGCTTGGTTGGAGTTATGGCAACAGTTGGCCAGCAGGGCTATGACGGCACAATTTGGTACAATTTGGCGTTTGATGGAGAGGGTAAAATAGTCGGGGTGCGGATCATTTCACATACGGAAACTCCCGGAATCGGCGATATAATCGCCACTGCCGAATTTCAGGAACAGTTCATTGGTAAGAGCTTTGCCGATCCGCTTATTCCGGGAGAAGATGTTGATATCGTTACCGGGGCAACAATCAGCACCGCAGCCGTAATAACCTCGATCCGCAGGGTGGTCAATGTCGTAGCCGAAAACTTCCTGGGGTATGAAACTTTAGTCATAGATCTGTCTGCCCTTCCCGATGGGATATACCAGGGTTCTGCTCCCGGGATGGTTGGATTGATTACAGTAGAGGTGGAAGTAGCCGGCGGCCGGATCACCAGGATTGATGTGCTGGATCACTCTGAGACTCCGACCTATTTTATTGAGTCATATCCGCTTATACCGGAGCTTATTATTGCCGGGCAGAGTTTTGATATTGATACTAAAACCGGAGCCACCCTGAGCGCCAAAGGTATTGTTGATGCGGTGCAGGCTGCTCTGGCCGCTAATGTCGGAGGTGAATAAAAGTTGAAGCATAAACCTTCTTATTGGCAGGAATTTACCAAGGGCATTCTCAAAGAGAATCCAGTATTGGTGGCATTGCTGGGCATGTGCCCGGTGCTTGGTGTTACTGCGTTTGTCGTAAACGGTGTCGGGATGGGGTTGGCGGCTGCTGCAGTGTTGATTGCTTCCAACCTGGTAGTATCTCTTTTACGAAATCTTATTCCGCCCCAGGTGCGCATACCCTGTTTTATTGTTGTAATTGCTACCTTTGTGACGATCATTGAGATGGTCCTGGAGGCATTTTTGCCGGTGCTTTACGAAGCGCTTGGTGTTTTTGTGCCCCTAATCGTAGTTAACTGTGTTATTCTAGGCCGGGCTGAGGCTTTTGCCAGCAAAAATAAACCGCTCCGTGCAGTGCTGGATGGTGTTGGCAGCGGTATCGGTTTTACCTTGGCCTTGCTGCTGCTGTCCCTGGTGCGGGAGATTATCGGTCAGGGCACTATCCTGGGACCGGATCCGGAAACGGTTATCCATCTATTTGGCGCTGATTTTGAGCCAATGATTCTTTTTGCTCAGCCTGCGGGAGCATTTATCGCACTGGGCCTTTTGTTGGCCGTAGTAAATTCAGTTTATAAGCGTTTTAACATTAAGTAGGTTGTGGCAGCTTTTAGCGCTGTTGTTTAACATCAACCTGGGCAGGAGGATAGCATGGAGAAACTGCTTTCAATATTTTTTATCTACATCTTTATTGATAATTTTGTTTTGCAACGGTTTTTTGGGGTTTGCCCCTTTCTCGGGGTTTCCCGGAAGATGGAAACTGCAATCGGTATGAGTATGGCGGTGGTTTTTGTGATGACCATGGCCACGCTTGTTACTTGGTTGATCTACACATTCGTTCTAGTGCCTTTTAACCTTGCATTTCTGCAAATTGTTGCATTTATCTTGATCATTGCTTCATTAGTCCAACTGGTTGAAATCGTGCTGCGTAAAATCAGCCCAACGTTATACCAGGGTTTGGGGATATTTTTACCTCTTATTACCACTAACTGTGCGGTTTTGGCTGTTGCTCTGCTAGCTGTGCGCCAGGAGTTTTCTCTGCTCGAATCGGTTATATTCGCTATCGGCGCATCGCTCGGTTTTTCGCTTGCCTTAGTGATTATGGCCGGCATCAGGGAAAGGTTGGAATTGGCAGAAATGCCTGATGTTCTGCGTGGTTCAGCTGTAACTCTGATTACGGCCGGGATCCTGTCGCTGGCCTTTCTGGGCTTCAAGGGGATAATTACCCTTTAAGAATTTGTCCGGATGGGCAATTATGTACAATGCATTTTTATATTAATAGCTCTTATGACAAACTTTAGCGAGGTGAAATGAATCGTGATCATAGTTTATGCGATCGCCGCACTCGGTTTGATCGGGTTAATCTTCGGACTTTTGCTGGCCATGGCAGCACGGTTCTTTGCTGTTCAAACCGATCCGCTGATCGAATCGATAAAAGAGGCATTGCCCGGAGCTAACTGCGGGGCCTGTGGTTACGCCGGTTGCTCTAATTTCGCGGAGGCAGTTGCTGCCGGTGAAGTAAAGGCAAACGCTTGTATTCCAGGAGGGAACGAAACTGCGCAGACGATTGCGGGGCTGCTCGGCCAGGAGGCCGGGGATGCCAGCCAGCCGTTGGCTACTGTTTTTTGTATCGGAGATTGCTACAAGGCTTCGGACCGCTATATCTACGATGGTGTACAGGATTGTACAGTAGCCTCTGATTTCGTCGGTGGTTTTAAATCTTGCGCTTCCGGTTGCCTCGGGCTCGGCAACTGCGTGCGGGTTTGCATGTTTAGTGCGATCAGATTGGGCGAACATGGGTTGCCGGTGGTTGATCATGATCAGTGCACCGGTTGCGGACTCTGCCTGACAGCCTGCCCGCGCCGCATTATTCAAATATTGCCAAAAGGTAAGGAGGGGCACTTGGTTTTGTGCAGCTCTCATGAGCGCGGCAAATCGGTGTCAGCGGCCTGTGAGGTTGGCTGCATAGCCTGTAAAGCTTGCGTCAAAGCCTGTCCGCAGGAAGCGATTGAGATGGTGGATAATTTGGCTGTAATTAACTTGGAAAAATGTGATGATTGTGGTGAATGTGTGCTAAAATGTAAGCCGGGCACAATCCACCGGCGTGATAAGATACCATCTGAAGCAGATGCGCTGGCCTTTGCTGTCGTTAAAGCGGCCGAATCCGCTTAATATAAAAGAAAAGGTGGAACTGGGCAACAAAGTTTGGTATCAAATATTAATAGTATAATCACTTAACTTTCTGATTGTTACGGGATCAGCCTGTTATGGTGAAGATTGATGTCTCTGCAAATGGTGGTGAACAAATGCGCGACCGCCTGCCAGGCTATATTGGTATTGCCGTTTTATTGTTTGTATTTTGGGTTGCTGTCAGCGGCAGCCTGGAATGGCCCCAACTGCTGTTCGGTTTCGCTGCTGCTGTTTTTGTAACCTGGTTTAACCGGAACCTGTTAATCAGGCCCGACGAAAGATTACCGGTTCGTTTTAATACCATTTTATGGTTTGTTGGGTACGCGGTAAAACTTATTAGCGACATTGTGGTGGCTAATTTCCAAGTGGCTGCCATTGTTTTGAGACCCAATATGCCTATAGAACCTAACCTGGTTGAACTGGATGTCGATCTTGAAAAAGTAACTGATCGGGTGTTGCTTGCAAATTCAATCACCCTGACCCCTGGAACTTTGACCATAATGGCTGACGATAAAAAATTTCTGGTTCATGCCTTAACTTTTAAAAGCGGAGAGAGCTTAGAAAACTGGCCGCTGATTAAAAAGATCAGGGAAATGGAGGAAGCTTAGTGGTGGACCTGACTCAGCTGCTAGATTATGCTTATCAGGTTGGAGCAATCCTGGTTATGCTGATGATTTTTTTATCGCTTCTCAGAGCTTTGCTGGGACCTACAGTACAGGACCGGGTAGCCGCAGTTAATATAATCGGCACTAAGACCCTGTTGATCATTACCCTTATTGCAGAGGTATATGGGCATCAGTATTTTTTGGATATTGCCATGGTCTATGCACTGATGAGCTTTATAACTACCATCGGTGTGGCTAAATATCTGGAGAAAGGGGTCCTCGGTTGATGAATGAAATAATCGAACAGGTGCTTGGGTTTCTATCACTGTTATCATTGTGCGGCGGTCTTTTTTTTCTTTTTGTCGGAACAGTGGGATTACTGCGCCTACCTGATGTTTTTAACCGGCTTCATGCCACTACCAAGTGCGACACTTTGGGAGCTGGACTGGTTTTACTTTCTCTTGCCCTGCAAAGCTCAGCCGCAGTCGGGACCAGATTAATCCTGCTCGCTCTCTTTATTCTGATCACCAACCCCACAGCTGCCCATGTCATCGCCCAGGCCGCCTATAAAGCAGGAATAACCCCGGTTTTGAGCAGGAGGCCAAGTAATGACTGAGTTGCTGAACGTTCTTTTGCTTCTGTTTTTGATTGTTTGCGCGATTGGCGTTGCTTATATACGCGATTTGTTAAGCGCAGTAATTCTTTTTTCAGCCTTTGGCTTGATCATGGCCTTGATCTGGCAGCAGTTAAGCGCACCGGATGTTGCCATGGTTGAAGCAGCTTTAGGAACCGGAGTTGCAGCGTTGTTGATGATTGCAGCAATCAGCAAGACGAGGCGAGAAGAATAATCTTGCCGGTGGAGGTAATTAGCAAATGTTATTCATCCTGATTGCTATTCTGATTTTTCTGGCTCTATTTCTGCACTTTTTATTCAGAGTTGAGCTGCGCAGCATCCTCACCTTCTATCTGTTTGGTTTAATCATCTTTATGTTTAGTTTTACAGTGGCTGAAATGCCCCCTTTCGGTTCAATTGACGCCCCCGCGTTTAACGAGGTACCCAGGCGCTATCTGGAATCAGGGGTGCCAGAAACTGGCGCGATCAATATTGCCAGCAGCATCATCAACGACTACCGCGCCTTTGATACACTGGGCGAGGCTACCGTTCTTTTTGCTGCCATTGCAGCGGTAATTGCTACCCTGAAATCACACTAAACGGAGAAGGGAGCAGGGTTGAAATCGAGGATCAAATAGTACGTATTACAACCAGGCTGGTTGCTCCGTTTATCCAGCTCTATGGAATATACGTAATTGTTCACGGGCACTTATCTCCTGGCGGTGGTTTTTCTGGAGGTGCAATATTCGGATCCAGCCTGGTGCTGATAGCAATTTCATTTAACCTGGAAGCTGGAGCTAAACAGATTTCGCATCGGACATCCTCCCTGCTGGAAAGCGGAGGCGCTCTTGGGTTCGCCTTAACCGGCCTGGCGGCTGTCTTTCTGGGCGGCAATTATCTTGCTAACCGGGGGGCTGGGTTTCCCCTCGGACAGGCCGGCGATTTTTTCAGTGCCGGCGCAATCTGGATCATCACCGTATTTGTGGGTATCAAGGTCGCCAGCACCGTAACTACTCTTTTTTATAATCTTATAGAAAAGGAGCAGGCTGATGGAAATGTTAAGCAGACTAATACATAACTACTTTTACCTGGCCGCTATAATACTTTTTGTCATCGGCATGCATACGATGCTTACTCATTCAAATATGGTGAAGAAAGTTATAGCTATGAACATAATGGATACATCTGTTTTCCTGCTTTTTGTGGCAATCGGTTATGTGCGGGGAGGCAAGCCTCCGATTATTGATGGCATTGGTGAAACTCTATATGTTAACCCTTTGCCGGGTGCGTTGATCCTTACCGGTATCGTGGTCGCTGTTAGCATTTCTGCCTATGCGCTAAGCCTGATTATAAAAATACAACGGGCATACGGAACAGTTGATTGCGATGAAATTTGTCAAATCAGAGGCGATGAGTAGTGGCCCTGGCTGAACATTTACCGGCTCTAATTGTCATAACCCCTTTAAGCTGCGCTTTTATGGCACCGTTGCTTTACCGACGCCATGCACTGGCAAGCGGTTATATGGTCCTCTTATCCCTGCTAATCACCCTGGTTATGTCAGCCCTTCTGTTGTTAAAAGTGAACCGGGAAGGGCCGCTATCCTACCAGATGGGAAACTGGTCTCCTCCCTGGGGCATTGAATACCTGGCTGATCCGCTGCGGCTTTACATGCTGGTGGTCGTGATTGCGGTAAGCCTATGGGTCTTTTTCTATGCCTTAAAAGATCTTGAGCACGAACTGCGCAGAGAAGTGATCGGATGGTATTATACCCTCTATTTATTGTTAGTTGCTTCGATGGCAGCCATGACCATGACTAACGATCTCTTTAACCTCTTTGTATTGATGGAGATTTGCGCCATCTCATCCTGTGCAATTATTACCATCAAGCAAGATCGGGAATGCCTGGAGGCTGGTTTTAAATACTTGATTCTAAGCGCTATGGGAACCGGTTGCTATTTGCTTGGCATAGCCATGCTTTACATGGTGACTGGTCATCTCAATTTCGAATATTTGCAAAACGAGCTTTCCACAGCTGTCGCTATCTACCCGCTAAATGTTTTTACCGCTGCAGCGCTGTTCATTGTCGCTTTTGGTACCAAAGCAGCGCTTTTCCCTCTGCACGTATGGCTTCCCGATGCCCATGCCTCGGCTCCTTCACCATCCAGCGCCATGTTATCAGGCCTGGTCATTAAGATCTATGCTTTTAGCCTCTTTCTCATTTTGTACCAGGTGTTCCCTCGCTCGCTGCTGGACAGCCTACCTTTGAGCGAAATTGTGCTCTGGCTTGCTGCTTTAGGGGTGATGTTTGGTTCCATCTACGCCATGATGCAAAAAGATCTGAAAAAAATGCTCGCCTATTCCAGCATCGGACAAATTGCCATTATCTTCATGGGTATTGGACTCGATCAGCGGTTGGCTTTAGTCGGCGGACTTTATCATATTGCTGTTCATGCAGTAACAAAAGGGATGCTATTTATGGCTGCCGGAGCCATTATTTATGCTACAGGGGTGCGAAAGATAAGCGATCTTGCCGGTATCGGCCGGGCGATGCCCCTGGTTTTGGCTGCTTTCACCATCGGCAGCGCTTCGATGATTGGCATTCCGGGAACAGGTGGATTGATCAGCAAATGGTACCTGGCTCTAGGCGCACTTGAAATTGGACGTTCATTATTTGTGCTGGTTGTTTTGTCGAGCAGCTTGCTAAATGCAATCTATTATCTGCCGATCGTGATCAACGCCTTTATGAGCGAGGAAGATTTTGCCCATAAGGTAAATGAGGTGCCAAAGATGTTGCAGTTGGCGCTGGTGATCGGCATGATCTTTATCGTAGTTGCGGGAGTTTTCCCCCGCCCGCTGATTCTTTTACTCGGAGAAGCGGTGGCTAACTTCTTCTGATTTTCGCCCGATCGGGCAGCGGGTGAATTATGATAGGAACAAACCAATAATATGCAACAACTTTAGATGCGAGGTGACTTTATTGGCTGAAAAAACCGTGGTAGCGATCCAGATAATCATAGTCCTATTTCCGATTATCATGGCTCCGGTTATCATGTATAGTAATCGCATATCCGATAAATTACGCAACGGTTTATCGGTATTAACTGCTGCCTTCACTTTTGTCCTGACCATGACCCTTTATCCTTTTATAAAAAACGGAGGAGTTGTGCAGCACTCTCTCTTCGAAATTATTCCGAATTTAGAAATTTCCATTCGTCTGGATCTTTTAAGTTTTTCGCTGGCTTCCCTTGCCTCTTTTGTCTGGTTACTGGCGACACCTTATTCACTTGCTTACATGTCAAAGGAACACGCTTGCGGGCGTTACTACCCGGTACTGATTTTCACGCTTGGCAGTTGCCAGGGTATTTTTTTTGCCGGTGATTTGTTCAGCCTTTTTGTGTTCTTTGAACTTATGTCAATCATCGCTTATATCCTGGTCATCCACGAACAAACCGAGGAAGCGCTCAAGGCCGGTTACAAATACCTGGTGATGACCATCATCGGCGGTTTAGCTTTGTTTTTCGGGATGATCATCATCTTTGAATTAGGCGGGACTGTTTCGCTCGGTGTCGGGCCAATTATTCAGGAAGAATCGGTTTTAGGGTTGGTAGCTTTTATCTGTTTTTTGATCGGTTTTGGCATGAAAGCCGGGATGTTTCCTCTTCATGTCTGGTTGCCTGATGCTCATCCGGTTGCCCCCTCGCCAGCCAGTGCTTTACTCTCAGGAATCATGCTTAAAACAGGCGCCTACGGTTTGATCAGGGTTGTTTTCTTCGTTTATTCTTTTCAACTGTTGCATGCCTTCGATTGGGATGACATACTTGCAGTTCTGGCTGTAATCACTATTCTGCTCGGGTCAGCTGTAGCGTTAACTCAGACTGATATTAAAAGGCGGTTGGCCTATTCCAGTATCAGCCAAATGGGTTATGTACTCCTAGGTTTAAGCATTTTTAATACTAATGCGATAACCGGGGCGATTTTTCACATCTTTAGTCACGCGTTCATGAAAAGCGCGCTCTTTCTTGCCGCTGGATCCATAATATGGAAAACTGGGAAGCGCAATATCGCTGACCTAAGAGGAATCGGGCACCAGATGCCGATTACCATGGGCTGTTTCGCCTTGGCTGCCCTGTCGATGATCGGTATTCCACCCTTAAGTGGTTTTTTAAGCAAGTGGACCCTGGCCTTGGGCGCTCTCGACGTCGGGATGCCCGGTTTTGTGCTGGTGCTGTTAATTAGCAGCCTGCTGAATGCTCTTTATTACCTGCCGATTATTATTCCAGCCTTTTTTGAACTACCCGGTGAGCTCACAATAAAGCACCATGGAGACGTACACCATGAACCCCGGATTAAGATTGAGGAGGCTGCCCCGCTGATGTTGTTGGCTATAGTTCTCCTAGCCTCCTGCACCCTTTTCTTTGGTCTTACTCCTAATAATATAGCTTACGGCCTCTCACGCCTTACCGCAGC
This sequence comes from Firmicutes bacterium UBA993, assembly GCA_002292015.1. Classification (GTDB taxonomy): domain Bacteria; phylum Bacillota; class Dethiobacteria; order DTU022; family DTU022; genus UBA993. Next base: position 11,234 of record DBBD01000003.1, read on the forward strand.
TTTTCTGCTGGGAGGAGGGGGTCTTTAGTTGTTTGCCGCAGCCTCGGAGCATCTACCTATAATTTACCGGATTTATTACTCAGCTACCGTTCTTTGGGTGACGCTGGCACCTTTGCTGGCTGGGATTGGCCTCTATTTTTTTAAAGACAGCTGGGAGATAGCACGAAAGGCGACTTCTCTTATCGTTTCACTATTCTCACTGGCGGGTGTTGTTTCCCTCCTGCCATTGGTTCTAAGCGGTACTGTCTGTTATGATTTGATCGGTTTTATGCAATTGGGACTTTTCTTCAAGGTTGACCTGATCGGCTGGATTTTTGCGGCGCTCATAACCCTGGTCTGGTTTCTGGCCACCCTTTTTTCTTTTGCTTATATGGATTTTGAACATAATCGCCGCCGCTATTACAGCATATTGATCTTTACCCTCGGCGCCACTCTCGGTGTTGTTTTCGCTGGAGATTTTTTTACCCTCTTTTTATTTTTTGAGTTGATGACTTTAAGTTCGTTTATACTGGTAATTCACAAGCAGGATTATGAGGCAATGGAAGCCGGTATCCTTTACCTCTATCTGGGGTTAGCAGGCGGCCTGGCGCTGCTTTTTGCCATTATACTACTTTTCTCGGCGACCGGATCAGTCGCTATAGTTCCCGCCCTTGATCAGATCACGGCTAATCGAACCTTAATCTATATTCTGTTCTTAGTCGGTTTTGGCATCAAGGCTGGTCTTATACCTCTGCATATCTGGTTGCCCCGGGCTCACCCTGTTGCTCCTTCACCGGCAAGCGCCCTACTCTCCGGTATTATGATTAAAATTGGGGTATATGGAATCTTAAGAGTGTCTTTAATTTTATTCTCTTCGCCCACTGAACTCGGTACGAGTGACCTAAATTACCTCTTTGTCGTAGGAAACGCCCTGATGTGGATTGGTATTGTCACAATGCTGGCCGGAGCTGTTATGGCCCTGCTGCAGGAGAATATGAAACGGATTCTGGCATATAGTAGTGTCAGCCAGATTGGTTATATTGCTACCGGTCTTGGAGCGGCTATGTTAATGGGAATCGGTGGGGCCATGGGTTTCGCCGGTGCAGTATACCATATCATTAACCACGCCTTTTTCAAAGCCGGCCTCTTTATGATGGTCGGGACCATTTATATCTATACTCATGAGTTGGAACTGTCGCGTTTAGGCGGCATGCTAAAAAAAATGCCCCTGGTTGCGGTAACTTTTTTAGTGGCAGCTTTTGGCATTGCCGGCGTTCCCGGCTTCAACGGTTACCCCAGTAAAACTTTGGTCCACGATGCGTTGTTGATTGCTATAAAATATAACGATTTGATCAGCCTTGAAGTAGCAGAAAAGATATTTACCCTTACCAGCGCTCTCACAATCTGTTACTTTGCTAAATTTTTTAGAGGCGTCTTTTTGGGTCCGGTACCGGAAAAACTGGATCGTGACTATAAACTTACTCCCTCGACCATTGCGGTTTTAAGTAGTTTTGCCTTGATTATCGTTGCAATTGGCCTCTTTCCAAACCTGATCCTGGAACGCATCCTTGTGCCGGCGTCTGAAATGCTTAGGTACGAAGGTTATGCCATGGATCTTCTATACAATTTTGACTTTTTTGGATGGTATCCCCTGAAGGCGATGATTATCGTTGCTGTGCTGGCTTTAATTATTTTCATACCGGGGGCTTATCGGCGTTGGTTTGATTGGAAACCACCCTCCTGGCTGAGCATTTATGTCCTAATCTACCAGCCGGTTACGCGCTACCTGATCGCTTTTACCTGTCGCACTGCCGTGCTTGTGGACTCTTCCGTGGATAAAGCCTATGATCGTTCAGGTTGGGTGGCCCGTAACTGGTGCAACATTGTCGGTGATCTTGACCAGGGCTTAGACAGGTTATATCTGAAATGGGGAGATATGGGTCGTAAATTGGCCGATCGTTCCTGCGATCTGGATGCAAAAATTGATCAATTTTATGAAAAATCAGGAGCTGCAGCACGTAAAATTGCCGATAAATCCGCCGATTTAGACAGTGTACTCGACAGGGCCTATCTAAAAACCGGGCAGGCGGCAAAGAAGTTAGCAATACATTCTACTGACTTGGACCGGGCCTTTACTGCTGTCTATGATCAGGCCGGCCGAGGAGCCGGGAAAGAGGTAGAAGAAAAACTCAAGGCAGGCAAAAGAAAAGTTCGCAGTAAGGATCGGGTTCGCTGGACGACTAAAAACCTAAGTTTCGACAACCTGCTTTTAGTTCTCGTTTTAGGAGTGGTTTTGCTAGTCATTTTTTACTTTGGTCGTTCCTGATTAGCCCGATTTGAACGATATCCATTTAGCATCCCGGTCCGTAGGTCGGTGTGGCTAATCCTGGAAGCCGGAGATTTTCCCACCTTTGCGATGATCAAAAGATTTTGTGTAGTTGTGCCTGGCACACTGGCACGGTTTGACCTGATTGAGGACAGACTATCATGTCATTTGGTGGCACCAGCAGGGGAATCATATCTCCTCTCGCCTGAGCTTCTCCAAAGGGGCTGGGGGGATTTACAGTTATTAGAAGTAATAGAATATAATTATCAAACCTCTTCCGGAAGTCAGGATTCAAGGGGTAGAACAAGGATGGGAGGTATGTTCGTAACACCGGAGCTGGAAGTAATTATTTC
>DBBD01000141.1:0-590 GCA_002292015.1 Firmicutes bacterium UBA993
ATTTATCCGAGTTAACTCTAGAAACACTGCATTACTCTATTCTTGACGGAAATAGGGCGGTTTTAGTGAACAGGGTGAAAGGCTCGCAGTTAGTTACCGTTGATTTTCAAATTGGGGATCGGGCAGAACTGCACTCTACTTCGATTGGAAAAGTGCTTTTGGCTTTTCAGGATACCAGGTTCATCGAACGAATTATAGCCCAGGGTCTTCCCAGAAGAGCGGCCAACACGTTCACCGACCCTGTTGCATTCAGGGCGGAATTGGTAAAAATACGTGCACAGGGATACGCTATTGACGATCATGAGTTTGCTGACAGCATGCGCTGCGTTGCCGTACCGATTTTTAACGACGGAGGCACAGTTTACTCAGGTCTTAGCATATCCGGACCTGATACCCGTTTTACGATGCAAAAACTGAACGAACTTAGTAATCTTCTCGTCGAAGCCTCTTTTTCTCTTTCGCGCAACTTCGGCGGCATTCCGTGACAACTTGTAAGGTTCAACCGCGGGGTCAGGTCCCGATATATAAGGTTTTTAGCAACCCTGATCCTTTAAACAATATTTGACAGGATATGCTTAGCTGTTCCCATA
>DBBD01000141.1:929-2590 GCA_002292015.1 Firmicutes bacterium UBA993
AAAAACTGATATTTCAAGACCTGACCCCATCCTTGGAGGACCCCCATGCTTGTGGAGCATTTATATAAGACGATATAGAACTAAAACTTGCTGGCCCCGATCATTTTCAAGATTTTGAGCAGAACCAGCGATAACAGCATTGCGCCGGTAAAGATCAGTAGAAGGAGGCCAATGTTCCAGTTCCACCAGAACGGTGCGTGCATTAGGAGCATGTAACTTAAGATAAGTGGTGAAGCAAACAGGGCCTGCATGCCGAGCTCCAGTGCCACCGGGGTTTCGAATTCAGGGTCGGCAATTCTTAAGAGCAGTAGGCCGGTTGACACGGTCCCGGTGGCGAAGCCGTAAGTGCCTACCGTACGCTCAAAGCTGTACGACCAGGATCTCCTGCCGATGTATAAGACCACTAAGGTGGTGGCAATGCCGCTGGCCAGCGAGATTACTACGATCGGAACGATGTATTCCCACACAATAACCAGCTGAATGGCCATGATCGTGGCGATAATCAGAAAGTCAATCGACCAGCCTGTTATCCGGCGCTGTACCCCCGGATCGAGCAGGTGGCCAAGCCCGAGCCTGACTATGATGTATTTAACCAGCAGTGCAACGATCACGCCGAAGAAGAAGAAAAAACCCCAAAGGCTCTGGGCAACTCCCTCCGAAACAAAGAACCCGATGCCCCTGATCAGTAGGTAAGTCAAAACATAAACCAGACCGACAAGCGCCGCGTGAAAAGCTAAAGTATCGGTATTTCCAGAATGGGTGGTCAGCGTGCCGGCGCTTTCTTTGGGACTTTCCCGATCAACGACACCGGTTAATAGCTCTTTCGACAGGCTTTTCGGAGCGAGGGCGGAAAAACCCTTGCGGATTCCCCAATTGACCAGAGGTACGCCGATAAAAAACGAGAAGGCAAAGCCGAAGGCAGCGAAAGAAAGACCCAGCGTCGCCGCGTGAGCAAAGCCAAACCCTTCCCAGACCTTGCCGACCGAGAGGGCCTGCCCAGGCCCTTGGGTAAAGCCCAGCGGTGCAAGAAAGCCGAAAGTTGGATGCAGGTCTGAGCCAAGCGCATTAAAAAGGAAAACGAAGAGGGTGCCAATAATTGCTTGCATGGCCATTACTACCCAGCTGACAATGGCCATCCAAAACGATCCTTTGACCGGGTTTCGGTCGGAATAAACATCATTGGTGCTGCTTTTCCTCAATGTAACAGTCAGGCCGAGAGAGATGAAGGAGATAATAAAGAGGTGGTAGGCGTATGATTCCAGTAAATCAATTGAAGCATCAACAACCCCGGTGCTGATCAGAATCAGCCCGATTGTGCCGCCCAGAAAACAGCTGGGGATAAGAAATTTTTGGAAGAATTTGACCTTAGCCCGCAGCAATATCCCTGCTAGCAGGACAATGGCCATAAATCCAAAGACTAGTAGCGGTTCAAACGGAAATGGTGCATCCATGCGATCATCTCCTGTTCTTTATGATTATATATGTTCGGTAAGCGGCATGCCGTTTTAATCAATGTGGTCGCGGTGACGGGCTGTTTCTCTGTCAAAGTGAGTGCTGGTCTTAAAGGCTACTGTCGCCGGGCTCAAGGAAAAGGTGTGGAGCAATAATCCTGCCCAACGATGAAGAAATAATAGCACAATTCTAAACTGAAAGTCAATAAG
>DBBD01000141.1:2994-5102 GCA_002292015.1 Firmicutes bacterium UBA993
AATCCCCAAACTGTAAAGAACAAGGGCAATGGCGGCAAACAGGAGGCAGATGGCGGTTATCTCTTGCTCGCCGGTAACGATGGCGTTGGCGTCATACAAGGAGTAAAGGGTTAAATATTGAAGCCACCGGTAATCGTCACCAATATTATTCAGCATGTCGATGATAAAGAAGAAGATTGGGATCCCGCCCCCGAAAGCCAAAGAATACTTCGACTCATTGACGATGCAGGAAAAGAAGAAGCAAATTGAGCTGATAGCTAAAGTCATCATGATGGTAACCAGGTTTAGCTTAATAAAAGCAGGGACGTCCATCTCCCCCGGGAACATTGATTCACTGGCAGCGATGCCGATTGCCGCGCTTAAGGCCAGCAGCAGGAAAACGCTAAAGGCCATGTAAAGCCCCTGTGTTGTGACAATTTTTGCCCTGGTGTTGGGCGTCGCCAGCAGAAATGTCATTGATCCCCGGTCTACCATGACCGCTACCAGGCGGTTGGCCAGAATGATGCAGTAAATCAGTGGGAACATGATCACCAGAAAACCGTAAAAATAGACTGCCATAAAGGTAATCAGGTCGGTAACCGGGATATCATAACCGAACGCTTCCATCATGCCCTGCGGCAAGGCCTCCACGTAGAGATTCATGGCGCTTATCGTCTCCGGATCGTACATACCGAGCATAATGAGCATATACATTAGAAGGATGGCAAAAAATATCAGGAAAATAACCCAGTTAGATTTGGCAGTGGCTTTAAAAAGAGAAAAACTCACGAGAGGATACCCTCCTGGCTGTAATATTTAAGAAAGAGTTGCTCTAAACCTTCGGTTACAGCATCAAGCCCGACTACCCGGCATTTGGCAAGTGCCGCCGTAAACTGGTCGTAGTTGCCTCTGACGATCACTTCTACAGTGTTTTTGCCGATTTTGCCAAGTTCGAGGCCGGAGTTACGTAAACGCTCGATCTCCTCTGCTGTTGCAAGGGTTACCAGGTAGGTTTTACGCTGCGATGACTTTAGCAAGTGGACATCTTCCACCGCTACCAGTTGTCCTTCGCGGATAATGCCGGCCCGATCACAGGTGCGGTATATTTCATCGAAATTGTGTGAAGAGATCAGGAAGGTTTTGCCCCGTATCTTTTCTTCTAAAACCAGTTCGACAAATTCATTTTGCATCAGCGGATCGAGGCCGCTGGATGGCTCGTCTAATACATAAACGGCAGGATCGTGCATAAAGGCAGTAACGATCCCCAGCTTTTGTTTCATGCCCTTTGACATGCGGCGGATGCGGCCCGTTGGGTCAAGTTCAAGGCGGTCCAGCAGACTGTTGCGGCGTTTTTTGCTTTTATCGCCTCTTAAATCAGCCACCAGGTTTAGAAACTGTATGCCGGTCATCTCATCAAAAAAGGTTATCTCGCCGGGCAGGTAACCCAGTTCTTGCTGAATCAGGGCGGAATTGTGCCAGCAGTCTAGATCGTTAATGGAGCAGCTTCCTTTGCCCGGCTTGGTAAAACCGAGCAGGCTGCGGATCGTTGTGGTTTTGCCTGCCCCGTTCGGTCCAAGATAGCCGAAGGCTTCGCCTTGGCCCACACTGAAGTTTAAGTCAAATATACCCTTTCCGCTGTGGTAGACAAAGGACAGCGCCTCGATCTTGATTACGGCCTTCGTTTTTTCCAGCTTAGCTTTTAGTTTGCCCTGTTGCAACTCCTCAAGCGACATCACAAACTTGCCCTGTTCCCAAAGGCCGTTTGCTGTTTTGCCGTCGGGGCTGGAGTATTTACCGTAACCGTCCCGTTTGCCTTCTTTAATTTCCCCCTGGTAAACTCCGCCACTTAGGTAAATAACGGTTCCCCGGCCGTGGGGCTTTCCTTCTTTCCAGTCGCCTTCATACCTGGTTCCATTGGGCAGGGTCAAGCGGCCTTTTCCGTGCGGCACACAGTTACTAACTTCCCCTGAGTATTGACCGCCCAGCCAGGTGATACGCCCTGTTTCACCGGGACGATTAGATTCGACCATTTTAAAATCCCGCCTTTCGCGGTAGTTCAAAGCAGATAAAGGTTGCTAGCGGTACATCTAGTAACAATAGAGCGAAACGTGTGTTGTAACAATAGTATA
>DBBD01000098.1 GCA_002292015.1 Firmicutes bacterium UBA993
CCTGGCCCTCTCCCCAATACGTGTATATTTAAAGGGGAGAGGGGATTTATGGGGTGGACAGGAGGTTAATTAGTGACTACTATATTTTTTGCAACTGATGTTCACGGATCAGAAATTTGCTGGAAAAAGTTTATTAACGCCGGAAAATTTTACAACGCCGACGTCTTGGTGTTGGGTGGCGATATGACCGGCAAAGCCCTGGTACCCTTTATCCGTGACCGCAAGGGGATGTATAAGGTTAACTTCCTTGAGGAAGAGATGCTGCTCGACAATGAAGGCAAAGCCAGGATGATGAAAAACATCTCCGATCGCGGCTACTACCCTCTCGATCTGACCGATGACGAATTTGAAGAGCTGAACGCCGATCAGGAAAAAGTCGAACAGCTCTTCGTGAAACATGTTATAGATATGGCCGAACGCTGGGTAGTCTTTGCCGACGAGAAACTGGCCGGCACCGGGATCAGGTGCTTTGTCTGCCCCGGTAACGACGATATGTTCGAGATCGACAACATTCTGGAAAACTCAAAATCAATAACCATGGCTGAAGGAAAAGTCCTTGATCTGGACGGTCATTATAAGATGATCAGCACGGGCTGGTCCAACCCGACACCCTGGGATACCCACCGCGAATGCAGCGAAGAAGAAATCACTGAAAAGATCGAAGCTATGGCTGCCAGGGTAGATCATATGGACCGCTGTATCTTCAACCTGCATGCCCCTCCTTTTGGCTCAGGCCTGGATGATGCGCCGGAGCTGGATGAAAACTTAAGACCCAAGTATGCCGGGCGTTCGCTGATCCCCGTGGGCAGTACTGCGGTGCGTGATGCCATCGTGAAATACCAGCCTCCGCTGGCGCTGACCGGTCATATTCATGAAGGCCGCGGTATCAAGCGGATGAAGAAAACATTTGTCGTCAATCCCGGCAGTTCGTATGAACAAGGCACACTGCTAGGGGCGATTATCGAGGTGGATAAAAAAGGAGTTTCCAAATACGTTTTGACCTCGGGATAAATTGACATTCTAAAGTACTAAAGCAGCATTATAGATCAGCACTTAATAAAGCTTGATCGCTTTGTGCAGCCTCCGGTGCTCCTCTTTTCCTTTAAGAATCGCAGGAGAGGGGCAGCTTGGGGCGGAAAAGTTGCGAAGGAGGAATTCTGTGGAAATTTACACGGGGAAAAATGCCGGTGAATTTATCGCTGAAGCGCAGAAAATAATCACCCAAGCTGAAACCAAGGGGGCGCCGCTGCGGCTGATCGGCGCACTGGCTTTTCACCTGCACTGCTCTGAATTCAGACACATCCATATTAAATGGGGACGCGTATTTACCGATACCGATTTTGTAGCCCGCAGCGAACACCAGCAGCAGATCATTGAAGCCTACCGCGAACTTGGCTACCGGGACGATGAGATGATCACCACCCTCTACGGCAGCGACCGGCTGGTCTTTGATCATCCCGAGACGGGGATGCATTCAGACATCTTTTTCGACAAGCTCGACTTCTGCCATGTGCTGCCCCTGCGCGACCGTCTCTCCGTAGACGACCTTACTATTCCCCTGGCTGAGCTGTTCCTGGAAAAGATGCAGATCGTAGAGATCAACGAAAAAGATTTGATCGATACGCTGATGCTGCTGGCAGAACACCCGGTTGGGGAAAGCGACCATGAAATGATTAATGCGCCGGTTATCGCCAAAATATTGGCTGCCGAGTGGGGTTTCTGGCGTACCGTGACCGGCAACCTAGAAAAACTGCTTTTCCTAAACTCGGGGAGCGACCTCTTTAATCCTAAGGAGAAGCGGGTTATCGCCGATCGGATAGCCGAAATATTAGCGTGTGTAGAACGGGAACCGAAACCGCTGGCATGGAAAGTGCGCAGCAAAATCGGCGACAAACTCAAATGGTACAAAGATGTTGATGAACTATAATGCTATCAGAAGCGAGGTATACCAATGTTCTACCTAAGAGGCGAGTTTGATTTGTGTACCGGTTGCGGCTCCTGCCTGCTGGCCTGTTCAAACCGTGCCGCAGGCGGCTACAGCCCGCGCCTGGCCCGCCTGAAAATTTTAAGCGAACGGGAAAACCTGGTTAACCGGCCGCTCGTCTGCCTGCAGTGCGAAAATCCTTTTTGCCTTAACTCCTGCCCCTTTGAAGCGATCAGCAGGGCTGAGGAATCAGCTGTTGTGCTGATCGACAAGGACAAATGTACCGGCTGCGGCAACTGCATCAATGCTTGCCCCGACAAGATGATCCAGCTTGATTTAAATCACCGGGCTGATAAATGCGACCTCTGCGCGAAAGACCCGCTCTGCATTAAATACTGCGTGCCCGGGGCTCTGAAGCTGGTCGAAAAGAAGGGGGTGGCGTAAAGTGAGCGCCTACATGGGTAAACTGCTATATATCGATTTAAGCAGCAAAACCAGCCGGGAAGTGGCCCTTGATTCGGAGCTGGCCCGGCAGTTTGTCGGGGGCAAAGGTTTTGGGGCCAAAATACTCTACGACCTTTTGCCGCCCGGCTGCGATCCCTTGTCTGAACAAAACATCCTGATGTTTATGCCCGGCCCGATCACCGGCACCCTGGCTCCGGCCTTCCGGGGCTGCGTGGTTACCAAGTCGCCGCTGACCGGCACCTTTGCCGACTCTTACTTTGGAGGCCACTTTGCGCAGGAGATCCGCTACTGCGGTTATGACGGGCTGATTATCACCGGCAGAGCGACAGAGCCGAGCTATCTTTATATCAGCGAGGGGACGGTTGAGTTTAGGACTGCCGCCGGTATCTGGGGATTTGATACTTTTGCCACGGTAGAGGCGATCCGCGCCGCCCTGAACGACGATACAGTTAAAACGGCCTGTATCGGGCCAGCCGGCGAAAAGCTGGTCGCCTTTGCCCTAATCAACTGTGAGTATAACCGCCATGCCGGCCGGGCCGGCACCGGAGCGGTGATGGGATCAAAAAATTTAAAAGCAGTGGTTCTGCGCGGCAGCAAAACAGTCGTTCCGGCCGACCCGGCCGGCTTTGCCGCTGCCGTAGACCAAGCCTACAGTGAACTGGCTGAAAACGAAACGATTCGCTCCTTTACTGTTGGCGGCACTGCCGGCTCGATTGACTTCGCCAACGACGAGCAGCTACTGCCAACGCACAACTATTATAACGGGCAGTTTGAAGGAGCTTCCGGCCTGAACTCTGAAGCACAGCGCAAGCACTTTTGGCTGCGCAACGTGGCCTGCGCCGGCTGCCCCATAGCCTGCGGCAAGGTGGGGCTGATTAAAACCGGGCGCCACAAGCACCTGGTATCGGACATTGTCGAGTACGAAACTGCTGCTATGGTGGGCAGCAACCTAGGGATCGGCAATGTCCGCGAAGTTGCCTACCTGGTTAAAAAATGCGACGCTCTTGGCTTAGACGGCATGTCAGCCGGGGGGGTAGCCGGGTTTGCGATCGAAGCCTACCAGAAAGGGTTGATCACTGCCGCTGATACCGGCGGGGTAGAGCTGAAATTTGGCGACGCCGACGCCGTCAATTACCTGCTCGAGGCTATAGCTTCGCGCAGCGGCTTGGGCGACCTGCTGGCACGCGGGGTGAAGGCTGCTGCCGTGGAGCTCGGCGGCAAGGCTGCTGATTTCGCCGTCCATGTAAAGGGGTTGGAAAGCCCGGCCTGGGGCCCGCGCAGCGTGCCCGGCATGGGGCTGGCCCTGGCCACCGCCGACCGCGGCGGCTGTCACCAGCGCGCTTTTCCGATCCTTTATGAATGTGGTGGGGAATGGGAGGAAAAGCCTGTAGATCGGCTCGGTTTGGCCGGCAAGGGGAAAATTGTCGCCCACCTGCAGAACTACCTGGCGGCCCTTGATACTCTGGTCAAGTGCGATTTCGGCCAGTACGGAGTAAAAGATGTTACTTACGCCCGCCTGCTGGAAACTGCAGTGGGGGAAGCATATGATGTCGAAAAGCTGATGCTGCTGGGAGAACGCGTCTGGAACCTGGTGCGTCTTTTTAACCTGCGTGAAGGCTTCACCAGGGCGGATGATACCCTGCCCCCGCGCTTTACCGGCGAACCGCTGCCCACAGGCCCCTACGCCGGAGCGCGGGTCCCGCTTGAAGATTTAAGCCGGCTGCTGGACGAATACTACGCCGCCCGCGGCTGGGATTCCGAGGGCCGCCCGACAGCGGAAAAACTGAAACAACTCGGCTTGGCGGAATTGCCGAAGCTGATTGATATTACTTAAGGAGGAACAGCTACATGAAAGACCTGCAAAAACTGCACTACTTCGAAGTACCGACAGTTATGAAGCACGCCCTGGGCGCTGTCGACCACCTGCCGGCGGAACTTGCCCTGCTCGGAGTAAGAAAACCGCTGCTGGTTACCGATCAGGGGGTGGTCAAAGCCGGCCTGCTTGACCGGGTGGTAAAGCCGCTTAAAGACGGCGCGGTCAGCTACGTGCTCTACGACCAGGTAGTCTTTAACCCACCGCTGGCCACCGTCGCGGCCGGAACCGAAAGCTACCTGAAAAACGGCTGCGACGGCCTGGTTGCCCTCGGTGGCGGCAGCGCGATGGACTGCGCCAAAGCCATCGGGGTGGAAATTGCCCACGGCGAGCCAGTCCTGGAATATGAATGCGCCGAAGGCAAAAAAGAGCTGAGTAAGCGCATTCCACCGCTGGCCTGTATCCCGACCACCGCCGGCACCGGGAGCGAAGTAACCCTCTGGGCGGTGATCACCGACCCGGCCCGCAAATACAAGTTTAACGTCGGCGGCCCGCTGATTGCCGCGCACTTAGCGCTCGTTGACCCGCTGCTCCACCTGTCGCTTCCGGCCGATGTTACCGCCGGGACGGGGATGGATGCTCTCTGCCACGCCATAGAGTGCTACACTTGCGCCTACGCCCAACCGACTACCGATGCCGTGGCGCTGCTGGCTATTGAGTACGCCGGCCAGTATTTGCGCCGCGCCGTAGCCTACGGCCAGGATGTGGAAGCCCGTTACTACATGGCCATGAGTGCCATGCTGGCCGGTCTCTCCTACGGTGCTGAAAGCGCCGGCGCCGTGCACGCCATGACCCAGACCATGGGCGGCATCTTCCCCGTCCATCACGGCATCGTGGTTGGCTCAACCCTGGTGCCGGTTATGGAATACAACTGGATGGGCGAACCGGCCAAGTATGCCCGCATGGCACTGGCCTTAGGCGTGCCCTACTACGGCATGACCGAGCGCGAAGCGGCCCTGGCTGCTGTTGAGGCGGTGCGTGCGCTGGCTGAAGATATCGGCATCCCGAAACTGGGCGAGCTGGGCATCAAGGAATCAGATATTCCCCGCCTGGCCCAGGAAGCCTTCAACGACCCGCAGACTATCGGCAACCCCCGCGACCTGACCGTCAAGGCCTACGAGGAAATCTACCGCCGCGCTTTGTAAAATAATTATTTTTTTTGGGGAAAGGGGTATGCACTGATGCCTCTTTCCTTTTTTATCTTTTTAGCGTTTAATCATTGTATCTACAAAGGAAAGGTTGATTGTCATGATAACCAGGGTACTAACATGGGGAAACAGCCTTGCGTTACGAATTCCGATTGCATTTGCGCGCGAATTGGATATTTCTGAAAACAGCACTGTAAATTTATCCTCGGTTGACGGCAGAATCAACATCGACCCTATTCCAAAAATATATCATTACGACCTTGATGAACTTATTAATCAGGTTAACGAAAACAATCTGCATGGTGAGTACGATACTGGAAAACCAAGAGGCAAAGAAATTTAGCCGGCTCTCTAATCCCCATTCACTTCAGCAGCGCCACCCCGATCGCTTCCTTAATATTGTCCACGCCGACCAGCTGTATCCCTATGAATTTTTCGTTACCCTTCTTTAGCTCCTCCAGGTTGGCCTGGGGCAGCACGAACCGCTTAAAGCCCAGCTTAACCGCCTCGCCCAGGCGCCGGCTGATCCGGCTGACCGGGCGGATCTCGCCGGTCAGGCCCACTTCGCCAACCGCTACCGTATCACCGTTTACGCTGATCCCTTTCAGGCTGGAAGTGAGGCTGAAAGCGAGCGCCAAGTCGGCCGCCGTCTCAAATAAGCGCACCCCGCCCACCACGTTTACGAAGGTATCGAGGCCAAAAAAGGAAATCCCTGCATGCTTCTCCAGCACCGCCATCACCAGCGCCACCCGGTTGGAATCGATGCCGGTGGTGGTGCGCCGCGGTGCCGGGTAGGCCGTGGGGGCAGTTAGCGACTGGATCTCGACTAGAAGCGGCCGGGTGCCCTCCATGCTGGCGGTTATCACCGCCCCCGGGGCCTGATCCTGCCGCCGGGTGATAAACAGGTGCGAGGGGTTGGCCACCTCGACCATCCCTTCCGCCTCCATCATGAAGACGCCGATCTCGTTGGTTGATCCAAAGCGGTTCTTCACCGCGCGTAAAATGCGGAAACTGTGGTAGCGGTCGCCTTCTAAGTAAAGAACGCAGTCCACCATGTGCTCAAGCAGGCGCGGCCCGGCCATCACCCCTTCCTTGGTCACATGGCCGATCAGAAAAACAGCCACATTTTGTTCCTTTGCCATCCGCACCAGTTCGCCGGTTACCTCGCGCACCTGGCTCACGCTGCCGGGGACGCTGTCTAAGTCGCTGCGGTAAACGGACTGCACCGAATCGACCACCAGCACAGCGGGGCCTAGTTCTGCGGCCAGGGAAAGCAGGGTATCGAGATCGGTCACCGCGGTGACGGCCAGGTCGTCAGCCGCCCCAACCCGGTCGGCACGCATCTTCAGCTGGCGCAGCGACTCCTCCCCGCTGGCGTAGAGAACCTTCCGGCGGGAGGCCAGACGGTTTGCCGCCTGCAGCATCAGGGTTGATTTGCCGATGCCCGGGTCGCCGCCTAACAGCACCACCGAGCCATCCACCAGGCCGCCGCCCAGTACCCGGTCAAATTCGCCGATGCTGGTAACGGTACGCTCTTCGTTGACTGCGGGCACGCTCTTCAGTGCCACCACTTCCGCAGCAGGCGCTGTCCGATAACTGTCCCCGGCCGCTTTCCGCTTTGAAACTGGGGCAGCTTTAAATTCGGCCATGGTGTTCCATTCACCACAGCCGGGGCAGCGCCCCAGCCATTTTTGCGTTTCGTAGCCGCAGCCGCTGCAGCAGTAGATTGTCGCCTGTTTTTTGGCCAAACCACACACCCC
>DBBD01000034.1 GCA_002292015.1 Firmicutes bacterium UBA993
AGGCAGTCCACCTTGAGCTGCATATCATCTCCCCCTGTTTCGTAGTTTAAATGTCCTTCAAATAACCGCGTTTTTTATGACCCGGAGTGTCGTAATCCTGACTCAAGTATTAATAATCCGGATAGTGCATTTGTAACTTTCATAATCAATCATAAACATATTAACATATAATCGAAGGTGCGAGAATATTGTATTCATGAACCTATAAATAATATGTGGAGAGGAATAAACATGAAAAAAGCATTTATTGCTGGAGCTGTAATACTGGCGGCCGTTGTTCTTACACTTGTTACCGGAGTTGGGCCCGGTTCAGAGCTTGCCGCTTCGGGCCACTACATTATCGAGGCCGAAGATGTAGCCAAAATGCTAAAAGGTGACAATGTGGTCTTGGTAGACATGCAGGAATCTGGAGTATATGCCTCCGGGCACATCAACGGTGCTGTCAACATTACCCGTGATGATATAGTTGTTAATACTCCATATCCAAACCTGGTCGCACCCAAGGAGCAGGTTGCAGAGGTTCTGGGAAGTCGCGGCATTGACAATGAAACAGTAGTCATCATTTATGATGCTGATGACAGCAAGAATATGGATGCGGCCAGGCTCTGGTGGACCATGCTTCTCTACGGGCATGAAAACGTAATGGTGGTTAGCGGTGGCTTTGAAGCGCTGAAGCGGGCAGGTCTGTCGGTTTCTTCGGAACCCCCGGCTGTAATAACAAAGGTTTACGAACCGGGCGATGCTGTTTACCCCCTGCTTGCCACCCTGGAGGATGTTGAGGAGCAGGTAATTAATCCTAAGGACAATGTAATTCTTCTGGATACCCGAACTATCGATGAGTTTAACCGGGGCACCATTCCCGGTGCCGTCTTAGTCGATTATCAGGAAAATATATTCGTTGACGGAACATACAGACCGATTCAGCATATTTTGCTTAATTACAAGCAAAAAGGGATTACTGCGGATAAAGAGATTATCATTTTCTGCACGGTTTCGGTTCGCGGTTCACAAACATTCTTGGCCCTGTATAACGCAGGTTACCGTAATATTAAACTATATGATGGCGCCTGGGCTGAGTATTCAGATGTTGGCTTCATGCCTCAAGCAGATGACAAGCTGCTTGAAACAGAAGATCCGGCGCCCCAGGCTCCGGTAGCCCCCGGCTGCTCATAAAGATTGCTTGATAAAATCCTGGAGACGGTTTTCCACGTCTTCAGGGCTTTCTCTTAACGTTATAGTTGGGGGTACGAAGCAATAGTGTGGGGGTAGTCGTGAAAAGGGGCCTACACCATGCCGGTTTTGTTTGTTTTTCAAATTAGGAGCAAATGGAAACTTATGATTGTTTAAAAGATGGCGCACGGCCTTGTGTTTGGCAGGAATCAGAAGGGTTGATCCCGCTTAGCCCCGGAGGGGAAGCAGCCATTAACGAGCCTGACAGAGGCGACAAAGGATTAAGTGTTTTAATGAGATAGACTATTCATGTAGTCCAGGCAAGTGCAAAAAGTCCAGATAAAAAATCAAAAACTTTTTCAAGCGTTGGCTCCGCTGCCCCGCTTACTTTTGTTTGACATGTATTTATAGTTAATGTATAATCGCCTTGCGCAAAACGAAAACGGAAAGCGGAAGGTATGCCCATCGATAACTGGTGGGCGCTCCTATGTTAAGGGGGATTCTTTTGAAAATTGCCATATCTGGTAAGGGGGGTGTGGGCAAAACTACCGTAGCCGCCGGCCTTGTCTCCCTTTTAGGCACGCGGGGTTACGGTGTTTATGCCATTGATGCTGACCCGGATGCTAGTTTAGGGGCTGTTTTAGGTTTTTCTGCGGATGAACTGGCGAAGCTCCGTCCGGTGGTGGAGATGGATGAGCTGATTGCGGAACGGGCTGGTGCAGGGGGAGGAATATTTTGCCTTAACCCGAAGGTTGATGACCTGATCGATAGATTTTCTTTGCAGCGCGACAATATTCGTTTATTGCAAATGGGTTCTATCAAGCAAGCCGGCACCTCTTGTTATTGCCGCGAAAATTCTTTTATGTACGCCGTTCTGGGCAATTTGCTCCTAGATCGAAAAGAAATAGTAATTATGGATATGAGTGCCGGTATCGAACACCTGACCCGCGGCACTTCACGCGGTGTGGACCTGATGATCGTCGTAACCGAACCGACTTCTGTTTCTGTGCGGACAGCCGGCATTGTCAGTAAGTTGGCGGGAGATCTGGGGATCGGGGTAGTGAAAATTTTAGCAAATAAGGTACGTAGCGCCAGAGATCGCGCTTTTATACTTTCGCACTTTAGTGAAGAGCAGCTGCTGGCGGTATTGCCTTTTACTGAAGATATTCTGGATAGTGCTAAGGATGGCGAAGGCGGGCTCAAGGGCAATGTATGCCATGTTTTACCGGGCATCGAAGAATTGACTGCCAGGATTCTGGAAGTGATGCAGCCGGAAGGTAGTTAAAATAATTAATGACGAGGTGGGGAAAAATGTTTTTGATTGGTGAGAATATTCAGATTCTCTCCCGTTTGGTGTCGGATGCTATTTCTTCAACTGATCCGCAGCCGCTGCAGACGTTGGCTGCAGATCAGGCTGCAGCAGGAGTACATTGGCTGGATTTGAATATCGGGCCGGCGCGTAAAAAACCATCTGAAACAATGGTTTGGCTTGTAGAGGCCATTCAGGAGGTTACCGATCTGCCCCTTAGTCTTGACACCACTAACCCGGTAGCGATGGAAGCAGGCTTGGCTATCTGTCGTAAGAAACCATTGATTAATTCTGCTGCCGGAACACAGGAGAGCAAGGAGAAGATGTTGCCTCTGGCTAAGAAGTATAACGCTAATGTGGTCATCTCTGTGCTCAACGACGCCGGCATCCCCAGTGACGCTGCAGCCCGGGCTGAATCGATCATGGAAACCATCGATTACGCCAACGGTTTGGGTATTCCCAATGAAGATATTTGGGTCGATCCGATCTTAATGCCGGTGGGTGTGGACCAGCAACAGATACTTGAAGTGGTGGAATTTGTCAGAATGCTCCCTGATATTGTCCCTGGAGTAAAATCAACAATTGGCCTCTCCAACCTATCAAATGGTGTGCCTCAACGACTGCGCCATATTCTCAACCGTGTTCTGATGGTCGTCCTGGATAACGCCGGGTTGTATTCAGCCATAGTGGACAGTTTTGACAAAGATCTGGTAGACCTCAATGCCGGCAAGAAGCCGGAAATCGTTTCCCTGATCCAGCGTGTGATAGACGGTGAAGACCTGAAGTCTGCCGACCTGTCGCCGGAGGAGCGGGACTACTATAAGACGGCAAAGGTTATTATGTGCCAGGATATCTATTCTCCATCCTGGCTGGAAGTATAATCTAAGAATTTGGGGGTGGAATAATGCTGGAAAAATTTCTGGATAAGTACCCAGGCATGATTAGAGAGTTTTCTTTTGGCGCAAATGGGAACCAGGTAATGCTGGGCGGACAAAACGCTCTTCCGTTTCACGACTTTGAAGGAGCGTCGGGTAAACCTATGTTTGCTCTTGAGATCACTGACAGTAAACCGGCCGATTGGGCGGGTGCACTGCGTGAAATTTATGCCGATGTTGAGGCTTCGCCTGTGGCCTGGGCGCAAAAGTGCGCTACAGTGTATGGCGCCGATGCGGTTTTTTTGAACTTAGACAGCATGGAAAAAGATCTATCCGCGGCAGAAATCGCTTCCGGTGTCAAAGAGGTGGCGGGAGCAATATCGGTGCCGCTGATTGTGCATGGCTTAGGTGATAAGGAAAAGGACGAAGCTGTTCTACCTCAAGTTGCAGCTGCCTGCAGCGGGCTCGGCTTGCTGATCGGCCCCGTGTTGAAGGAAAACTACCAGGCAATAGCTGAAGCAGCCCTTGAGCATGGCCATTCAATCATTGCGCAAGTGCCGATGGATGTTAACCTGGCCAAGGATTTAAATATTAAGTTAGGCAAGTTTTTTCCGCTGGAACGGGTAGTGATCGATTCCCTCACCTCAGCTCTAGGTTACGGACTGGAATATTCCTATTCCACCACGGAACGGATCCGCCTCTCCGCTGTTGTTCACGATGATAAAACATTGCAGACTCCCCTTATTGCCAGGGTGGGAAGAGAGGTCTGGAAGACCAAGGAGGCCCTCCAAAATCCCCAGAAAGGTATTTTATGGGAGTCGGTTACGGCATTAAATCTCCTTTTGGCAGGTGATGATATCATAATCTTACGTCACCCGGAGAGCCTTAAATTAGTAAGGTCACTGTTGTAAATTTAACAGATATTTTTAATGCGTGCCTGGAGAAAACATACCAGCGTTCTTTGTCATGTATAGTTGCGATAAGCATATGACAATGCAATGTGTTTGTTTCATGCAGTGATGTTATGCCATGGATCGTCGATTAATTAAACAGTAGACGGAGGAAGTTAGATGCGCAAAGGCAAAATGAAAGAAGAAGAAATTAAAAAAACTATTAAAACAGAAGATGGATGGGAGCCTGTGGGTCCTACCCCTATGCCCTCCTTAACGGACCTGCGTAATTGGGACTTCAGGCTGCTTCAGACTTATGAGCCCTTTTATGCTCCATTCTGCGATCTGTGCTGCCTGTGTACTTTCGGCAAATGCGACCTCACGGAAGACCGTAAAGGTGCGTGTGGTATTGATATCGCCACCCAACAGGCCAGGTGGATTTTGATCTGCTGCCTGATGGGCACGGCCGCCCATGGTGCCCATGGGCGTCACATGATTGATTACCTGATCGAAAAACATGGCGAAGACTTTAAGATTGATCTGGGCAGCCAGGTAAATGTGGAGGCACCGATTATCAGGACGGTGCTGGGTTTGAAGCCCGAAACCTTAGGTGATCTGAAAAAAGCCATTGCTTACGTGGAAGATGAGATGATCCACTTGGTTTCTGCCACGCACATGGGACAGGAGGGCAATTATAAAGACTTTGAGTCTAAAGCCTTTCATGCCGGCATGCTCGACCATGTCGCCTTGGAAGCGGCAGATATCGCGCAGATTGTGGGTTTTGGCTACCCTACATCCGTAGCGGACACCCCCTTGGTGGACTTAGGCTGGAGCTCTGTAAACCAAGAAAAACCCACAATTGTTGTTGTGGGGCACAACGCGTTAGTGGCCAACAGTATTGTTGACTACCTACGGCAGAACGGGCTTAACGACCAAGTGGAGCTAGCCGGTCTTTGCTGTACGGCCCTTGATATGACCCGTTATGACAAAGGTGCTAAAGTTATTGGGCCCCTTTCGCGGCAGCGCTTTTTCCTTAAAACCGGTTATGCCGACGTGATAGTCACCGACGAGCAGTGCGTTGTGACCGATATTCCTCAGATGGCTAAGGATGCGGGAGCAGCGTTGGTGGCCGTATCGGACAAAATCTGTTATGGCCTTCCCAACTGCAGCGAAAAAGATGTGGATCAAGTTTTTAAAATGGTTGTGGACGAAGAACAGCAAGTGTTGATACTCGATGCGGATAAAGCGGCGGAGATAGCTGTACGGGCGGCTATGGCCTTGGCGCCGAAACGCCGTGAGCTCAAGAAAATCCTGACTAAAGAAGAAGCGACTAAGCTGGCCGCTAAATGCCGTGGTACCTGTGAAGCATGCAACCGCGCCTGTGCCAACCTTCTACCGATTAATAATGCTGTTTTTAAGACAGCACAGGGTGATTTTACGGATTTAGGTAAATTGTTCCTACGTTGTATCGGTTGCGCCAAATGCGAGGAAGCCTGTGTCAACGGAATTCCCATCCTTAAGCTCATGCAGACGGCGGCTGATGGGGATACCTACAAGATTCGTACCGGCCGCGGGCCGATTCATGATGTGGAAATCAGGAAAGTAGGTTCACCCATTGTCTTAGGTACGATCCCTGGCGTGGTATTGTTTGCCGGTTGTTCCAACTTTCCGCAGGATATCTACGATGTAGCCTGGCTGGCGGAAGAGCTGGCCCGCCGCAAATATATTGTCTGTCTTTCCGGCTGCTCTGCCATGGCCGCGGCGATGAGCAAAGACGAGGAAGGTAGAACCATTTACGAGAAGTTTCCGCCCGAGTTTGATGCCGGCTGCATTGTCAATGTTGGGTCCTGCGTCTCCAATGCTCACGTAGTGGGGGCGGCAATCAAAATTGCCAACATTTTTGCCACCTTGCCCAACCGGGCCAATTTTGAGTTAATCTCCGACTATATATTAAACCGTGTTGGTGCCTGCGGTGTGGTTTGGGGCCCTTATTCGCAAAAAGCCTTGGCCATTGGTACAGGTGCCGTACGCTGGGGCATCCCTGTGGTACTCGGCCCCCATGGTTCGAAATATCGCCGGCTTTTTATGAGCAAAAAGGAGCTGGACGATTGGACAGTTATAAACGGGCGCACCGCGGAATTGGTAGATACCAAGGAACCTACGCCCGAACACATGATGGTTGTTACCGAAACCAAGGAGAGGGCGTTGATTACCATTATCAAGCAGTGCTTTAGACGGAACGACACCCCCCCGGGCCGTGGGATTAAGCTTAACAGCTATATTTCTGCCTATAAGCAGCTGATTGGCACTCTCCCTGACGATCTGCAAAACTTCGTCCGTACGGAGAAAGATATTCCCATTGTCTACAAGCGCGAAGTAATCAGCTATCTGAAAGAAATAGGCTGGCAGCCGAAGCCGGTCCTTTCCTTGCCGACCATTATCGGCACCTATGATACGAAGGTGCCCATCGAAGCCACCATTAAATAGTAGGAGGGGTATGAATTGGCAACTGAAATAATGACGCATCCGTATTACAAGGTTAATGTTCTGACCGGTTCCAAAGGGGCCAGGATTATAACTGAACCGGAGGAGGCAGCAAGAATTATCGATAAGGCGAAAACGCCGCTCTATGTTTTCGGCGCGGAGGTAATTGATACGCCTGTAGGCGACAAATTGCTGATCGACTATGCCCTGCAGATCGCCCAATCCCGGGATATCCCCATTTGTGCAACTGCCCACGTCAAGCGGAAGATGCTTGAGCTCCAGGTAACCCCAGATTCGGTTTACGATATCATTGAGATCGTCCATTTTTTGAAAGACAAGGATTGGACCGGTGTCCGGGGCCAGGGGCAGCACGACTTGGTGCTCTTTACCGGCGTACGGTGCGACCTGGCAGAGCGGGGGCTGGCGACTCTGAAACATTTCGCGCCACACCTGAAAACTTTTGCCATTTGTCGGCGCAGCCACCCTAATGCCGACTATGCCGTGCCCATTATTGCCAAAGGGGGAAAATGGCAGGAGTATTTAGCAGCGCTGGTAAAGACTCTTGGTACCGTTACGCCTGCCGCGTAGGTCATTAGTTACCAGATCTTTATTTTTAAGGAGGAAAAGTTATGTACGTAATTGATGTAGGTCCGCAGTATGAAGGAGAAAGAGTGCGCAAGGGCGAGTTTCAAGTTGAATATGGTGGACCGGATGTTGGCCAAAAGGCGGAGTTGGTTCTTGTTAAAGAGATGGACGAAGTGGAACATGACAAGATCACCATCACCGGCATGGATATTAAAGATCTGCCCGAGGGTTCGACCGTCCCGCTTTTTATTAAAGTAGATGTGGCCGGTGAACTGCTTGAAAGAGATCTGGAGGCAGTGCTGGAGCGACGCATCCACCAGTATATCAACTATATTGAAGGCATCTTTCATATGGGCCAGCGTAACGAAATCTGGATCCGCATACACAAGAACTCCTTCAACAAAGGGCTCGATTCCCTTGAGCATATCGGTCGGATTCTGATCGATTTGTATACGGCTGAACTGCCGGTTATCGAAAAGATGTCCGTAGAGTTTATTACGGATCCGGCCAAAGTTGAGGAGCTGTTGACCGTGGCTCTCACAGTGTACAAAGAAAGGGACGACAAGGTTAAAGGGTTGCGGGATGAAGATGTAGAGGAGTTTTACGGCTGTGTCCTCTGCCAAAGTTTCGCGCCTACACACGTTTGTGTTATCACGGCGGAGCGCGTCGCTCTCTGCGGTGCCATAAACTGGTTTGACGGGCGGGCAGCTGTTAA
Source organism: Firmicutes bacterium UBA993 (assembly GCA_002292015.1). GTDB lineage: Bacteria > Bacillota > Dethiobacteria > DTU022 > DTU022 > UBA993. The sequence goes on from DBBD01000034.1 coordinate 8,029, forward strand.
GGTGGACCCTGAAGGTGCCCAGTTTGCTATACCCAAAGGCAACCTTATCGATCCCGAATACTACTCATATGATACTGTAAACCAGATTGTGGCCGAGCGTTCCATGGGTGAGGTGACGCGCTTCAACCTGCACAGCGCCCTCTCGTATCCCCATACCTCCTGCGGCTGCTTTGAGGCAATTGTCTTTTACATTCCTGAAGCCGACGGGTTTGGCATTGTTAACAGAGACTTCGTTGGTTCTACTGTAATTGACGAACCCTTTTCCACTCTGGCGGGCATGGCCAGCGGCGGCAAGCAGAATGAAGGTTATTTGGGTGTAGGCGTGCAGTACCTCATGTCGCCTAAATTCCTGATTAGCGATGGTGGCTATAACCGTGTGGCCTGGATGCCGTCCGTTCTCAAAGAAATGGTTAAGGAAAACATACCTGAGGATCTATTTGATAAAATCGCTACAGAAAAAGATGTGCAAAATGTTGACGAATTAGCAGCCTTTATGCAAAACGCCGGGCGTCTCTAGAGCACATTTATTTTTCATGAAGGAGGGTTTTTGATGCCAGTTAAAGCTTCAGATATTCAGAAGCTATTGCCGGAAGGAGGTAAAAAGAACTGTAAGGAGTGCGGGTTGGCTACCTGCTTTGCCTTTGCCATGAAGCTGGCTAATACAGGCATTGCCCTGGAAAAGTGTCCCTACCTGGTGCCGGAAAGCAAAGCGGAACTGGAAGAGATGTTGATGGCTCCCATCAAACAGGTTGTCCTGGGCCAGGGAAGCAGGCAGGTAGTGCTGGGCGAGGAAGAGGTGATATACCGCCACCAAAAAACCTTTTTACATCCACCGGCTTTTGCCATTCAGCTCACCGACGAAGAGGGGGAAACGGTTTGGGCAGAAAAAATTGCCAAGGTAAGCTGGCAATTTGAACGCCTTGCCAAGGTTTCCCGTATTGATCTGGTAGTTTTGCGCAGTAGCAGCAGTAGTGGCGATAAATACCTGGAGCTGGTCAAGTGGGTTATGGCTGCGACCGACGCAGGTTTGATCCTGGCAGCTTCCGATGCGGAGACCTTGCTGGCTGCATACGAAGTAAGCAAGTCCCGTGACCCGTTAGTTTGTGTTACCGCTGAAAATGTTGAGGCAGTAGCGCCCCGCCTGGATCCTAATGCGGCGGTTTGCGCCAGGGCTACCAGCTTGGAGAGCCTGCCAGGCTTGGTGGAGAAGCTGAAAGATGCCGGATTGGAGCGCTTGGTGATTGACCCCGGTTCACTTAAGCTGCTTGATTTGGTTCGGGATCAAACGCTGATCCGCCGCGCTGCCCTGCAACATAAATTCAGAGCATTTGGCTATCCTACCGCCTTTTTTGCTGTGGACGCAACGCCCGACCTTTCGCTGCAGGTGCTGCTTGCTGCAGCCGCTGTGGCTAAATATGCTGGTATAATCGTTGTGGAGGATATATCCGAGGACCTCTTCCAAGTCCTTGCCACACTGCGGCAGGACATCTACACCGATCCCCGCGTGCCGCCGACTGTTGAAAGCAAAGTTTATACTTTTAATAATGCTGATCAGGAAGCTGTCGTGTTGGTCACCACCGATTTTGCCCTTACTTACTATGCAGTTGCCGGCGAGGCGGAAAACAGCAAGCAACCTGCCTACCTCCTTTGCCAGGACACAGGCGGGTTATGTATTTTGGCTGCCTGGTCAACAGGGAAGCTTGTTCCTGAAACTATTGCTGAAATGGTTAATAAAGAAGGTATGGCTGAGAAAGTTAAACTTAAGCAGTTGATTATTCCAGGGTTGGTAGCACGTATCAAGGGAGATTTGGAAGAAGAACTGCCTGATTGGGAAATTACTGTTGGACCAAAAGAGGCTAAAGATCTGCCTGGCTTCCTGCACGAGCTTAAAAAGCGACGGGAAGGGGCTGCCTAAGACAGGTAAGGAAGGTTGGGGGGAACGGGTTTTGAAGACGGCAGTTTTATTCAGCGGTCCGTTTGGACAAAAATTTATCCGGCATCTCATGAACGTGGAAGGTTTTTGCACTGGCTGCAGCGACTGCAAGGAATGCCGCAAACAGTATGATCTGGACTACACAAAAGATATTGCCTATGTCTTTGAACAGCCGGAAAATCTTCCACTGATGCTGGACGATGTGGATGAATACTTGCCACCCGCATCTTCCCTGGCCGGTGTGCATAGTGTGGTAGCGATCAATTTGCACCAGGACATTCTCCTTTCCTTGCCGGAACGCCTGAAGGAGGCGGGGGTGAAGGTCCTTATCGTGCCGCTGGAAGACCCCCTTTGGCTTCAGATCGGCGCCAAGCGGCAGCTGGAACAAAAAGCCAGGGGTCTTGCCCTGGAAGTTAGCTTCCCTAAGCCCTTCTGCGCATTGCAGGAAAATGAGGAGTATCCGGAAACAAATAAGTTTATCCGCCATTTTCGCATCGGTTTCCCCGCCTTCCGCATAAAGAAGCTGGAGGGGGTTATCCAGGAAGCGGAGGTAATCCGGAGTTCGCCTTGTGGCAGTGCATTCTTTGTAGCCCACAACCTTGCAGGTGTGCGTGACGACGAAAAATTAGCCGAATTTGTTGGGCAGAAGTGGCATGCGTACCCGTGCACCGGCAGCATGAAAATGGACCGAGAGCTAAAGGATACCATTCTTCATGTTGCCGGCCATCTCCATCGGGAAGCGGTGGCATCTGCTGCGATGCTGGCCGAAGACCGGCAAAGATCTGCCGATCCCGCCGTTCAAATGATGCTTGCCAGGCAGCAGCCGTGCACTACCGCTTATGACCGCTACCTGGCGCAGCAGCCCCAATGTAAATCGGGTGATGACGGCCTTTGCTGCCGCATTTGCATTCAGGGTCCTTGCCGCATAAGCGCTGCCGTGCCAAAAGGTGTTTGCGGAGCGGCAGCTCACACTGTAGTGTCACGCAACTTGCTCCGGTCAGTACTAAGTGGTGCAGCTGCTCATGCGGATCATGCCAAACATGTTTTGCTTGCGGCAAAGAACGTGGCGGAGGGATATGCCCCCGACTATAAAGTAGCTGACAGCGAGAAGCTACATGCCCTTGCTGCAAGGTTTGGTATCAGCACAGCCGAACGGAACGAGCTGGAGATTCTCGGTGAACTGGCTGATTTGGGTCTGCAGGACTACATGCGTATCCGGAGCGGACACTTGCTTTGGGTGGAAAAAACGGTAGCTAACGATCGATTTAACAAATTTTATGAAACAGACATTCTACCTGCCGGTATTTTTGACACTATCGCAACGGCCCTCTCCCAAACCCACTTGGGGATGGATGCCGATCCGGTCAGTATAATCTTTAAGACACTGGAAGCCGGGCTGGCAGATTATGCGGGTATGCACCTTGGAACCGACCTGTCGGATGTACTTTTTGGTGTGCCTCGCCCGGTCGAGAGCGAAGCAAACCTGGGCATTATTGATCCAGCAAAAGTTAATATTGCTGTCCATGGTCATAACCCGCTTCTGTCAGAAATGGTTGTCCAGGCTGCCAGGGAGATGGAGGGGGAAGCCCAAGCCGCAGGTGCAGCCGGCATCCAGCTAATGGGCGTCTGTTGCACCGGCAACGAGCTCCTGATGCGCCGTGGTGTACCCCTTGCTACCAATGTCATGTCGCAGGAGCTGCCCATTATGACTGGTGCGCTGGACTGCATGGTGGTAGATGTACAGTGTATTATGCCCAGTGTGCAAACTGTCGCCGCATGTTTTAAGACACGCATTGTTACTACGGCGAAAAATGCTAGAATTCCCGGTTCGTATTTTATTGATTTCTCGCCGGATGACGGAAAAGAAAAGGCTGGACAAGTTATTCGCCTTGCTATCGATGCTTACAATGAACGGGCGGGATCCCCATCTTTTATCCCTGCAGTTAAGAGCAAAGTAGTGGCTGGCTTTAGCCTGGAGGCGCTATTTGATCTGTTTGCTGCCCTTGAGCCCGATCGTCCTGTTAGGGCGCTGACAACAGCGTTGGAGAGCGGTGAGCTGCGGGGAGTGCTGCTATTTGCCGGATGTAACAACCTGAAAGGAACGCAGGATTATAACTATCTGACCATTGCCAAGGAACTGGCTAAATCAGACGTGTTGATGTTGGCTACCGGCTGTGCTGCGGGGGCGTTTGCCAAACTGGGCCTGCTCAATGCGGAGGCGGTGGCACAATATGCGGGCGAGGGACTTAAATCTTTTTATTCCAGGTTACAGGAGAGCAACGGGCAGAAGCTGCCGGCAGGATTGCCACTGGTTTTCCACATGGGCTCTTGTGTGGATAACACGCGGGCGGCCGATCTGCTTACCGCTATGGCAAAAGAGATGGGGTTAGATCTGCCTAAGGTCCCATTTGCGGTAAGCGCGCCGGAAGCGATGACGGAAAAATCGCTTTCTATCGGTTGTTGGAATGTGGCTATGGGGCTGCCGGTCCATGTTGGCGTAACCCCGCCGGTGAACGGCAGCGATCTGGTTAACGGCCTGCTGCAGCAAATTGCCCGGGATGTTTTTGGGGGTTACTTCATCTGGGAAACAGACCCACAGAAGGCCGCAGATAAAATACTGACTGCCCTTGATTTGCGTAGTTGGAAGCTGAAGATCCATCAGAGGGCGGCAGAAAAATACGCTGCTGCCTTAACGGCCGGCTGGTAGGGAATACGGTTCAGCCTGCCGTTAGCCGGGCACAAATCAACAGGTCAACTCAGCTCGGGTTCTTCGTAAGCTTCCTTAATAAATCCCCTCTCCCGCGGGGAGATGGTCAGGGTGTGGGGGGATTTAATCCCTCCGCTGGTGCCGCCCGGTGGCCGGATGGACTCTTAACTCTCTCACCATGTTACCCCCATTTTAGATAGATTGGCTTCAATCTGGTTGCGTATCTGTACAAGCTCGGGAAAAGAGTAAAGGAAGTTTACTTTTTGATGGCGTATTTCATTCCCAGGTCCTAAATCGCCGGTCACAAAAAAGATGAATGTCTCAGCCAGATCCTCGGTCGGGCTGGTTGCAGCGTAGGCTGTTACAAATCTTTCCCGGTATTTTTCATAGAATTCACCGAGGTAACCGGCGAGTATTTCTTCATATTCCTCAGCCAGATTAATATCTTCTTCATCCAGGACACCGTACTGATAATAAAAGGCCGACCACTCGTCGTAAATATCGGCCCAGAACAGTTGGAAAAACTGATTTATGTAGGCATTTTCAAAGGTGTCAAGTTCATACTCATAGATGTAGTAGGTTTGAGGGTTAGAATCTTCCTCCTCTGTCCATTCCGCTTGGTTTGCAGCCAGGGTTATGATATGGGCCAGTTCATGTATAATTGTCTCGGCTAATTCCCGATACCTTATTTCTCTATTTTCATCAAGCATGTCCTCCAGGTCAAGGCTGAGAATGACGCTGTCTGCGCGGCCTTCAACTTCCTCAATGGCGCCCAGAAGATTGTCGCTACCATCAGTAAAGATTTCCAGGTAGGCTACTTGCTGAAGATAGGGCTCAGCAATAATCGCTTTTACCATGGTCCATATATCCTCATAAAACAGATGCGCGGCCTGGAATGCGGCCAATTCTTCAAGCGTAAGATCTAATTCTTCCGCATACTGATTATAGCGCGCTGCACTAATCCCCGGCACGATAACTTCGCCTAACTCGCCTTCAGCAATTGAGTAATAAGCGATAATGATATAGTCGACTCTTTCGTAGTATCGGACAAAATCGAATTTTTCGTTGGCAACTTTATAGTCGGTAAGATTATAATTAGAGCCGGCCGACCCGTTTGCCGAATCTTTAGTGCTTTCCGTCAGAAAGAAGAACCCTATGACCAAGAATAAAGATAGTATCAGAAAAATTATTAGCCAACGTTTAATCATCACTTAACCACCCATTCTAATTATAGACGGCCTGGTTGAGGTTGGCAATTTTTATACTCCGGCATGAAGGTAATTCAGGGGTTTAGTAGAAATGTCAGCCATGCAGATTCATGCAGATTTAGCGTTTTGGAGATAAGGAGTGATAGCCATCCGGGGCGGTGGGTCTTTTGTTTCCGACTACCTTACAAGTTTTACCCTCCAGGCTGGAGGTGGAACCCAAACAAACTTGGAATACCGAAATATATGTGGTAGTAGGCTACCTTTTTATGTCAATGAATTTTGGACGGCCAGGCAGCGTCAGGCTTCATCGATTCACGAAATTTCGTACCGGGCCTGCTTTAAAGCTCAGTTGCCCAGGTTTTTTATTGACTTGTTAACCTTGCCGGGAGATCGAGTATACGACCCCTTCAGCGGGCGGGGGACGACGATCGTTGAGGCGGCCAGGTTGGGGCGAACAGTAATTGCCAATGATGTAAACCCTCTGAGCGAGATTCTTTCCGTGCCCCGCCTGGAGGTTCCGGCTCAGGAAGATATCAGGCAAAGGCTTGCTCAGCTCGATTTCAAACCGGATCAGAAAGCTGATCTTGATTTATCGATGTTCTATCACCCCGATACAGAGGCGGAAATTGTCTCGCTAAGGAATTACCTGCAGCAGCGAAAAGCAGTGGGTGTCGAAGATAGTCTTGACCGCTGGCTGCGTATGGTGGCAACCAACCGCCTGACTGGCCACTCATGCGGTTTCTTTTCAGTTTACACCCTACCGCCCAACCAGGCAGTTTTGCCTGAGAGCCAAAAAAAAATAAATCAGAAGAGAAATCAAAGCCCAGAGCACCGGGACGTCAAAAAAATAATTGAACGCAAGACCGTTTCTCTGCTGAAAAATCTGCAGCCTTTTGAAATTGCCAATCTGCAGAAGGCGGCGAAAACTGCAATATTTCTGGAGCATGATGCCGGCGCAACCCCAGAAATTGAGAGCGGTTCGGTAAACCTAACCGTTACTTCGCCGCCGTTTTTGGATATTGTTCAGTATTCAAATGATAACTGGCTCAGGTGCTGGTTCAATGGCTTGGACAGCAAGGCCATTGAGAAGCGGATAACGATGGTCAAAACTGCCGAAGCCTGGTCGGAAGCGATGGGTAGGGTTTTCCTTGAGCTTTACCGACTTACGGCGCATGGTGGCTGGGTGGCATTTGAAGTCGGCGAAGTGAGAAATGGCAAGATCAGGCTCGAAGAATTTGTTATCCCACTTGGTTTAAAAGCCGGATTTAGCTGCGCGGGGGTTTTAATCAACAGCCAGTTATTTACTAAGACTGCAAATATTTGGGGCGTAAACAATAACCGCCGCGGCACTAACACCAACCGGATCGTCCTCTTCCATAAAGCAAGTTGAGCCTGGCTGATAACTTATGCACGTATTTGCTTTTTTAATGGTTGCCACCTAAAAATATTTCGGCAAGAATATTCTTTCTCCTCGGCTTGAAGTAACCATGGTAAAGTATGTATGTATGCGACGACGGCTGCTTGACACTTAAGGAAGCGATGAATGAATACTCTCAATAACAGAGAATGCTTTTCGGTCGGGTATGAAGGAGAGGAGATACCTGTTGTCCTGACCAGAAAGCAGGTCAAGAACATCAATTTTAGGATTAAGAGCGATCTTACTGTAGCCGTTTCTGCTGCCGAAGGGGTGCCTCTTCAGTTGATTGAAGAGTTGGTGAGAAAAAAAGGCGGCTTGATCTTGAAGCATTTCAAACAGTATGTCCACCGGCAGGAAAGTGTTTCTGCTCTCAATTATCTGGGTGGGGATACGCTGAGCTATCTCGGTCACACCTATAATTTGGCGGTACAGCAGGCGCTGCAGCAGGAAGAAGTGCTGCTTGACAGTGAAAAGATCTATCTGCTCATTCGAGGTGATTGCAGCAGGGAACATCGTGAAAAGCTGATTGAATCGTGGTACCGGGATAAAGCCGGTTTAATTTTTAATCAATCTTTGGAGAAAATATATCCCCTGTTGGCCGGGCAGGGTGTCAACAAGCCTGAACTAAAGATTCGGAAGATGAAGACCAGGTGGGGTTCCTGCGCTTACAGCAAAAATAAGATTACGCTTAGCTTGGAGCTTATTAAGTTGCCGCCGGCTTGTACTGACTACGTGGTGTTGCACGAGCTGCTCCATTTTATACACCCGCATCACGGCGAAGCCTTTTACCGCTCACTTGCCGAGTTTATGCCCGACTGGAAGGAACGCCGTAAGCATTTGAGCGGAGACAGGCCTTGTTAAAGGCCTGTCTCCTATTAACAGGTACAGTAGATTGCTTCCGGTAAGTCTGAACTAATTTGGCTCTAAGATTAGCTTGGTTGGCAGGGCCTTTACATCGTTAATGTTGAAGATCATATGCTTGTATTCCCCGGCGAGCCACATCTCTGTTTGGTCGTTATAATGTTTGCTGAGCGGGTGCCCGGAAATACCGCCGGCCAGAACATCAAGAGCCTCATGATTATCCATGTTTACTATAAAACGCCAGGGTGCTGAATGAGTTACCTCGTAAGGATCGGTCAACTGGTAACTCATGTTGGCCGGGGTGTGGATTGAGCCACCCACCGGGTAAGGGCCGCGATTATAGATCAGAGCCAGCGCATCAACAGTTCCCAGGTGATGTTTTAAAGTTATGGTATGCAGCTTTCCCCAGTGCCACTGCTCAGGATCTGCCCCCAGCTGTTCGGTTAAAAAGGCAACCGTTTCTTTAAAGGCCAGAATGATGATATCATCCCGTTTTTCTGTGGTTTCTGTTGCGATATTGTTGAACCAGCCCGATTCGCTGCTTAAAAGCATCCGGTCAAAGGCGTTGACATTGCCGCGGTTATGTAAAAAGCGTTCATACATTTCCTCGCCCATCTCGTCTAGAAAGGTTTGTTCCTTCATCTTTAAGTAAAGCACATTATAAATAGATGGCCCGGCAGCTTCAGCCACTTCGTAAGGGTTTTCCAGCCAGGCAACCAAAATATCCAGGGCTTCGGCTTCGGTTTGCTCCAGATCGGCCGGCAGCAGGGCAGCGCGCAAGACCTCCTGCAGCGTCGTTGCCTGAGAGTTTAAAAAGCTGGTTTGCGCCCGTATCATATCATCCAGGTTGTAATTGTCACTCTGCTTCAGCTCGGCCCAGATGCTCATTGCCCGGTAGGGCGAAGCCCAATGGTGGGAGATAAAGTAGGGGTAATCCTTATCGACCACGCGGTGGTTGGCGGTTACGATAATTCCCTCCGGTGGGTTATAGACTGTTGGCAGTTCGTTAAAGGGAATAAAACCAACCCACTCGTTGATATCACTGCGCCCGTCAGCAGGCAACAGCCCTTCACCACTGCGCCGAATTGGAATCAGGCCGTTGGCCCGATAGCCAATATTGCCTTTACGGTCGGCATAAACAAAGTTTTGAGTAGGAGCCATGAAGTTCTCCAGGTTAGCTAAAAACTCATCCCAATTAGTGGCATTCATTAAGCCGAGAATAGCGTCAAATTCGCGGGTGCCGTCAAGGGCTGTCCAGCGCAGACTCATTGGAATATCCAAACCAACAACTCCGCTAACTACTGGACCAAAGCGGGTTTCAGCAACCTCAATGACCACTGGTTCTTCCTCGCCTTTAATTCTAATTTCAGCTGAAAAAATGTCTGCGTCAACCCACTCATCCATGTAGCGGTACTGGTGGGGGTTCTCCGGGTTTAATTCGAGCAGGAAGAGATCCTGAACGTCCGGGTTGGTGTTGGTAACTCCCCAGGCAATGTACTCGTTAAAGCCAACAATAACTCCCGGTATACCGGGAAAAATCACTCCGGTAACATTAACCTCATCCTTCAAAATCAGGTGGATGCTGTGCCAGATTGAAGGCAAGCCCATGCCTAAGTGCATGTCATTAGCCAGGATTGCCCCGCGCCCTCCCGTCAGTTTTCCGCTGATCACCCAGTTATTGGAACCCAGTCCGGGCACATACCTGGTTTTACCATTTAGTTCGGCGATGCGGGATAACTTAAGTATCTTGGAGACATCAGCCGGCTCTAGATCTAGAGCTACATTCTTTGTAGGAGCGATGATCGGACCGAATTCAGGGTAGTACGGGAACAGCTCTGCCGCCAGATCAACTCCCACCTCTTCGATCAGAGCGGTGTGAAACAGTTCGCCCTGCATGTTGCCGCCTAGGGACCAGGACATGTAAACGCCAATGGCCAGGCTGTCCAGGGGAGTCCACGGTTCCGGTTTATAACCGAGTATAGTGAATTCCGGCGGAAGTCGCTTAATGTTATCTTCAATATAACTGTTAACACCTGCTGCGTACGCGTCAAGCAATTTTTTCGCTTCCGGGCTTAAGAGGCGATAATTTTTTTCGGCGGCTCTCAAAAACCCAACCGTGAGGGTAAAGTAGTCAGTGTCCAGAAAACCAGCCCCCAGAATTTCCGAAAGCCTCCCGCTCACACCGCGGCGGCTCATATCCATCTGCCACAGTCGGTCCTGGGCCTGGACGTAACCTTGGGCGAAAACAAGATCTTCCATCGAGTTAGCAATAATATGGGGCACACCGTATTGGTCGCGATAGATCTCAACCGGCTCTTCAACGCCGGTAATAATGGTGCCGCTGGTTTTCGGAAGACCTCCGCGGAATATCCAGCAGCCGACTCCACCGGCGGCGAGGATCAGCGCCAAAAATATAATCAATATAATCCAAAGCCATTTTTTACGCATCAGACTACCCCCTATATTAAATTAATTAAGACAATTTCGATAAATAGCATTCTATTTCCTGCATTTTTCGGCAAAATACTTGCAATGATTTAAAGAAACGTTTATATTATAGTAGCGGAGCCAGGGAACTATTTATAAATTGGCTTCTGTGCAAGAGCGGGTGC
>DBBD01000055.1:0-3400 GCA_002292015.1 Firmicutes bacterium UBA993
GACCCCGATAATGACGTCGCAACCCTCTTGTTTATAGATCCGGCCACCGTTGTCGATTTGATTATCGGTGGGATTTACATCGCAATCGGTATATAAATGGTACTTTAGACCCTCTTTTTGCAGGGAGTCCTCAATCACTTTAAATGCATCAAGCCCGGCCAAAAGTTCGTCCGTAACCAGAAATACTTTCCTTCCCCCAAGTTGTCTGGCGTAAGTGCCGGTATCACGTACTACCCCACGACCAAAAACCATACGCACTGGTCCCATAAACAGGCTACCTGTCATCATCGAATTTCTTCCTCCATCCTGTATGGCTGTGTCAGCCTTTAAGTGTAGCCATCAGGGTGCTTATATCATCGAGTTGCTCCAGGTTTTCAATCAGATCGACTGCCTGATCGACTGCTTTCCGGCTCAGAACGCAGTTCGCCTGGTGTATAAATTTAGCCTTAAGCTCTGCCGGTGATAGCGGATTACGTGGGTCACCCCTGGGAATCCTCACCTGCGCGCTGAATGTTTCGTCCCGGATAGTGATAACCTCAACCCGCGCCGCCTGTTCGCCTTCCCGGTGGTAAACATGATCAAGTTGAGGATCAAGATGTACGGTTATTTTTGCAGATAGAGCAGCAATCTCAGCGCTCTTCAGTTTGTCATCACTATACCAGCCAGGCCCCGGCTCATGACCCAAAACAACCATCGCTGCTGTGTAGGGGATAGAGAATTGGGCATCAACCGGGCTTTTCAGCTCATAGACTTCCTGGGTCATAACCCAGGAGAAAGAGTTAATCACGATCTTTTTGATATCTTCAGGCTTCAGCCGCTGATTACCAGTGATCTGAGCAATGCAGTCCAGCGCCGCATGCTGCCACCGGCAACAGGAATAGGGCTTAAAGCTCATATCGTTAACAATCAGGTAATCCTGGCCGAGGCCATCCGTCATTTTCTGATAATTGCAGCGGTCAGATCCGGCCATTATCCAAAAACCGTTTTCTCCGTCAAGAATATAGCGATTGCCGATAAACCCATTAGCGGCTAAAATCGCCGCCAGGGTTCCAGCCCAGCAGGGCCAGCCGGTTGGCTCTTTAACCCAGTGAATCGGCCGCTCCGTCAGGTTCCAGCCCCACTTCTGAGTGCAGGGTAAAGGCGCCGTGGCTCCGGCCACTCCGAAGGCATTAAAGAGCTGGTCGCAATCCAGGTTTAAAACTTTTGACGCAGCAATAGCAGCGCAAAATGTTTGCCAGGTTCCAAAGCCCCACACTTTCTGCAAACGCTCCTTAGTGGGCTGGATCGCCAAACCGATGCGGTTTCCTACCTCGTACGCAGTAACAACGGCGTTAATCAGATCACGTCCGGTAGCCTTTTTCCACTCTGCAACTGCCAAAGCTGCCGGGATCGTTGAAGAACCGGGGTGACCGATGGCATCAGACAGGTAAGTATCATCAAAATCAAGAGCGTTGGCATTTGTACCGTTGACAAATGCCGCATGAATGGCGGGCACTTTCAACCCGCCGCCAATTAGGGAAGCCTCCGGCTCTCCACCCATCGCTTTAAAAGTTTGTAGAACCGAGCGGCCGATGACCGACTGACTGCCGCCCAGGGCGCAGCCGATGCTATCAAGAATATGCAATTTAGCCCGCTCAACAATAGCCAGTGGCAGCTGCTCAAAACTTGTGCCATGAGTATATTGAACCAGCCTTTCAGTTATCCAGGTCACTTAAGATTAATCCACTCCTAATGTAAGGGGAGGCTCCCTCTTCTCCGCTGTGGCCTGCGCTGTACTACTATTCTTTTCTAATTATATAGGTTTTCAGAATTGCTGCAATTTACATGATGTCGCATTCTGGGGCTACCGGCTTTACAGATTGTAAAAGCGAACAGTCTTTTAAATTTTAGCTTTTTTCAGGTAGGCCGTTAGCGCTTGTTCCTGCTCCTCTACCAGTAAACTGGATGGCGCAGTAGCCAGTCTCTCTAAGTAAAGCTCATTTGCCCGCTGCACAATATCTCTGCTGCCGGATCTTTTCCACTCAGCGTAATTACTAGTGTCCGACAGTTCAAACTGAAACAGATCACGGCAGTTATTAAAAACGCTTTCATGCATCAGGTAGCTGCCACCGGGGCCTACTTCTCGAATTATGTCAACTGACAGAGCTTCATCGGTAACTAAAATCGGGCGATCTTTAAGATAGATAGCCCGACGGATCAATTCTTCATCAATGAGTATCTTCTCGTAGGAAATTGTCAGTAACCCTTCAAGCACCCCACAGGCGTGAGCAATCAAATCGGCTCCACCCAGGATGCTAAGCATCAGGTTTTGCATGGTTTCAAAACCAGCTTGAGCGTCGACAACCTTGCTATCACATGCGCCGCTCAAGACACGGGTGGGGATTTTATAGAGTTCTTTGCTTAACTGAATCTGGGTAATCAAGTGCAGCATCCCGTCAGGGATACCGGCCGAATAAGTCCCGGTTCTTAAATTGGCAAATGAAGATGAGGGGCCGATAATTACCGGATTTCCGGGGTTAATCAGCTGAATCAGGGTTATCATGGCCAGAATTTCGGCATTAACCAGCACCGTCATGCCAACATGGCTGAGTGGGGCGCTGACACCCCCGATGGCCATTGGGGCGGCAATTATGATCTGGTTACGGTTGACGTATTCAAACAGGGTGTCAAGCTGTTCCTCGCTAAATAAAAGTGGCGAAATAGTATTAATGGAAAGCCCCATCACATGATGTTTCTTCAATAAATCTTCCTCTCCAAAAACAATCTCGATCATATCCAGCATTTGGCCGGCCGACCGACCACCACAGACATAGCCATGTACCGGTTTATCGGTGTGCTTTAAAATTTCATGTTGCATCAGCAAATGTTTATACGGCGGCTCAACATCAGCTGTGTCAACGGGTGTAAAGCCGGCGATCGCGATCACTTGGCTGCTCTGATAGAGTTTCTGAATGTTTGCAAAATCTTCCAGCCTGCCCGGACGGCGCCCTTGTTTTAAATCTTCGATGTAAACAGAACCGCCACCAGCCTGCACATATAAACCATGACCAATTTCTAACGAATGCCGGCTGTTGCGGGCTCGCCACTTAATGGTGGGGGGACACTGACGAAGCGATTCTTCAATCAACTGCCTGTTCAGATATACGGTATTACCGGAAACCCTGACCCCGTACCGCTTAAAAAGGTCTAAGGCTCTGCGGCTCTGGAAAACCATGCCGGTCTCTTCCAGAACCCTTACGGAAGCTTCATGGATGCGCTCCAAGTCATTCCGGTTTAGAATTTTTAAGCTTGAAATAATACGTGTGGTCACTGCTCCATCCTCCCCGCCAATCGCTTAAATAGTCCTACCGATTAGGAATTTCTTAAGGGTTTATTTATATTTAACAATCGGTAATTATAG
>DBBD01000055.1:3717-8556 GCA_002292015.1 Firmicutes bacterium UBA993
TCGGTAATTATAGTTTATAATATCAGAAACAGCATACAACCGTTCCAGCTCTTCAAGCCAAAATTAGTCAGTAACCGGTAATCAATCACTCTAAGACCGTCAACAGTGGATCATGGGGAGTCACCAGATGACAGGCAGCGCTAAATTAGAGGTCAATGACATTCTTCAATTACCTCATTTCAGACATGCCAAAGTTGTTGCCGGGCATCAGGGCCTTGGCAAACAGATCAGTTGGGTCCATGTGCTTGAACAAACCCAGATTAAAGACTATGTCAACGGACACGAACTGGTTTTAACCACTGGTGCCGGCTGGAAAAAGAAAAACGACCCCAACATCTTTGTCAGTCAACTGATCGGAAAAAATGTCACTGCCCTCTGCATCCAGCTGGGAGCCCGCTATAATCGCTTTGATCGGATTGAAGATATCCCGTCAGACTTAAGAGCGCTGGCCGACAGTAATGACTTTCCCCTGATCGTTTTTCCAGAAAATCATGAGTGCCGTTATGTCGACCTAATCCATGACCTGCATACTATGATCATCAACCAAGACTACCAGCACCTGATAGAGCAGGAACAATTTTTACGAAACCTCTACCTGATTTTACTGAACCCACACGACACACTTGATATTCTCAGCTATCTAAATCGCACGCTTGATGTTAATGTCGCCTACTTCTCCGGTGGCGATAAACCTTTCTTTGCGCCACGGGTTACTGAAACCCTGCAGGAGAGGATAACGAAATTAGTTGCCGTGATGAAAAAAGACCAGGTTGCGGCAACTCAGACAGGTAAGTTGAGCATCGCCTGTAAATCTGTCTGCGCTGGCAGCCAGGATCTGGCTACCCTGGTAATCTTTAGCACCACACGACCTCTAGGTGATTACGAGTTGATGATTTTAGATAAATGTGCAATCAGCCTGGCCCAGGAATATTACGGCAGCCTCCTTGGCAATGAAAAAGAGCTTTACTACCAGGATAAATGGATCGATGAGTGGCTGCATGGCCGCCTGAGCAAGCAGGAAATTAAAAATCAGCTGCAGCTTAGCGAACCTTTTATCCAACCAACCGGCTGTGCCGTCTGTCTGGTCAGTTTTCCACCGCCAGCCACTCCCTATCGCAAAGAGGCTGAACTGTACTACCGGATCTCCGGAATTGCCCGCTCTTTTTTAGAGCAACAAAATTTCAGCCTGCACTGGTTCGTGGATAAACAAACCCTGGTCTTAATTGTTATCAATAAACTTGAGCAGTCTCCGTGGAAAACCCGCTTGAGCAGTGCTTTGCATCAAATAGCCGCTGTCTTCGCTTCAAGCAGCTTCCTGAACCTTGGCCGGGATATCTTTTTCAGCACCGGCAAGATTTATGCAGAACTTGATCAGCTCTCCGAAAGCTACAAGAACGCCCGCGATTCCTTGTACATCCAACGAAAGTATGGTAAACCGGCGTTGCTTTTCTTCGATGATCTCCATGTTCACCGCCTGATTATCGCCCTGGAGAAGACTGGCGACCTCGAAAATTTAGTACTTGAATACCTGCAACCAGTCTTAAAACAGGGCTTTAAGGCAGAACCGGCCCTCCTCGATACGCTGACTGCGCTTCGTGACACTCAGTACAATAAAATTGAGGCAGCCAAACAGCTATTTATTTCGCGCCAGTCCATTTACCTGCGGCTCAAAACACTGGAGGGCTTGCTTGGCGAAGATTTTATTACAGCCCCGCAAAAACGAATCTGCCTTGAAACCGCCCTCTACGGTCTTGAGTATCTCAACAATGAAAGCGTTTTTATATCACCAGGCTAAGTTTAGTTAATCTGAATCATTTGGCGGCAATTGGGTTGTTGATCTTATTGATACCTTCCCCGGCGTTCTACGTCTGAATTTCCGTCCCGAACTTATCCGCCCACTGACTCGATAACCTTGTTGATGAATTCGCTGTCAGCCATTTTGATTACCCCTCCTGATACCAGCCGGTTTTTTTTAGGAACCGGTTCACAGAATTTATTTCAAGATCAAGCAGTTTCGCAATGCGAAACTTAGCTTCGATTCCTCTTGACTGTTCGCCCATCCCGCCATAAACCGTGGCAATATCTAAATCCTGGCGCACCTCATTCATGATCACTTCGTCAGCAAGATCAGATACCGACACTTTTAGTTTTCCGGCTACATATTCCTTAGCTTCTTTAAGGCGCATCTTCTTCGACATTTGCATCCGGGCCACCAGATCTCCGGCAGTCCTGATTCCGCCCATGCCTGAAGCATGCATATGGGTTAAAGCCATTCCGGCAGGATCGCCGTAGCCTACCTATAACCCGTCCAGTTTACCGACTTCCGCCATCGCTGTTGAGGCTCGCGATACACAGTCAATCGGCGGGGTCATGACCAGGGGTACCGCACCGACGCCCATGCCAACATTAGCGTGAACCGGGATGTTGGCCGCCTCTACACAGGCTTTGCAGAAGGTCACGGCTCTGCCCAAATTCCAGGGAAAGGAGCGGCTGCTGTTGGTGTTGACCACGGCGCCGAAAATGCTGGCGCCCGCTTTTTCGGCCAGTTTGACCTGCTGATGGGGATAAAGGCCGGCCAGGCGCACCCCGTCATAGGTCAGCTGCCCGTGGAAACCGAGCACAAATTCCCCGGCCATGCCGATTTCAATGGCCATGTCGGGATACCTGGCTTTTAACTGTTCACAAGCCAGTAAGGTGGCCTGAAATTCCGCATCGCCGGCGGCGGCGGTGGTATCAAAGTCAATCCCGTCAGAACCGGCTTCGTAGACACCGCTGGCCACGAAGACCATATCTTTAACAGCGTATTCAACCGCTTCTTCCTGGGCCGCCCTTGCTTCGGCAATTTTACCGGCCGGTAAGAGTTCAGCGGCATTGGGGCAGGGCCCGTCGGGCTGGGTGTAAAGGGGCAGGTTAGGCATGGCCCCGTAGAAGAGCGGCGCTGTGGTAACCAAAGAGGTCTCAGCCACGGCGTACTGTTCTTCGGGAACGATCATCTTGATCGGTTTGAAGCTGTAATGAACATAGGCCAGCTCCAGGGTGTCGGCAGCAAAAGCTCTTTCGTAGAGCTGCATAATCTGGGGCATGCCAATCGGGATGCCAAGGCGGGTAATTTTAAGCGTGCCCGAATCATAAGTCAGGATCAGCTCGTTGCCGTGCCGCACACTGACAAACTTTTGCGGACGGCAGCAGATATCGACCAGGTGATTGATTTCATCGGCCGAGAGAGGCTCAATCTTGCCCCGTTTGACGGCGTCTTCCACTCCCTCACGGACATCTGCCTTTACTTCTTCTTCACTCATTGACACAAAGGATCCGTCACCCATTCTGGTAACAATCAATAAAAACACCTCACTCTCTCTTTCTACTCATCGCTTAACCGGACCGAAAAATGATCTTCCGCTTCATTGACAATATCGCGCATCTTGGTAACAACATCACCAGGTAAGGGTTTGATCTTAAAGTTATTGTAAAGTTCCAGCGCTTCTTCGTAAGCCCTTTCGGTTAAATCTTTACTACCATCTTTTTCCCAGGTATCACGGGTTCCTCTGAAAATTAATTTATTGTTGGAAGCCAGCGCTCTAAAGCGGCTGTATGTATGCTCATGGCTTACGTATTCTCCGGCGGCACCTACCGCATGGATCACTTCCAAAGCCAGAGTATCTCTATCCACTTTAATGCCGGCAACCACTTCTTTGATCATCCCGGCAATCTCATTAGTGATTACCAGTTGGGCATAATCAAAGGTGATGCCCTGAGCCAGCATCCCCAAACCGTAAATCATGTTGATTCCAGCCAAAGCGGGAACCAGGGCGGTAAGGGTAGCTTCGTGTGCTGCCTGGGCATCTGGCAAATAGCTGTCAGCCTAACCACCGGCAGCCCAGCTTGGCAGCTGATAATATTGGGCCATCTTGGCAGTCGCCGCACTGACCAGGGCCAGTTGGGGAGCACCGACCGGTGAAGTAGTTGTTCTTAAATCAAAGCTTAAAGATGAGGTTCCGTAAATACAGGGATGCCCCTTACGCACCAGCTGGGCCAGAACAATCGCGGAAAGAAGCTCGGCGTTTTGGATCACCATCGCACCGGCCATGGTCACCGGAGCGGTCGCCCCAGCCATGAACATATCAACCAGCGAGCAGGGAGCCCCACCCTTTGCCGCTTCAATAATCACCCCGGTAGTATCGGGATTAAGGATCAACGGGCTGTTGGGGCAGGTATTGGCGCTGTAAATCGGCCTTTCCCTGAAATTTTGTTCACCTCCGCTAACAGCATAGGCCAGCTCAATAATTTTACTACACCGATAAGCATCACCTGAACCGATAATTGAGTGCTTGGTAGTATTGTTAAATACCGCTTCTGCATTATGAATCTGTTGGACCTGAGCGGGCACATCATTAGCGCCGACCGGTCGCTCCAGAAAGTCTATCTGGTCCATCGCTGTACACATCCTGGTTACGTTAGCGACATCTTTTTTGGTTGTTCGATGTCGTTTGCGGGTCATCGGATCGACCACTTCCACCCCTTCACCAAAGTTGGTAAAGGCAATATTACTGCCTGCCTTCAGCCAGAAATCGTCGTCCGAGTCGATGCCGGCCAGCAAAAAGTTAGATGGCGCCGAACGGATTGCATCTTCGACTACATAGGATGGAAATCTTACAATATTGCTTTTGCGATCAACAATACAACCGCCGCCGTCGAAGTAATCCTGCGCATCTTTGGCCAAGACCCTGATTCCGGTCTTGCGCATAACGGCCAACGTAGCCTGATGTATCTCGTTCAATTCATCTTCACTGAAAAGGTTAAGCGACACCCCTTCCAGAGCTTTAAAACCGGCACGCATAC
>DBBD01000074.1 GCA_002292015.1 Firmicutes bacterium UBA993
TACCAACTTGTATCTTGACATGCTATGGTTTCTTGATCTGGATGCAGGCCAGGTTTTCTGGACCCAGTACCTGACCCACTGGGGAATGAGGATTGGGGCTTTTATTTTCCTCTTTACTATATTGTTTATCAACCTGCTTTTTACCCGCCGTCACATATTGAGTTTTCCCAATCTTGCCGTACGGGAAAAACTGATGGCCTCAGGGATGATGCGGTTACTGACTCCGCGGCGACTAATTTTCTACTTTCTGGCTGTTGCGGCTTTTCTCGCCTATATTTTATCTGGCTATGCCGGCAACTACTGGATGGATCTTTTGCGTTATCTAAATCATGTTCCTTTCAATATCAGTGATCCGATATTCGGAGCCGATGTTTCATTTTACGTATTTGAGCTTCCGTTTTACCGTTTCATTTATGGGTTTTTAATGATGACCCTTGTTGTCTCGCTGATAGTAGTCGGCTCTATCTACCTGATGCTTAACCCGACTTTCCAGGGTAAAAGAAATTGGATGTTGCCGCCGAGCAGCAGCGTAAGCCATATATCGGTCATAATGGCTCTAATCTTTGCCCTGAAAGCATGGGATTACCGTATGAAACAGTTCGAACTCTTATTATCCGAGCACGGCCTCTTTTTCGGGGCAGGGTACACCAATATTCATGCCAACTACCCGGTATTAACGATCCTGATGTACCTGGCGCTGATCATTGCTCTTGTTTTTGTGGTAAATATTTTTATGCGTCGCTTCAGGCTGTTTATTTACGGGATCCTTGTTTTAACCGGAATTTCAATGCTTGCCGGGAGCGCTTACCCGGCGGCGATCCAGAGCTTTGTTGTTGAGCCGAGTGAGTTTAATTATGAACGCGAGTATTTGGAACATAACATCGCATTTACCCGTATAGCTTATGGTATCGATGACTTTGCTACCAGGCGCTATGATCCTAGTGCCCGATTGACCTGGGAAGATCTGCATGAAAACCCCGGTACCATGAATAACGTAAGGTTGTGGGACCACCGACCATTGTTGACAACCTTTAATGAACTGCAGGCAATCCGGCTCTACTATCGATTTAATGATGTTGATATTGATCGTTACTCGTTCGGCGACAGCTATCGTCAGGTAATGATTGCTGCCCGTGAGCTCGATAAGAGCCGCCTTGCTGCAGAGGCACAAACCTGGGTTAACTTGCATTTGCAGTGGACCCACGGCTATGGTATTGCCATGAGCCCGGTAAACGAGGTAACCAATGAAGGTTTGCCCCGCTACTTCCTCGGCGATATACCGCCGGCCGGCAAAATTGTGCTTGATAATCCGTCGATTTATTTTGGTGAACTAACCAATGATTATGTGATAGTTAATACCGACACCCCGGAGTTTCACTACGCCACTGCCGGCGACGTTAATGAATTTACCTCTTACTCTGGTGAAGCCGGCATTGCGTTACACTCATTCCTGCGACGCGCACTATTTGCCTTAAGGTTTGGCGAGTATCGGATCTTGGTTTCGAATGAACTCAGTAACGAAAGCAAAGTCTTATTTGATCGCAATATTCATGACCGGGTCCGCAAATTGGCCCCCTTTTTAAGGTACGACGGCGACCCCTACATCGTGGTTAATGATGGCCGCCTTTTCTGGATCCAGGATGCTTACACGGTAACCGGAGGTTTTCCCTATGCGGCGCCTTTTGGCGATATCAACTACATCAGAAACTCGGTCAAGGTGGTTATCGATGCCTATCACGGTAGTGTTCGTTACTACATTATTGACCCTTCCGATCCCCTGGTTCAAACCTATGCTGCGATTTTCCCCGAGTTGTTCAGCCCGATCGAGGAGATGCCCGCCGGCTTAATGGCCCACTTGCGCTATCCGGAGGACCTATTTAATATCCAGGCGCAGATTCTTACGCTTTACCATACAACTGATCCGAATATTTTCTATACCCGTGAGGACCTTTGGGCAATCCCGATGGAAAAGTCATTTGGTCAGGATGTGAATATGGAGCCTTACTACACCATACTGCAGCTGCCTGGTTATGATAAACCGGAGTATGTCTTAATTTTGCCGTTTACTCCGGATCAGCGCAACAACATGATTGCCTGGATGGTTGCCCGCTGTGACCAACCTAACTACGGCGATGTTGAGATATTTCTCTTCCCCAAGGAGAGGGTTATTCTAGGTCCGAACCAGATTGAGAACCGGATAGACCAGAGCACTGAGATCTCCGCGCAGTTTACCCTCTGGGACCAGGCTGGTTCAAGGGTCATTCGTGGAAATCTGCTGGTGCTGCCAATCAATAATGCCCTGCTTTACATAGAACCGGTCTTTCTGGAAGCAGAAGGAGGCGGGCTGCCTGAACTGTCACGGGTGATTGTGGTTTTCGGCGAAACGGTTGTCATGGAAGAGACATTGGAAAAAGGGTTAATACGCATTTTTGGCGAAAGTGATGCTCTCCAGCCGGACGCAGATAATGATACACTGCCTGTTGAGCCGCCTGCAGGAGTTCAGCCGGTGGTTGAGGAACTTCCGGACGCTGAAGGGACGATCTTGGTTGAACTGATTCGCCGGGCGCAGAGTGTTTACGAAGAGGCTTTAACCCGTCAGCAGGAGGGTGATTGGGCCGGATATGGTGAAAAAATCCGTGAACTGGAGCAGATTTTAGATGATCTTTCCCGCCTCGCTAATTAATTTCAGGAGAGGGGTGTCCGGCATGAACAGTTTTGAATACGTTGTCTACACTGATGGATCTTGCTCTGGAAATCCGGGCCCCGGCGGTTGGGCGGCAATAATCCTGCTTGGTGAAAAAGAAGTGGAGTTGTCGGGCAAAGCAGCTGCTACGACAAACCAGAGGATGGAGCTGACTGCAGCAGTCGAGGCACTATCCCATCTGCCGTCAGGTAGTGCGGTTAGGGTCTATAGCGATAGCGCCTACCTGGTAAACTGTTTCCGTCAGCGCTGGATGGACCGCTGGCAGAAAAACGGCTGGCGTAACAGCAAAGGAGATGCAGTCGTAAACCGCGATCTCTGGCTGAAACTACTTGAGCTGACCGGAAAACGAAGCGTTCAATGGCACAAGGTAAAAGGACATGGAGACGACCAGCTAAATGCCAGGGTGGACCGCTTGGCACGCGGGGCGATCAGGCATGATTGCCCCGGGGCTGGCACAGGGGAATCTTGTCCCCGCCCAAAAAATAACCAGCCAAGCCTAAAAAAAAATAAGGCAGGTGGTCGGATCGGTATCCTGACCGGAGGCGGTGATTGTCCCGGTCTCAACGCGGTAATCAGGGCAGTAGTAAAAGGGGCTGCCCACAACTACGGGTTGGAGGTTGTTGGTTTTAATAATGGGTTTATGGGACTGGTCGAAAATGATGCTCAAGTTATCACTGACCTTGCCGTATCGGGTATTCTCAATCGCGGTGGAACGATATTGGGCACATCCAACCGCGACAATCCCTTTGATTATAAACCGCAGGGCTCTGATTATACCAATACCGGAGAGGATCGTTCGGCTGATGCTTTGGTGAACCTTGATCACTGGGGCATTACCAGTCTGGTGGTAATCGGTGGTGACGGCAGTTTGCTGCTGGCCCACCGGTTCAGCAAGCTGGGAGTGCCGATAATCGGCATCCCGAAGACGATCGACAATGATCTACCGGCTACCGATATAACATTCGGTTTCGACTCGGCTGTGACAACAGCTACCGAGGCGATTGACAAGATCCATACTACCGCTGAATCGCATCACCGGGTAATGGTGATCGAAGTGATGGGTAGGCACGCCGGGTGGATTGCTCTTCAGGCCGGCATGGCCGGTGGGGGCGATATAATCCTGATACCGGAGCTACCATTTGATTTATTGTGTATAGCCGATAAGATTGATGAGAGGCGCAACCGCGGTAAAAAATTCAGCATTATTGTGGTTGCCGAAGGTGCTTTTCCGGCCGGTGGAGAGCCGCTTTATGAAGACCGGAGTGGCGTTAGACGGCTGGGTGGCATCGGTCTTCTGGTTTCAAGAGAGATTGAGAAAGTAATCGACATGGAAAGCCGTGCCACAGTGCTTGGGCACCTGCAGCGGGGCGGCAGCCCTACTTCGTACGACCGGGTTTTGGCCACCCGCTTTGGGGTGAAAGCAGTTGAGCTTTTTTCCGAAAAAAGCTTCAATAGGATGGTTTGCCTCAAAGGAAACAGCATTGGATCAGTTCCGCTGGAAGAAGCGGTTGCCGGTACCAAGCGGGTTGATCCGGATAGCGAACAGGTGCGTTCCGCGGTTGCTGTCGGCACCTCATTTGGGTGTAGGCTTTAGCTAACTTATAAGAACCATAAATCAGGGGAGAGCATGTTTCGCGTTTAAGCCGAATCATCAAATCGTTGGATTTACCGTTAAGATTAAAAAAATGATCAGTGCAGAAAAGATAAGCATGATCAAGATTGCTGCAAGATCGACCCTGCCAATGTGCAGGGTTTTCATTTTTGTCCGATGTTTACCCCCGGTATAGCTCCGGGCTTCCATGGCTATAATCAGCTCTTCAGCTCTCTTAAAGGCACTGATGAAAAGCGGCAGGAAAACGGGAAAGATCTTTTTGGTTTTTTGTATAAAATTGCCCCGATCGAAAGCAACCCCACGGGCCATTTGCGCTTTAACGATCTTATCCAGCTCTTCGGCCAGGATCAGTACAAAACGCAGGGCAATGACCATGGTCATTACCAGCTCCTGGGTTGGAAGGCCGATCGCTTTAAGTGGGCTGAGCAGGCTTTCCAGACCATCGGTAAGGCTGACCATCGATGTGGTCAGGGTTAATAGGGTCGTAATGCCAAATAAAAAGATAACCCGCAATGTAATCAGGGTGCCCATGTGAAATCCGGCATCGGTAGCTGTAAATATCCACCATGAAAAGATCACCTCGGCATCGGGGCTTGAATATAAAAAAAGCTGAAAGATCCACATAAAAGTCAGTACCGGCAGCATCGGTTTAAAACCGCTGAAAGCGTAACCAGGCGGAATGCCTGCGATTATTACTGCGGCTGCCAGAAAAATAAAAACGGCCCCGTATGCCTGATAAGACCTAATCATCAGCAACAGGATTACGATTATCCCGGAGGCGATAATCTTGGTTCGTGGATCAAGGCGATGGATAAATGATTTTCCGGGCAGGTAAACGCCAAGGGTTATATTTTTGGTCAATTCCATCAGCGTTTCACCTCCCGCTGCGCATAAGCAGTTGTCAGTAGATCAATTGCCTCTTCCAGGGTGAGGGGGATTGATGGAATAACATAGCCTCTTTCTTGCAGTTTTTCAATCACGTTAATCACTTCCGGTATTTCCAGTCCGATTGATCGAAGCTGTTCCGGCTTTTTAAATACTTCCCTGACCGGTTCATCCAGCTGTTTCTGCCCCCGGTTAATAACTATGATTCGCTCTGCCAGTTCGGCTGCTTCATCCATACTGTTAGAGATGTAAATGATGGTAATTTTTTGCTTTTGGTGCAGATCGCGTATCACGGCCAGAATCTCTTCGCGTCCCCGCGGGTCAAGCCCCGCCGTCACGTCGTCCAGAATCAGAATTTTAGGTTTACAGGCCAAAACACCGGCTATAGCAGTCCGCCGTTTTTGTCCGCCGCTTAAAGCATAGATATCACGTTGGCAGAAGGTGTCAAAATCTAACCCTACCTGCTTCATCGCTGTTGTAACTCGTTCGGTCACCTCAGATTTTCTCAGCTGCTGGTTTTGTGGTCCGAACGCAATATCTTCACCAACTGTTTGGGCAAATAGCTGGTAATCGGGATTTTGAAAAACATAGCCAACCTGCAGCCTTAGGCTGATCAGATCTGCCTGCGGATCAGAGGTTATTAAACCGTTTACAGTGACTGATCCACTTTGTGGAAGCAGCAGGGCGTTAAAATGCTGAGCCAAGGTAGTTTTCCCGGACTGCGTGGGGCCGATAATCCCCACGAACTCGCCGTCTTCGATATCGAGCGAAATGTTGTGCAGAACTTTCTTTTCGAAAGGGGTACCCTGTTTATAGCTGAAACAGAGATCTTTTACGGCAATTGGCATAAACTGGCAACTAGCTCCTCAATGGTCAGGATATTCCCGGGCAAAGTCAAACCCTTAAGTTTTAAACCGTAAGCCAGCTGCGCGGCGGCAGGCAAATCAAGGCCTAAAGCTTTGATCTGTTCGGCCTGGGCAAAAAGTTCCCTTGGTGCTCCGGTTAGTTTAATTAAGCCCTGGTCCATGATGATCATCCGATCGCAGTGGACCACTTCGTTCATCGAATGGGTCAGTAAAACAGTTGTAATGCCCTCATCCCGGTTCAGGCGTTGCACATTTTCAAGAACCTCACGCTTACCTTTCGGGTCGAGGTGAGCGGTAGGTTCGTCTAAGACAATGCATTTTGGTTTCATCGCCAAAACCCCGGCAATTGCTACCAGCTGCTTTTGGCCTTCCGATAAACTGTTGGGTGAACGATAACGGTAAGCTTCGAGGTCGAGGCTCTTAAGCGCCCAATCAACACGTTTTACTATTTCGGCCTGGGGTAAACCTAAATTTTCCGGACCGAAGGCCACATCTTCTTCAACAACACTGCTGACTAGCTGGTTATCAGGATTTTGAAAAACCATGCCCACAATCCGGCGAATAGCGGCGGTGTTCTTTTTGTCATTAACTGAAAGCCCGTCTACGATTACTTCGCCACTTCCAGGCGTTAGCAGGGCATTAAAATGACGGGCCAAGGTGGATTTACCCGACCCGTTTTGACCGGTTATTGCCAATATTTCGCCCCGGTAAACCTGCATCGTCACTCCGTTCAATGCAGTTACGGCATTTCCGCCACCGGAGCGGTATTTATATGTGAGGTCGGTAATCTCGATTAGCGTTTTCAAAATACTTTAACTCCAGTTTTCTAAGCCTGGGAATCTTTTCCTTCTTCCGGCCTGATGCGCCGGATTCCTTTTACCAGTATCACAGTTAGGATCGCTGCTACAATCAGCTCTGGCACACCGTGCAGCACCCCGATCGAAACGGATACTTCTGCCGGCAGATAACCCCTAAAGGTGGCCATCCCTAAAACAAGGATCGTGTTGGTTGCAGATCCGGCTGCCCCAGCTAAGACACAGGCTAAAATCGTATTGATTCTTTTTGCAGCATGGTAAACCAGGTAGGCGACAACTCCGATAAAAAGACGGGGGAAGACTGATACCAGCGGGTCGGCAAAAAAAGGCGCCCCCGGCTGTAAGAAACTGAAAAGGCCGAAAATAGCACCGGTTATCAACCCGACAACCGGTCCTTCCAGCACTCCGCCTAAAATTGCCGGTATATGCATGATTGTGGCATGACCGGCTGGGGTAGGTACCGGAATAAAACCTAACCGGGTGACACCCAACAAAATGGATATTGCTCCGAGTGTCCCGGAAATAACAATTTTACGGATCGATAAACTCATATTGTAGCCTCCTGTTATCTTGTCAGTATAAATGCTCTAAAACGCGGTAACATTCTACAGGATTGGTTCCATCTCCTTCAAGACCAAAAAATTTCTATTGAAGAATGTTCAAAATGGAGTAGAATAGGAGAAAGTACTTAAAATTG
>DBBD01000018.1 GCA_002292015.1 Firmicutes bacterium UBA993
GGCAAGGCGTGGCGAATCGGGCTGATGGGTTATAGTTGCAGCAAAGTAAATGTGTTGCTACTTTTAGCAGCGCTGGAAGCTATATTAACCAATAAAGGTTATATGCTGGATAAAGGGGCGGGCATAGCCGCCGCTTCATCCTACATGAACCGTGACTAAGGGGAATATCTAGTGGATACAGTAATCGAAAAGGAAAGACGGATACCGGTATTGGCAACAACTGATGTGCTGGTAGTCGGAGGAGGTCCGGCAGGGCTTTCTGCTGCACTTGCTTCAGCCCGGGAAGGGGTTGATACCATTCTCCTGGAGCGTTATGGCTTTTTGGGCGGCAACATTACGCAGTCAATGGTTGACACCCTGGTCTGGTATCGTCATGAAAAGACAGTTGAAGCCGGCGGTATCGGCAGAGAACTGGAGGAATTCGCCACCGCTTTTGGCGGCACCTATCCTGATACCCAGTCGACCGGACGTTTGATTGATGCCGATATGTTTAAATGTGCTGCTGACCAGTTAATCGAAAAATCAGGGGTCCGGCCGCTTTTTCACTGTTATGCCGTGGGGGCAATAGTGGAAAATGGCTTGGTTAAAGGGGTTATTACGGAAAGCAAATCCGGTCGTCAGGCAATTTTGGCTTCCGTTGTGATCGATGCTACGGGCGATGCCGACATCGCTGCCTGTGCCGGTGCGCCCTACACCCAGGAACCAATTAATAAGCTGATGGGCACCACTACCGGCTTTGGGGTTAGTGGGATTGATGTCGATACTTTCCGGAAAGATGTTGCAGCTAATCCTGGGAAACTGGCTGATTGGGCTACCGAAACGGAAAAAGGTGATGGAGATCTTTTTAGCCCCTATTTTCAGAATGTCTTTGAAAGAGCCCGGGCAGACGGGGTAATCCCTGCCGACTCACCACTGGAAGGTTACTGGAGCACGCTTACCGAGGCTGGGGAGGCTACCGGGCTCAATGTCGTCAGGGTAGAAGGTATTGATTGTACTAATGTCTGGGATTTGACCAGGGCGGAAATCGAGGGTCGGAAACAGGTTTTAGATGCGCTTAAAGCTTTAAAGCTTTATCAGCCCGGGTTTGAGAAAGCAAAGTTAAGAACAATTGGTTCCTCAATCGGAACCAGGGAGTCGCGCAAAATAACCGGAAGATATTATCTAACCGGTGCCGATGTGCGCAACCAGGCTAAATTTGCTGATTCAATTGGCATATTCCCTGAATTTCTGGATGCGTACGGCATAGTGATTATCCCCACTACCGGGCGTTATTTTCAGGTTCCCTATGGTATAATGGTGCCTCAAAAAGTTGATAATCTTTTAGTTGCAGGCCGCTGTGTGGCCGGCGACCAGGTTTCACATTCAGCTACCAGGCAGATGGTTTGCTGTGCCCTGACCGGTCAGGGCGCAGGGGTTGCAGCAGCCACCAGCGTAAAAACCACTTCAACGACGGCTTCTGTGGATATCGGGCTGGTTCAGAGAGCGCTTGAAAAACAGGGGGTGAGAATAGAATAAAGCAGGTATAGCACAGGTTGCGTAGTTTATTGTGCGTTTTGCATAATGCTAACTTAGTTTTTTTGCACAATAGACAAAGGACATCTGTGGTATTAGTTTAATCTATTACCGTGGTTTTTATAAACAAAGGAGGGGAATTATGAAAACGCTGAAAAGGAAAGCTCTATTGCTTGGTTTTGTGGGATGCCTGATCCTGTCTCTGCTTGCTATTACAGGCTGTGGAAGGCCGGATGCAGCGGACGACACCGTGACGGGAGACGAAGTGCCGGCCGAAAGTGTTTTGCGGGTTGCTTTACAGACGAACCCGAATACAATTGAACCGGCAACAGGTGATACCAGGACCGCTTCAAACGTTGCCTGGAGTATTTTCAACTCGCTGGTCTGGTTGAATGACGAAGGTGTGATTGTGCCTGCCCTGGCAGAAAGCTGGACACTCTCTGAAGATGGCTTGGTTTACACTTTCAAGCTTCGCCAGGATGTTGTTTTTCACAACGGTTATCCATTTACCGCTGATGATGTAGTCTTTACCTGGGAACGCGGACGGGGCAGCGGTATAACTTACCGGGAAAGTTTTCTTGCCGTGGCGGAGATGGTGAAGATTGATAATTATACCGTTGAAGCCAGGGTGGAAGCGCCCAATGCCTTCGTTCTTCCCCTGATGAACGAGCACTGGGGCATTTTATCCAAGCAGTATCATGAAGAAGTCGGTGAAGAAGGCTACCTTAAGCACCCCATTGGTACTGGTCCATTCAAGTTTGTTGAATGGCTGGCTGGTGACAGGATCGTCCTCGAAGCATTCGAAGATTACTGGGAAGAGGGTTACCCCAAGGTTGATCGACTAATCTACAGGCCTATACCGGATACAGCGACCCGGTTTGCTGCCTTGATCAACGACGACATTGATATTGTCAGCAACCTTGGTCCGGAGCAGGCTGATGCCATTGAAACTGCCGAGAATGTTTCCCTGGTAACCTACGGCCAGGATCGGGTCTTCTACGTTGCCTTTAACAATATGAGCACCGGTATCGGCACCCCGATCGAGGATAAGTTGGTCAGACAGGCGATGAGCTATGCCATCGATTACGATGCCATCATTGAGCGGCTTTTTGATGGCAATGCCGAGCGGATATCCGGCTTCATCATTCCCGGTAACCTTGGGTTTGATCCCAGCATTACCCCCTATCCCTACGACCCGGCAAGGGCAAAAGAGCTATTGGCAGAGGCCGGTTATCCTGACGGTTTTACGATCCAAATGGCCGGCCCAGCGGCGACCTATACCAACTTTGAGCAGGTTCTACAGGC
This sequence comes from Firmicutes bacterium UBA993, assembly GCA_002292015.1. Taxonomy (GTDB): domain Bacteria; phylum Bacillota; class Dethiobacteria; order DTU022; family DTU022; genus UBA993. The sequence goes on from DBBD01000018.1 coordinate 2,818, forward strand.
AGTCGTCGGTTACTGGGCAGAAATTGGCATTCAGGTAGAATTAGAGTTCATGGAATCAGGTAAATACTGGGAATTACAGGCCAACCGCGAACTGCCCCCACTTTTCGGTGACAGTTGGTCCGCAGGCACCGGGGAAGCTTATCCCCGCCTGATCGGTTCCGTGGGCGGCGAAGATGCCAGTTACGCTGCCTGGCTTGACCCCGTGTTGGTTGAAATGATCAGAGAGGTTGAAAAAACTGCTGATTCGGTTGAACGAGGAAAGGTTTACACCAGGATTATGCAGTATATGCATGAGAATCCACCATTTATTTATCTTTATGCGCCTACCGCTTTTGAGGCAATAAATAACCGGGTTAAGAATTATAACCCCCGGATTTCGGAGCAGTACTTCCTAAAAGGCGTCAGCATCGAATAGAAAACCGCCAGCCATTGGCCTTAGTTTGCCGCTACCGCTGAAATTGCCTGTTTATGGTCATTTCAAAAGGCGACAAGGGGGAAAGAGTGTTGCGCTACCTTTTATCAAGGCTGATCTCTTCGGCAGCATTACTGTTGGGGGTTTTATTCCTGGTTTTTATGCTGCTGCACCTGACCGGGGATCCGGTTAGCCTGATGGTATCAAGGTATGCTTCTCCCGAAGACATTGAAGCGCTGCGCGAGGAGCTGGGCTTTAACCGCCCTCTCCTCGTGCAGTTTGGTGATTTTCTGTCCGGCGCTTTCCAAGGTGATTTTGGCAGCTCTTTTCGGTACCGGCAACCGGCAATGGACCTGGTTTTACAGCGCATACCGGCCACAATCGAACTTGCCTCTGTGGCTCTGCTCATGGCCATTTTAATGGGAGTTACTATCGGCATCCTCGGCGGTTCCAATCCGAATACCATCCTAGACAGCATTGCCCGCGGTATTGGCTTGCTGGGTCAGACGATACCCACTTTCTGGCTGGGCTTGATTCTGATCATTATATTTTCACTTAGATTGGGCTGGTTTCCCTCCTTTGGCAGGGAAACCTTTACCTTTCTGGGTCTGACCCTGCCGGATCAATCTATTGTTTTACCAGCTTTTGCTCTAAGCCTTTTCACTACGGGACAATTGGCCCGGTTTACCCGTTCGGCAGTGATGGAGGTAATGAACGAGGATTATGTGACTACTGCCCGCAGCAAGGGCTTGAAGAAAAAGCGGATCTATTTCAAGTATATCCTTAAAAATTCTGCAATTCCCCTGATCAGTATCATCGGCGTTCAGTTCAGCTACTTGCTCAGTGGGTCAATTTATATTGAAACAATTTTTTCATGGCCGGGACTGGGTAGTCTGCTTGCGGAAGCGGTCGGCACCCGTGATTTTTTCCTGGTTCAGGCAACCGCATTTTTCACCAGCCTGGTAGTAATCGGATTGCACCTGTTGACCGATCTGGTATATGTTTTAGTAGATCCAAGGATTCGGTACAGGTGATAACGATGAAAGAACAAAGAAATGAAAATAACAAAAACGATTTAACCGGGCTGCTGATTGATGAAGAGAGCGATCGTAACATCCGGGCCAGGCTTTGGTATATCTGGCGGTTGCTTTGGCGTGATAAATCAGGACTGATCGGCCTGATCGTTTTTCTGGTGATTATCTTTTCCGCCATATTTGCCCCGATGTTGGCACCGCATGATCCGCTGAAAATAGATCTTCATGCTTCGCGGCAGCCACCGATCTGGACGGAAGCTGGAAACCCGGAGCATATCCTTGGGACAGATAACCTGGGGCGTGATCTTTTTAGTAGGATCATCTACGGCAGCCGTGTCTCAATTATGGTCGGTTTTTTAGGGGTATCGATCGCTTTTTCGCTGGGTATGATGATCGGGTTGTTCGCCGGATTTAAAGGTGGGCGGACTGACAACTTGATCATGACCGTTACCAACATGATCCTGGCGCTGCCTTACCTGGTTTTTGTTGTATTTATCGCGGCAGTTCTGGGAAGAAGCCTTTTAAATGTCGTATTAATTTTTGGCCTGACCAATATACCAATATTTGTAAGAGTAACCCGTGGCGAAGTGTTGCGCCTTCGAGAGGAAGGATACATCGAAGCAGCTATCAGTATCGGACAAAAGACTCCGGCAATTATTTTTAAGCATATTATGCCTAACCTTATTGGCCCATTGATTACACTGGCCACCTTTGAAATGTCGGCGATGATCTTTTATGAAGCTGGATTGGGTTTTCTCGGACTCTCTGTCCCCCCAACCGTTCCGAGTTGGGGTAATATGCTGGCTGAGGGTCGGCAATTTTTAACCGTTTTTCCCTGGATGTCAATTTATCCAGGCCTGGCTATCGTAATTACCGGTTTTAGCATGAACCTTTTTGGGGATTGGTTGCGCGATGTTCTTGATCCGCGAATGCGGAGGATGAAGAAGTAAGAAAAGAGGCTTAGTAATCAATTGAAGCCCCTGCTCTCAGTAAGAAACCTTTCTACCCGTTTTGACACATTTGATGGCAGTGTCTATGCTGTTAACGATGTCAGCTTTGACTTAAAGGCCGGAGAAACCCTGGCTGTAGTTGGTGAGAGTGGTAGTGGTAAGAGTGTAACCATGCTTTCACTGCTCGGCCTGCTGCCTAGAAGTACCTGGGTAACCGGCAGTGCCATCTTTGCGCCGGAGGGTTTCGAACTGGATCTGTTGTCGGTATCGAAAGCGGAACTGAACAGTTTAAGGGGAAATAAAATCAGCATTATCTTTCAGGATGCCCTGCGCTCGCTTAATCCGGTGATGACCGTTGGCGAACAGATTACCGAATCACTAATTACCCACCATCAGTATAACAAAAATGGGGCGCATAAACGGGCAGTGGAACTGCTGGAAATGGTCGGGATAGCGCAGCCAGACAAGCGTTACTATGCTTACCCGCATATGTTTTCAGGTGGCATGAGACAAAGAGCGATGATTGCCATTGCCATCTCATGCACCCCGGATATCCTGATTGCCGATGAGCCGACAACAGCCCTGGATGTCACGATTCAGGCTCAGATTGTTGAGCTGACCCGGCGGTTGCAGCAGGATTTGGGGATAGCAGTGATTTGGATAACCCACGACTTGGGGGTTGTGGCCGGTTTAGCCGACCGGGTTATGGTAATGTACGGAGGAACAGGGGTTGAAATTGCCCCGGTTGATTTGCTTTATGAAAACCCAGGCCATCCCTACACCGCAGGATTATTAGGTGCAATTCCGAGTATAGCCGGAAGCAGCGCGGATCGCCTCGTTAGCATTGAAGGAGCTCCGCCGGATCTTTTTCAGGAGCCAAGGCACTGCCAGTTTGCCTGGCGTTGTCGTTATGTTTTCGATCGCTGCTGGAAAGAAAAACCCCCGGGATACATTATTTCTCCGGGCCAGGTTGTAAAGTGTTTCTACGATGGGAGGGAGAAAACTCCCAGGGTTGAGGAATAGCGCTATGGAAAAACTGTTAAGGGTAGAAAATATCAGCAAGTATTTTGACCTGAAAAGCGGTTTATTCAAGTTTGGAGGGGCTCAGGTTGTCAGAGCAGTTGACAATGTCAGTTTCGAACTTTACAAAAACCAAACTCTTGGCCTGGTTGGGGAGAGCGGTTGCGGCAAGTCTACACTGGGAAGGGTTATTTTGCGTCTGCAGGAACCGACATCCGGCACTGTTTATTTTGAAGATACAAATCTTAGCCTGCTTAAGCCCGAGGAATTGCGCCGCTTTAGAATAAAAATGCAGATTGTTTTCCAGGATTCTTACTCGTCTCTAAACCCGCGTCACAGTATCGGAGAGATAATTGCAGAGCCGATGACGATTCATACCCGCATGACACAACACGAAATCAGGGCGAGAACTTATGAGCTGCTCAACCTGGTTGGTTTAAAGCCAAGCCATGCATCGCGGTTTCCCCATGAATTTTCCGGCGGCCAACGGCAGCGGATCAATATTGCCCGGACACTGGCTCTTTATCCGAGTTTTGTTATATGTGATGAACCGATCTCAGCCCTCGATGTATCGATCCAAGCTCAGGTAGTTAACCTGTTGCGCGATTTGCAGAAAGAGCTGGGCATTACTTTTCTCTTTATTGCCCATGATTTAAGCATGGTCAAGTACATATCTGATCGCATAGCTGTTATGTACTTGGGTAAAATTATGGAACTTGCCGGCAGTGATCTGCTTTTTGCCAATCCCTTGCATCCTTACACGCAGTCGCTTATTTCTGCCATTCCGATCCCCAGCCCCCAAGAAGAGCGGATGCGCAAAGCTGTTGTGTTAGAGGGGGAAGTACCGAGCCCCGTCAACCCCCCGGCGGGATGCGTATTCCATACAAGGTGCCCGGTGGCCGACGATCTGTGCAGCAGCAGTGAACCGGATTATTCTGAACATAACCCGGGACATTTTGTTGCCTGCCATTATGCGGCTGTTCGCAGAGTTGAATAAGGGGGCAGGCTAAGCAGTCATGTTGAAAAACAAGGTCAGCATTTCATCCCGTAACGCAGCCGGGAAAAGGTTTAAGACCGTATTGAGGGCGGCCATCCGTTCCGGTAAATCCATGCCCGTTAAGCCGATTACCGGAATGATTTCTAACATGGCTTCATCTGCCGGTTTTGTCTTGGCTGTTTCGACCACGCTCTTCATCGCTTCCAGATCAACAGCGGGGCCGTTCTTCGCCAGGGTTTCCACAACTTCCGTCAGGTCGCTTATAAACTGATCAACATGGGGCACGTTGGCCTGGCTCAGGCTGACATGCAGGTTTTCAGGGCTGCCCCCGCAGGCGAACTGCGGGATCATTTGCCAGCCGCGCTGACCCATCTCATCGTCAATTTCAAACACATTAAACTGCTCGGAAGCAATGGTGAACATGCACATATCCGGCTTGCCAAGCACCCGGATACCCTCGAGCTTTACGATGCCCGCAAGCATCTTTTCGGTTGCCGCCTGCGAACGGCGGACAATGTCCTTAAAACCATCCTCGCCCATAAAGCGCATGATTGCCCAGGCAGCGGCGATCGGGCCGCCGGTGCGGCTGCTCTGGGTGGTGGAGTTGATCACCACATACTCAGTGGTAGAAGAGCAGACAAACCAGGCATATTTACGCAGGTCGCGGTTGCGGTAGATGATAACCGAGGAGTTCTTGGGGGCATAGCCATACTTGTGCAGGTCGGCCGAGATGCTGGTTACCCCGGGAACGGAAAAATCGAAAGCGGGCAGTTCAAAACCCATGCGTCGCATAACGGACATATAAATGCCGCCGACACAGCCGTCAACATGGAACAGGATACCGCGGTCGGCAGCTATTTTAGCCATTTCGCTAATCGGATCGATTGAACCGTGCGAGAAGTTGGGGGCCGAGCCAACGGCGATGATTGTATTGGCGCTGAGCGCCTTTGCGAAGGAAGCGAGATCTGCCCGGTATTCTTTGAGCTCAATTGCTGTTTGCACTACTTTGAGGTTGTAGTAGTGAGCTGCTTTTAAAAAGGCCGGGTGGGCAGTAACCGGCAGCACCATTTCCGGGGCGGTTACTTCCGGCCGGTTAACCTTAGCCCAGTCGCGGGCCGTTTTAACAGCCATCATAATGCTTTCAGTGCCCCCGCTGGTTATATTGCCGACAACTTCGTCATCGGCCCGCAGCAGCTCAGCCACCGAGGCAACAACGTCTTTTTCCATTTTGCCGATACTGGGATACATATTGACATAGAGGGCGTTGTGAGGCAGAAAGCGGGTATAGGCCTTGACCGCTATGGCATGGGCCTCGGCGCCGGGATCATACAAGCCGGTCAGTACCTTTCCAGTCCGCCAGTCAACGTCTTTTATAGTAAAGCTGTCCATCTCCCTAAATAGCTCTTCTGCCGAAACTCCCTCTGGCAGCATGGCACCCATCGCTGTTCGCCTCCCAATTGTTATTTATTGGTTATTATATCACCGCAAGGTCTGAAAGGGGCAATGTACTTTTAATCTCCAAGGCTCAGCCCTACTGGGGGTGCGCATCGGATTTTGCCTGCTACAGGCTGCTTTAATGGTGTTAAACCTCTTTTTCTTTAGTCGCATCAGACTTGACCCGAAAAGGAAGGCTGCCCTAGGTGCTACGGAAGTTGAAAAAATAATCCGTAATACATTTCCGGGTCAAAATCGTTCATTTTTTCAGGCCGGTTCAGGCCCATCAGCAGGATGTGGCCTTTTCCCTCAGCAGTAATCTTAGACACCGGTTAAAACCTCCTCTTATCATGAGTAAAACTACCTTATCTCTCCTGAGCTATTTTAACCCGACATACGGGGATATATAATAAAGATAGCCATGTTATAGCTTCATTGCGATCGTGTAAGCAAGAAACGCTAAATCGTAGCCGTAACCCTGCAGGCAACGCTTAAGGTAAAGCGGGAGTCATCGGGTCACCCGGTCGGTGTGTGGCAGAAGAGCAATAAAAATAACTAACGGGAGATGATTAGCAAATGTGGAATAGCCTCCATAACCCTGACCTTACACTTAAGCAGGCGGATGTGGCGGTTTTGGGCTTGCCCTTTGACGGGGCGGTATCCTACCGCAAGGGGGCGGCGGAAGCGCCCGCCAGAATCAGGAGCATTTCGTACCATTGTGAGCCAACTACCGATGGCGGCGCCTCTTTGGCGCATCTCAAAGTTCTCGATCTGGGCGACCTTTCGCCCGCGGGCTTGAGCCAGGAAAGTTATTTTGAAGCAGCGGAGAAAAAAGCGGCTGAATTATTCGACTGCACCTTTCCTGTTTTTATTGGCGGCGACCATTCCGTTTCGATCCCCCTTTTGCGGGCAGCCGTAAATAAATGGGGTAGCGGTTTAGGGGTGATCCATCTCGATGCTCACCTGGACCTTTGCCTGGAACTGGATGGAAACCGCTTGTCGCACGGCTGTACCCACCGCCGAATCCTCGAAGGAGGCATAGTACCCTTCGAACAATTCTGGTTTGTGGGGATTCGTTCCTTTGAAATACAGGAAATCGACTTTCTGAAAGATAAGCCAGCCAACCTGGTTATGGCGGAGGAGATTTATGAAAAGGGGTTGCCATCTGCCGCGGCCCGGGTAGTCAGCGGTCTTCAGAACTGCGAAGCGGTTTACCTGACTATTGACATTGACTTTCTCGATCCTGCTTTTGCGCCCGGAACCGGGACGCCCAAGCCGGGCGGCTTTTCAACCCGGGAGCTGCTTGCTTTCCTGAAATATTTTGCCTCCCTGCCGATCATCGGCTTCGATCTGGTCGAGGTCGCCCCGCCGCTCGACCATGCCGATATTACCTCTTTTGCCGCGCAGCGAGCGATCACCGAAGCCTGGGGCTATTTTGTCCGAAAGGGGTAAAAATGATAATAGCGCTATGCTCAAAACTGACATAATTGAGCATAATGTAGCTCATAACTCAACATAGTGATTGTAAAATTGCTTGCCCGGTGCTATAATGTGATTGTTCAGGCGTGGACTTGTTACAAACTGAATAATTTATATACTCAAACCGATGTCATTGTCCGGGGAAGAGAATGAACAAACATCAAAAAATGATTATGCGGCAACTGACTGAGCATGCCATGTTGGATGTCAGGACTCTAAGTGAAACACTGGGTCTTTCGCCTTCCACTATTCGTCGGCAGTTGAGCGGGCTGCAGGAAAAAGGCTTGATAGTCCGGGCACGTGGCAGCGCGATGTTGCCAAGACCGATTAATTATAGTTCGCTCTTTGAAACGCGTGTAAACTGTCGGGTGGAAGCAAAGCGCAAGATTGCTGCATTGGCAAAAAAATTGCTTGCACCTAATTTGGTAATCGGTATCAGCGGTGGTTCCACCTGTACCGAATTGGCTAGGCAGCTCCGCGCGTTAAACGGTTATACAATCGTAACTAACGCTCTGAATATTGCGATAGAGCTTCAAGGCCCCTTAAGTAACCGGATAATAGTAACCGGTGGGGCGCTGAATCAGAATTCATATGAGCTGGTTGGTAATCAGGTTGCGGAAAGCTTGAAAAAAATCTCGCTGGATATCGCTTTTTTGGGTTGCAGCGGCATTGATCACAACTTCGGTTTTTCAATGTTTGACGAGCCGGAGGCTCTGGCCGGGCGCGATTTCATGGCTGCCGCAAAAAAAACTATTGTGTTGGCTGATCACTCCAAGCTGGGTAGAACTGAATTTGCCAGGTTGTGTCCCATAGAAGCTATAGATGTATTGATAACCGATGATGGTTTGTCTGAGGAGCAAAAAAGGTACCTTGATGAATTAGATATTGATGTCTTAGTTGCACCGATCGGGTAGCGTGGTAGCCGTTTAGAAAATCTGGGTATATTTAGAATGGCCTTATCTGTCTTTGGGATATAGAGTAAGAGAAACAACATTTATAACAAGCGAGCCATCGTAGCCCCGGTAAGCACAAAAATCGCTGTATCTTCTGAAACTACTCTACTCTATCCTACCCTATTTTACTCTATTAATGAGGTGACCTCTTTGACTGTTACAAAACAAGAAATAGTTTCTCAACCCGGGGCCTGGGGGGAAACGCTCCGCCACTTAAAGCAAAAGAATCGCTTTGATTACCCTGCACTGCAAGATTATGAGCAGATCATCTTTATTGGCTGCGGTTCGACGTACTACCTTTCTCTTTGGGCGGCTCGCTTGTGCCAAGAGGCGACCGGCATTGCATGCCTAGCCCTTCCGTCCTCGGAGCTGGTTCTGTATCAAAGCAGCTGGCTACAGGCTAACCGGAAAAATTTACTGCTTGCCATATCCCGTTCAGGTGAGACGACTGAAACCATTGAAGCGACAAAAATGTTTCGGAATAATAGTCTTGGTGATACTGTGGTTGTTACCTGTTACCCGGATAGCGAGCTGGCGTCCGTGACACCCTCGGTTATTGATACTCCCCACGGCTGGGAAAAGAGTATTGTTCAGACGCGATCTTTCTCATGCATGATGCTTGCTGTCAGCTGGCTTCTAGATCATGATGTGCCCGACCTTCATTTAGATGTAATTCAGTCTGCCGGCCGTAAAGTGCTGCAACAAGCATCAAGCCTGATAAGCCGTCTTGACAATGAAAGCATCGACAAAATTTATTTCCTTGGTAGCGGGCCATGGTTCGGGCTATCCTGTGAGTGCATGCTTAAGAACCTGGAAATGTCTTTAACGTTTAGCCAGTCTTACCACTTCATGGAGTTTCGCCACGGACCGATGTCTTTGGTCGATGATCGCAGCTTGGTTGTCGGTCTTCTCAGTAAGGGTGACGCTGCCGATTACGAGTTGAAAGTTATGAAAGAGATGAAAGATCTAAAAGCCCAAACAATTATTGTTTCCGAGCAGGAAATTGCTGCCGATGGGGTATTTCAAGATCGGGTTGCCTTTGACAGCGGTCTTCCCCCCTCCCGGTATGCGATCTTATATTTGCTGTTAGCCCAGTTACTGGCTTGTGAGAGAGCGTTGATAAAAAAGCTGGATCCCGATCTTCCCAACAATCTTAAGGCGGTGGTTAAGCTTGACCGGAAATAAACAGGGCCGTGCCACATTGGGCCTAAAAATGATTGTAACCGGGTCAGCCTTGCAGGCGGGTGTGATGGTGCAATCCTGGCAGGAAGCCGTTGATCGCGCCGGGGGGTTGTTGTTGAAAAGTGGCTTAATATTGCCGGGATATATTGAGGCGATGAAAAATGCTATTTACGATATGGGACCCTACATGGTCATCGCGCCAGGAATTGTTTTATTGCATGCCAGGCCGGAAGAAGGCGTTATAAAAACATGTCTTGCCTTAATAACACTTGCCCAGCCCGTTAATTTTGGACATTCAGAAAACGATCCCGTCGATCTGGTTTTTGCCATGGGCGCTGTTGACAAAGATGCGCATTTATTAGCTTTACAGCAATTGGCCGAAATGCTGGGAGATCCGACTAAAGTGAGTCATATACGTGCTGCCGGTAGCGGTGAAGAGCTGTTCAGCTTGCTTGTAAGTTGATGAATTAAATCTGCTCCATTGGGGGGAACGAATAATTGGTGCACATTGCTACATTATGCGGTATGGGTTTTGGAACAAGTATGATGTTGAAGTTATTTTTGGATGAAATACTTAAACAGGAAGGGATTTCAGCCCGGATCGACCCCTGGGATTTAGGCTCATTTAAAGGGCAGCAAGCAGATCTAGTCGTGGCTCCAATTGACATGGAGGATCATTTACGCTCTTTTGAGGGGAAAGTAGTGCTGATTAAAAACCTGGTTGATAAGAAAGAAATTAAAGAGAAAGTGCTTGCAGCGTTAAAAGATGAATAGGAATAATTAATAATTAGTGGGAAGCAATTTTGCTGCAAAGAAATGTTTTGCACCGCACATGCAGCAAGAAATGCGAAGAATTGCGCATTAGCCCACACGTAGAAGGCGCTCAGGTTTTCCGGCAAGAAAAATCATGAGAGCAAAGAGGGTGATGCTTGGCAATAATGCTTTTCTTGCTTTTCTAACACCATAACAGAAAAGGAGGATTAAGATGGCTTTACTGGAGGTTATTGTTGGTTTAATTACTCTGCCGGCTTTTGTATTGGGACTAATTGCCGCTGTGGGATTAGTCGCTCAAAAAAAAGGTTTCAGCGAAATTCTCTCCGGCACTATTAAGACAATTCTTGGATTGCTTATAATGAGTGTCGGTATTGGAGCCTTAATCAATGCTTTGATCCCGATCCAAGCCATGTTTGAGGCTGGAGTTCCAGCGGGAGACTTTGAAGCTTTTGTTACGTTTGACGAAGCGGTTGTCAGTGCGGTGCAAACTGCAGATATAAGGCAAATTGGCGCTGCTATAGCTTACACGATGCTGTTTGGGTATATCTTCCACCTCGTTCTAGCCAGAGTGACCCCCTTCCGTTATATCTACCTGACCGGACACATGATTTGGATTCATGCCGGGGCGTTTGCGATACTATTTCACTCTTTTGGTTTATCGCTGATTTGGACTGTACTTCTTGCTTCAATAGTGCTCGGCCTTTATATGACATTGGCGCCCGCGCTAGCGCAACCGATCATGCGGAAAATTACAGGTAACGATGAAATTGCTTTCGGCCATGGGCAAACCCTGTTAAATATGGTCGGTGCCTGGGTAGGCAAGCTGGTCGGCGATCCGGAAGACTCGGCCGAGAAACATCAAATGTCGAGCAAGTTGAGCTTCTTCAGGGATATGGCTATTTCGATCTCAATAATCATGCTCATAGTAACTTTTATCGGCGCTATATTGGCGCTGGTGCAGATTGGCGCTGCCGGTTTCATGGAGCAGATCAGCGCAGGCCAGAACTGGGTTATATTCTCTGTATTGCGGGCGCTTGGTTTCGCTGCGGGTGTTCTGGTTCTCTTGCAGGGTGTGCGGATGCTGATTTCCGAGATCGTGCCGGCATTTAAGGGCATCGCTGAAAAAGTAATACCCGGGGCAAAACCAGCTCTTGATTGCCCGGTAATCTATCCTTTTGCCCCCAACTCCCTGATTATTGGCTTGATTTCAGGGACAATAGGGCAGGTTGTAGCTATAGTAATACTGGCCTTGATACGCTGGCCGGTACCGCTACCTAGCATGATCGCCGCCTTTTTCGCCAGCGGCTCCGGTGCGATTTTCGGAAATGCCACAGGCGGGCGCAGAGGTGCTTGGGCCGGAGGATTTCTGTGGGGATTTGTCGGCTGGTTCATCATCAGTTTTGCCTATAAGTTTCAGGTTTTTGGAGATTTGACGGCGATGGGTGCTCCTGCACTTGGCTTTACCGTGCCCGATGCAATCGTACCGGGTATTATTATCTGGCTTATCGCCAAAATATTCGGAGCGTAGTTTAATCTGACAAGTGGGGCGGAAACTATTGTTTCTGCCCCACGGTTCAATACCGGGGAACTATATTACACGTGAAAATACTGATAAAGGGCGGAACCCTGATCACCCCTGGCCGGCTACTAGAAGAACACGACATTTTGGTAGAGGAAACCGGAATTCTGGCTATTGAGTCGCGTGGCGTTATTTCTTCTGCGGAAATCGAGGTTGACGCCAGGGATATGTGGGTGGTCCCGGGGTTTATTGATCTGCATATACACGGTTCAAACGGCTTTGATACCATGGATGCGACCAGGGAAGCGCTGCATGGCATTGCGGAGTTTGTCGCCAAACATGGAGTGACATCATACCTGCCAACTACTATTTCAGCTCCAGCTGAATCTATCAGTGATGTGCTGGAAGTAATTCGAAATTGCCCTCGCCCGGGAAATGGGGCGATACATTTAGGAATTCATATCGAAGGGCCTTACCTGAATCAGCGTTACAAGGGTGCACAGCCGTCTCAGCACATCCGTTCCGTCAACCCTGAGGAATATGAAGACTGGATTCTCCCCGGTTTGCCGGTTGTCATGGTTACCCTGGCTCCGGAAAACGATGAAGCTTTAGCCTTCATTAACAAAGGGAGAAATGCCGGCATTATTTTCGCTGTTGGGCACAGCGAGGCTGATTACGAACGGGTTCTGCATGCTGCTGATTTGGGATTGACGCACGCTTCCCACTTATTTAACGGCATGCCTCCTTTCCATCACCGCAAGCCGGGAATAATAGGGGCGGTTTTAACCGACAACCGTTTATTGCCGCAGATTATAGCCGACGGCGTTCATCTGCACCCCGCCACTGTAAAATTGGTCGTAAGCAGTAAGGGTATTGGTAAAACAATTTTGATTACGGACGCCACCAGGGGAACCGGTTTGGGTGATGGCAATTACCTGCTGGGTGACCAGGTAATCCATATTAACAAGGGGATTGCCCGTACGGAAGAGGGCAGTCTGGCAGGGAGCACTTTAACCATGGATTTGGCTATAAAAAACACCATGGAGTTTACTGGCCTGTCTCTGCAGGAAGTTGTAACCATGGCCACATTAACTCCTGCGACATCCGTGGGGCTAGGCGACCGCAAAGGCGTTCTCGCCGTAGGCGCGGACGCCGACCTTGTTTTGCTGGATCGTGATTACCGGATTAGAATGACGATGGTATCAGGCCGGATAGTATATGGTAACATGTAGCCACCAGGGATTAAAGGCTGACGAAAGAACCTCGGTGTAATGTCAACAGAGGATTTAGAGGAGTGCGCCGGGTTGCCCGCATCACTCCTTTAAGCCGGGGCAGGCCTCAGGCGGGTAGCGTGCCGCAAAAAGTAAATTTAGTGGTGTACCCAAAATAGAGTATGCGAGGAGAGTTGTGCTGTGAGTAATTATGCAGTCGTTTATCTGGATCGAGTCATAGGGCTTCTGGAAAGGATCAAAAACGAAGAACAGGAGCGGATTGACGAAGCGGCCAGGCTGCTTGCCGACACGGTAGAAGAGGGAAACTGTATCTTTGCATTTGGCTGTACTCATTCTTCATTGCCGGTTCAGGACCTGGTATACAGGGCAGGTGGCTTTATGCTGGTAAACCCACTTTTTGGCCCCGGGATTGCTTCGCTGGATATAAAACCAACCACCCTTTCGTCGGCCATTGAAAAACTTCCCGGCTACGCCGGCGTGTTGCTGGACGAAAGCCCCTTGAAGCAGGGAGACGCATTGATAATAGTTTCCGTATCCGGAAGGAATGCGGTTCCAGTCGAGCTGGCGCAAATGGCACGCGAAAGAAAAATCAAGGTGATCGGTGTTACATCTGTGGAGTATTCCGGGGGAGTTTCCTCCCGGCATTCCTCAGGCAAGAAGATGCATGATTTTGCCGATGTGCTGTTGGACAATAAAGCTCCGATAGGCGATGCCGTGTTGGAGGATCCGATCATTCCGCAAAAGTTTTGTCCCGTTTCCGGTGTTACATCCACGGCTGTTCTCCAGGCTTTAATGGCTTCAACAATAGAGGAGCTGTTGAAACGCGGGCTAACCCCCCCGGTCTTTTTGGCAGCCAATGTCGACGGTGGCGCCGAGTATAACGCTCGTCTGTTGAGTGAGTACCGGGATCGGATCTATTATCTTTAGAACTGGCGGATCGAAAGTTCCTCCAGACATTCAAACCATTTGCAGGGTGTCTAGTCATGAAAACATTTTCGCTAAAGTTTACGCACTCAGTGGGACTGCATGCCCGCCCGGCAGCGCTTCTGGTTAAGGTGGCTAATGAGTTTGATTCATTCGTCAGCATTCGGAACCTTAACGGAACCGCTGAATGGGTAAATGCTAAAAGTATGTTGAACCTCTTAACGGCCGGCATTAAGGAAAATGACCGGCTGGAAATCAAAACAGAAGGAGAAGATGAAGAGCAAGCTCTGTCGGCGATTATAAACCTGATCGATCACAGGCTTGACGAGAAAAGCGAGAGGTGAGCTTATTGAGAGAACTGCCGATCGGTAAAATCAGGGGTTTACAGCAGTGTGCATCCCCGCGGGGCATTTTTTCTATCCTGGCGCTTGATCACCGGAATAATCTGAAAAAGGCTCTGAACCCTAAAAGTCCCGGGCAAGTAACCTATGGCGAGCTTGCCGCTTTTAAGGAGCAGGTGGCTGCTGTTCTATCCCCAGAATCCAGCGCTGTTCTACTCGATCCTGAGTATGGTTTAGCCCATTGCGTGGCAGCAGGCGCCATTCCTGGTGCAGTGGGATTGATAGCCGCGCTGGAGGCCACTGGTTACGGCGAAGACGAGACAGGAGGGCGAATATCTAAGCTGTTGCCGGGCTGGAGCGTTTCCACGGCTAAAAAAATGGGAGCCAACGCAGTAAAGTTGCTGGTCTATTATCATCCCCACTCTGCAATGGCAGAAAGCATAGAAGAGCTGATCAAGCAGGTGGCTATCGAATGCAATAAGCATGACATCCTGTTTGTTCTTGAGCCGCTAACGTATAGTTTTGCAGGAAAAGGCAAACTTGCCCCCGGCGAGAAACGCGAACTTATCCTTGAAACCGCACGACGCTTGACCGGTATTGGCGGCGACGTGCTGAAGGCTGAATTTCCCCTGGATATTACAGCGGAGCCTGCTGAAAGCGCATGGGTATCCGCTTGCGCCGCGCTGACAGAGAACAGTCAAGTGCCTTGGGTACTATTGTCTGCATCAGTTGATTTTGATATTTTTTTGAGGCAGGCGGCTGTTGCTTGCTTCAATGGCGCATCCGGTGTTGCCGTGGGCCGGGCAATCTGGCGAGAAGCAGCGTCCCTTAACGGTCTCGACAGAAAAGCTTTCCTGACAGAGATCGCCCTACCGCGGATGAGAAAGATTACTGCTCTCTGTGAAGCTTTGGCGGTCCCTGTCGGCAGTTACTTTAAAGCTGAAACAATTAGCGAAGGATATTATCTAGATTACAGATAACCCGGTGATTTTATGAATAGGCATGCCGTAACCGTAACAGCCAATGCTTCTATCGATAAAGTCCTGTATCTGGATTGGCTCAAGGTGGGTGAAATTAATCGCCCCCGGCGATTATCGGTTCTCGCCGGTGGTAAAGGCTTAAATGTAACCAGAGCGTTGGGCCGCCTCGGAATACCCCTTTGCGCCTGCATACTCTTGGGCGGCTACTGCGGCCGTTGGATCGAAGCCCTCCTGGAGGAAGAAGGTATTAACTTTCATGCAGCATGGGGTGATGGTGAATCCCGAACATGCACCTCAATTATTGATTCTTTTACCGGGCAGACAACCTCAGTTTATGAACAGGGTTTCTACGTGACACCGAATACTTGGCGTATTTTTGAAAAAGCCGTGGTTGAAAAAATGGAAGGAGCCCAGGCTGTAATCATTTCCGGTAGCCTGCCTCCCGGCGCTCCTGTTGACGGTTATGCCCGGCTGGTACACTACGCAGGCCAAAAAAACGCACCGGTTTATCTGGATGCCCGGGGCGAAGCTTTAAATGCTGCATTATTGGAAAAACCTGAAGTGTTAAAGATCAATGCTGAAGAAGCGAGTGAAATCACCGGTTATTCAATCGAAACCCTTGAGGATGCCGCTGGCGCTGCGCAATGTCTGCATGAAAAGGGGATTGGTGCGGTTGTAATTACGGTCGGAGCCAGAGGATCGGTTGCGGTAAGCGTTGACGGCGTTTGGGAGGCGTTGCCGCCGGCAGTTAAAACTATTTCAGCTGTGGGAAGCGGAGATGCATTCCTTGGGGGGCTGGTTTTCGCTCTTTTAAAAAGCGCCGATTTTTCACGGGCTATCTGTTTGGGTACGGCGGCTGGTGCAGCCAACGCGGCTACATTCGGTGCGGGAAATATTGATGCCGGGTTTGTTTTTAGCCTGGCCGAACAGGTTCAGGTCAGGAGAATCTCCCCCCCCTAGATCAATCCACACAGCCGGGAAGCGGAAAGGGCTGCTGGTTGCCGGCAAATAACAGTATTGCAGGTACTGCAGGAAAGGTAACTGCCGAGGAGGGAGCAATATGTTTAAAGGTATAGCGGCATCACCGGGCATTGTCGTTGGCCGGGCGGTTGTCTATCGAAAGCAGGTACCGGTTGTTGACCAAAGTCACATTACCGCGTCGGAAACGGCCACGGAGGAAACAAAATTGGACAAGGCCGTGCGGCTATCCAGAGATCAGCTGGTGGCCCTGCGTGAAAAGGTAGCTCAAGAGTTGGGTGCGGATCAGGCGGCAATCTTTGAAGCCCACCTAATGATGTTGGAGGATCCTGTTTTTATACCAGAGGTTAAAGCAGTAATCCGACAGGGATTAATCAGGGCCGAATATGCTCTCTTTAAGGTTGTGGAAAAGCATGTACAAAACTTCAACGCCATTGAGGACCCTTACCTCAAAGAAAGGGCGGTTGATCTGAAGGATATCGGCGAGAGAATAGCAGGGAACCTTCTGGGGCCGGCGTTCAGCACCCTTGACGATCTTCCCGCCGACGCCGTTATCCTGGCCCACGACCTCACGCCCTCTGATACGGTCAGCCTGGATAAAAGCAGGTGCAAGGCTTTTGTCACCGAAATTGGCAGCCGTACCTCGCACACGGCGATTATGGCCCGGTCGATGGAAATTCCAGCCGTGGTCGGTGTTGGTGGCATAATTGACAACATAAAAGACGGTAGCTTAATTGTTGTGGACGGCAACGAGGGCTTGGTTTTGATCGATCCAGAAAGGGCCACCCTAGATTCATATATCTGGAAGCAGCAAGAGCATTGGCTGTTTTTGCGACAACTCGAGGAACTAAAGGACCTGCCGGCTGAGACCGCTTGCGGCGGCCGACGGGTGGAGCTGTCGGCCAATATTGGCACTCCGGAAGACTGTGCCTCCGCTCTAGCCAACGGTGCCGAAGGAGTGGGTCTGTTCCGGACCGAGTTTCTGTACATGGACCGTGACCGGTTACCGGATGAGGAAGAGCAGTTTGAGGCGTACAAAGCGGTGATTTTAGCCATGGCGCCCCGTTGGGTAATTATCCGCACGCTCGATATTGGAGGGGACAAGAGATTGCCCTACCTGTCTCTGCCGGAGGAGATGAATCCTTTCCTGGGGGTCAGGGCTATCCGCCTGTCCTTAGAGAGGCCGGATATTTTTAAGATCCAACTGCGGGCTATTCTAAGGGCCGGCGCCCACGGCAACTTGAGGATCATGTACCCGATGATCGCCGACGTGTCTGAAATAAGAGCCGCTAACGTCGTACTGGCTCAGGCCAGGGCGGAACTGCAAAGTGAGGGGTTAACCTGCGCCAGTGAATTACCGGTGGGTATCATGATTGAGACCCCGGCTGCTGCTTTGACCGCCGATCTTCTGGCGGCGGAAGTTGACTTTTTCAGCATCGGCAGCAATGACCTGATCCAGTACACCATGGCCGCCGACCGCATGAACGAGCGCCTCTCCAGCCTGTACGAGCCTTTGCATCCGGCGGTGCTGAGACAGATTAAACATGTTATTGACGCCTCTCACCGGGCGGGAAAGTGGACCGGCATGTGCGGCGAAATGGCGGGTAGCGAAGAAGCTGTACCACTTCTTTTAGGGCTGGGACTGGACGAGTATTCCATGGATGCAGCTTCCATTCCCCGGGTCAAGAAAATAATCCGCGCCCTAACCTATGTGCGAGTCAAAGATATTGCGCAGCAGGCATTGGCTTTATCTGCGTCGGAAAGCGTCCGGGAGTTGATGGCCGGGGTATTGCGGGAAACGCTTTCTTAACAGGCTTGCAGTCTTAGCCCATATTTCGCAGGTAGGGCCAATTGAAT
>DBBD01000134.1 GCA_002292015.1 Firmicutes bacterium UBA993
CCGATTAAATCGGCAATTAAGTCTTCGTTGATGCTGTTCTGCAAGGATACGACAGTTGAGGATTCAGCCATCAACGGCAAGATTTGGCGCAGCACCGACTCGGTGTGCATTGATTTGACCGCCAGAAAAATCAGCTCCAGCGGTCCTTTCAAATCCCGGGTTTCAATGACGTTAAGGGGAACTGTGAAGCTGCCCCGGCAGCCATTCACCCGCAGGCCTTCAATCATCGCCTGGCGATGTTCAGGCCAGGATTCAACAACGGTAGGGTCAAAACCCCGGCGGACCAGCCAGGCCGCCGTAATCCCGCCGATTGCTCCCCCGCCGATTATGGTGATCCCATTCTCCTCCATAGTTCCCCCCGTTTTCTATCACTGGTGATCAATTCGCCTGAAAGAGCCATAATCCTCCATAAAAATTACCATGGGGACCCCATGCACTTTTAAGCACCGCGCTTTGTCTCCCGGCTGCGCTGATTACGGTCAAGAATCTTTTTGCGCATTCTGATTGCGGTAGGAGTTACTTCCACTAGTTCATCTTCCTGAATGTACTCCATTGCCTGTTCAAGCGAAAAGATTTTCGGGGGAGCCAACCTGATTGCATCATCGGCAGCTGAAGAGCGAAAATTTGTCAGCTGTTTCTTCTTGCAAACATTAACTTCAAGATCTGCTTCACGCGCATTTTCTCCAACAATCATCCCAGCGTAGACCTGATCGCCGGGGGACAGATAGAGCACCCCCCGATCCTCTATGTTATGTAATCCATAGGCAGTTGCTTCCCCGGTTTCGAAAGCGATAAGGACGCCGCGCCTGCGACCGGGCATTCCATCTTTCCAGGGGCTGAAATGACTAAAAAGGTGGTGCATGATGCCCACACCCCTGGTATCGGTCAGAAGTTCGGAGCGAAAACCGATTAACCCCCGCGCCGGTATTAAAAATTCGAGCTTAAGCATAGACTCGCCCGTCGGTTGCATATTCTGCATTTCTCCACATCGGCTGCTCAGGTTTTCTATAATCCGGCCGGAGCAGCTTTCCGGTATCGTCAGGTAGACTACTTCATAAGGTTCACAAATCTTACCATCGATTTCCTTAAGAATTGGTTTTGGCTTGGAAATCTGCAGTTCATATCCTTCACGTCGCATGTTTTCAATCAGGATTCCCAGGTGCAGCTCGCCGCGACCGGCGACCTCAAAGATATCCGGAGAGTCTGTTTCTTTAACCGACAGGCTGACATTGGTTTCAGCTTCTTTTAGCAAGCGGCTTCTTAAATGACGAGATGTCACGTATTTGCCTTCCCTGCCGGCAAAAGGTCCGTCGTTAATCATGAAGTTCATAGTCAGGGTCGGTTCATCAACCTGGAGCAGCGGCAGTGGGCGTAGATTTGACGGATCGCACACTGTTTCACCAATGTTTACATCCCCCAAACCTGTTATGGCTACAATATCCCCGGCTTCAACCAGCTTTACCTCTTTTCTCTTTAATCCCTCGTAAGTCCAGAGGAAGCCGATCTTGAGCTGCTCGACCGAACCATCCTGCTTGCAAAGAGCAATAGACTGCCCACTCTCCAGAAAACCATTTCTAATCCGTCCAATCCCGATTCTGCCTACATAATCATCATGATCGAGGGTATTGATTTGAAGTTGCAGCGGTTCATCAAGGCTCGCTGCGGGCGCCGGAATATCATTAATAATTGTTTCAAAAAGTGGCTTTAAGTTCTCTCCCGGTGAATCCGGATTAAGGGCTGCTGTTCCCCGGCGGGAGTCGGTATATACTACCGGAAAATCAAGCTGCCAGTCTTCGGCTTCCAGCTCTACGAACAGGTCAAATATTTCATTCAAAACTTCATCGGGTCGCGCATCCGGGCGATCTATCTTGTTGATTACCACAATAATCCGCAGCCCCACTTCAAGCGCTTTGCGGAGAACAAATTTGGTTTGTGCCATCGGGCCTTCAAATGCATCAACTAAAAGTAACGCCCCATCTACCATCCGCAATACCCGTTCAACTTCGCCGCCAAAATCAGCATGCCCCGGCGTATCAACAATATTGATCTTAGTGCTCCCATAGGTAACAGCGGTATTTTTTGAAAGGATAGTGATCCCGCGTTCCCGTTCAAGATCATTTGAGTCCATTACCCGCTCAACAACCCGCTCGTTATCCCGAAAGATCCCGGCCTGACGTAAAAGTCCGTCAACCAGCGTAGTTTTGCCATGATCTACATGGGCAATAATCGCAATATTTCTAAGTTCAATTCCTGCTCTTTCGGACATGCCGATTCACCGTTTCCTTATTTATAAAGTCGCTTGCTTCTGTATTTCATGGATCACAGCTTCTAATTAAACCACTAAAACTAATCAATTGCAACGAGCCGCGAGCAGGTCACACGCGGTTTTCATGCGGTGGGGGATCAGGTCTTGAAATATAAGGTTTTTAACAATCCTGCAAACAATATTTAGACAGGATACACTTAACTATTCCCGTATACAAAAACTGATATTTCAAGACCTGACCCCACGTGTTTTTTCTTATGGCAGGATTTGACGCAAAAAAATAGAACCAAGCTGCAAGACAATTTGCTGTTCCGTAAGTGATTTATTTATTGTTTATTAAAAGGAGGTTGATGTTCCGATGCGCAACCTGCCGCAGACCGTGATCCAGGAGAGCCTGGTTGAGCCGCAGGTAATTGAAGCTTTTGCCCGCGATGCACAGGCAATCGTCGGCGCAGACCAGATCAGCGTTAACCCGGCCGATTTGCTGGCTAACAGCCGAGATTACTGGCCGGTAAATAACATCTGGATGATCGAGGGCGCTCTACCCGCCCTGCCGCAACTTGTAGCCTGGCCGGGCAGTGCCGACGAGGTTTCGGCGCTGTTGAGGCTGGCCGACAAACTGAAGATTCCGGTCACCCCATACGGTGAAGGTTCCGGCGCCCTCGGCGGCGCAATCCCTTTAAAAGGTGGGATCAGCCTCGACTTAAAGCGGATGAACCGCTTGTTGGAAATCGATGAAGAAAGCCTGCTGGCTACGGTAGAGAGCGGCCTGAATGGAGCGCTTTATGAGGAAAGCCTGAACCGCGCCGGTTATACCGGTGGACATATCCCCCAATCGCTCAGCTGCTCATCGGTAGGCGGTTGGCTGGCTTGCCGGGCTGCCGGCCAATTCTCGACCCGCTACGGCAAAATCGAGGATATTGCCGTTTCACTGCAGGCAGTTTTACCGGACGGCACAATATTCAGCGGGCGCAGCGTACCCCGGGCCGCTACCGGACCGCGCCTGGATCACCTTTTTATCGGCTCGGAAGGTATATTCGGGGTGATCACCTCCGCCACGTTAAGGATTTGGCCGCTACCGGAAAAACGCCACCTTGCCTCTTACACCTTTGCCGATTTAAAGGGCGCGCTGGAATGCGTTCGGCTGATTATGCGCAGTGGCGCCCGACCGGCCGTGGTTCGCCTCTACGACGCCCAGGAAACCGGCAACCACTTCCCCGAACTGGGCGATCAACGCTGTGTCCTGATTCTGCTCATTGAAGGAGCTGAAAAAATAGTTGCCGCCGAAGCTGAAGTGATTAAAGAACTGGCCCTGGCCGCCGGCGCAATTGACAGCGGACCGGACCACGTCGAACACTGGCTGGAAAAAAGATTTAACATCAGCGTAGCCTCAATGTTGTTTCAAAAGGGGGCCGTGCTTGACACAATCGAGGTATCCACAAACTGGCACAATGCTCATAATACCTACCTGGCCATGCAGAATGCTTTGCTGGCCGTGGAGGGAACGATTCTCGCCTCGGGACACTACTCGCATGTCTACCCTGATGGAGCAGGCCTCTACATGACCACCGTCGGTTTTCCCGGCGCTAATAAACTTAAGTTTTATAAAGAAATCTGGCAGGCGGCAATGGAAGCTTGCCTCGCTCAGGGCACAGCTATATCTCATCACCATGGAATCGGTTTGCATCGGGGACTGTGGATGCGCGAAGAGCACGGCTCCGGAATGGAAGTCCTGGAGAAAGTAAAAAAAGCCCTGGATCCCGAAGGCATTATGAATCCCGGAAAACTTGGGCTGGGGGAGGTTGGGCTATGGCAGAAGTAAATATGGAACAACTGTTAAACTGCGCACTCTGCCCGAACATGTGCCGCTGCGACTGCCCGGTATTGCAGGCGCTGGGCCGGGAAAAAGTGGCACCGGCCGGCAAAGCGCGTTTTGCCGCAATGTATAAACAAAATCACCTGGAGCTCGATTCAGAAGTCATCGAAGCAATCGCCAACTGTCTCGGTTGCCGGGGCTGCACCGTGCGTTGCCCTTTCCCCGAGCTTAACCTTTGCGACGAACTGCTTTTTGCCCGCACGCCTGATAAAGAAGGGCGGCAAGGTCATTTGGCCTCCTGGGAGCCGTACCTCGCCAACCTAAAGAAATACAGCAGCCCTTACGGCCAGAAGTCTTTCGCCGGCGGCAGAGCAGACAGGGGAGCTGACATTCTCTATTTTAACGGTTGCACTGCCCTTGCCAATCACCCCCAATCACTTGCTGCTGTCGAAAAACTTTTCCAGAAAGCAGGCGTCAGCTACCAGCTGATCAACGAAGACTGCTGCGGCTACCCAGCCGAAACCTGGGGCGACCCGGAGCTGGCCCGCAGCCTCGCCGCTGAAAACTACCGCAAATTTGTTGAAAGCGGCGCTAAAATACTGGTTACCAGCTGCCCGGAATGCTGGCTGGTCTTTACCGAACGCTATTCAGGGTGGGGCTTCGGGCTGCCGCTCGAAATCATGGCTGCTCCATCCTATTTTCTCGGCCTTGTCAACGACGGTTTGCTCAAACCATCAGCAATCGGACAGAGAACTCTCAGTTATCATGACCCCTGTATCTGGGCCAGATCAGCTAAGATCACCCAGGAGCCCCGCCAATTGCTGAAATCGATCCCCGGTGTGAACATTAAAGAACCGCTTGCTGCAGGCGAACAGACTCACTGCTGCGGCGGTGGCAGAATGTTCCAGCTCTCATTCCCCAAAACGGCCGAAGCGATTGCCAGGCGCCGCCTGGCCGAATTTCCTTCCGGGGCGGCGATTGTCACCGCCTGCCCGTTTTGCCGGGAAGGCTTGTCCCAGGATAACCAAACCGTCCTTGATCTGCTGGAGCTTTTAGCAGAATCATGTACTAAATAACAGTGGCTACCCTTTGCCTAATCCGGACTCTCACCGGCAAGAACTGCCAAGCTTCGCTTGGCGCACTCAAGACCTGACCCCAAGAGTTTTTTTAAGTGGCAAAAGCGTAGCGTTCTGCAGCAAACTCAATCAGGCGGTTGATTAAATCACGGTAAGATAAGCCGGCGTATTTGGCTGCAAAGGCGAAAGAGCTGTCCGGCTCAAGACTGGCCATTGAATTCACTTCCAGTATATATGGTTGTCCCAGCTGATCCAGCCTGAAATCAATTCTGGCACAATCGTAACACTGCAAAGCATTAAACGCCTTAACAGCCAGTTCATGAATAAGGGTTAACTGCTCCGATTGCAGGCTTGCCGGACAACATTTCGTGATCGTGCGGCCGCTTTGCTTTATTTTGTCTTCGTATGTGTATATGGCCGGACCTTCTCCAAAGATGAGCTCTACCGGTGGAAGCGGGATTACCGGCTTATTACCGATCAGGCCGACACTAATCTCCCGGCCATCTATATATTCCTCAGCCAAAACCTGAGTCTTAAAGCGCTCAGTAATTTTTGCCACGCCAGCTAAAAATTGCTCTTCGTTTTCCACAATCATCAGGCCTAGAGAACGGGCTTCGTCTTTTGGCTTAAGAATCATAGGATAGTTCAGTTCTTCGATCGGGGTCAGCCCCGGCTCTTCAACTACCATAAATCGGGGAGTAGGCAGACCTTTTTGCAGTAGAAGGATCTTGGTCAGAACCTTGTCGAGGGCAATGGCATGAGCATAAGGGCTGGATCCGACATAGGGGATACCTAGCATTTCCAGTATGGCCGGAACATGGGTATAGCGGGCTTTTCCCTGGATGCCGTAGCTTAGGTTAAAAACCAGGCCAGGGTCTTCTACGAAAGATTCCGGCGGCATAAAATCCTCAAGTTTGTGGATAATCTCTTTATCACCCTCAAAGGACCTTACCTGATGGCCACCGGATTCAAGAGCGCTCTGAATCAGCTGAATTGTTTGGATGCCATAGCTTTCTCCACTTGGCACACCAAACAAGTTGATTACTGCCCGGCTCTGGTAGTTATAGACAATGGCAACTTTCATAGATTCACCACCACCTTTTGTTAAGCTGTTCTTCATAATACTCAGCTATTTCACTAATGATAAGCCACTGCGCCCCAATCTCAATTGAGCGCACAAAGGGTCAGAGCTGGACGCATAAAAAAGTTTTAAATGCCGCAGACCCTGAAAAAGAACCGGCCTGTAGCCGCAGCGCTCTTGCCAGTCGCGACGGATAAACTTTGTGGCTTCGGAAACATCCGCACTGTTGCCCGGATCTCTGGCAACTCCTGCAAAGCGTAATGTCTTCCACATCACAGGATCAAATCATCGGCAGGGTTAGACATAGGTTGGGCCTTCTGATATATTTTCCCGCACTATTATCTTGTAACCGTTAAAATAAGTTCTGTGCTTTATTGCGAAAAAGTTTTTCCGTAGATATGGAAAAAGCCTCCCTACAAGGCTTTAAAAATCAATCGTCCGCTCTGGGGTAGATACTATTTCCGGCGCTGTCTAAAAAAATTCTGCAGCACTGAGGCACATTCAGCTTCCAAAACTCCTCCGGTTACCTGCAGGCGGTGGTTCAAGCGGCTATCGCGCACCAGGTCGTAAAGGGTGCCTGCTGCGCCCCCTTTGGGGTCGGATGTTCCGTAAACCAGGCGCTCGATACGCGCCTGGACCATCGCCCCGGCACACATCGGGCAGGGTTCCAGCGTTACGTAGAGTGTGCAATCGTGCAGGCGCCAGCTGCCGAAAAGCGCACAGGCTTTCCTGATCACCAACATTTCTGCATGGGCCGTAGCGTCACCGAGCTCCTCACGCCGGTTATGTGCTTCAGACACAACCTGACCCCCTTGCACCAGGACCGCACCGACCGGTACTTCACCGCGATCCGCTGCTTTCCGGGCAAGGCCGATTGCTTTTTCCATAAACTTCTCGTCTACCTGGTATCCGTTCACCATTTAGTCTCCCGGCTCATTATAGCATCCCATAGCACCGTTAGCGTAAAAAAGCGCCTCGAGTTGAGGCGCTCGCTTCACAAAAGCCACTTTTGGATAATCTATCTTTCAAAACGAAAATCAGCGATCTCATTCCGGAATTCAGCATCGGTAATGCGCCTCATGGAAATCACCACGCCATCCCAGATATCGGTGACAATCAGGGTATTGGCGTCGCTCATCTTAAGTTCCGCTGTTCTTTCCCACTCTCCCAGACCACGATGGTAAATCTCGAGAAAATTGATCTGGTCAGTCCTAACAACCCGGTACTGGGTCCTGAACCAAAAATGCTCTTCCTCGACTGCAATATTGACCATCTCGTTAGGCAAAAATTGGAAATATACGTAGGTTCCTTCGCTGCCTCCTTGCCAAGCTCCAAGCATTGCACTGTCAATGGCTTCAGCTGCTGCAGGTCTGCCGTTATCAAGCATCAACAGCCAGTAACCAGCGCCGAGAGCGGCAATTAAAAGTGCTGCCAGGATAATGACGACCGGCACCAAATTGTTTTTCGCCCTTGGCTGCCCATAAGCTGTCATTCCGGGGACAGCTTGTTGGTTTACCGGTTTTCGGTGTGGTTTTCCTTTTTCCACTGCTTCGCTAGCAGTTTCTTCCCCGACAATACCTGCTTCTACGATCTCAATCGCCGACTCGCAATGTCGGCATTTAATCGCCCTGGCCGGTACCTCTTCAAGACAGAACGGACAGGTTTTATAATCATCTGACATTTTTTTACCTCCCAAGCATTAATCATAGAAACAAACAACCCGGCTAATTAAGTTTAGTTTCGCCGGACTGCAGGTTACATTATAACATAATGGGCTAAAA
>DBBD01000091.1:0-592 GCA_002292015.1 Firmicutes bacterium UBA993
AGTATTTTTCTTGGTTATAGTTACAGCCTTGCTCGCTATTACCATCGAACCGAACCATAAATAAAATAGCAGCTAAGATTACGATCTGCAATTATTGGGGATTACCTATCGCCCGTAAGGTTTTTAAAAGCGGGGCTACATTTTTCTTCCTGCCAGAATAGTGCCTACCGCAACCGCGATCACTGCCAAACCCCCGACCGCTGCCGGCAAAGCTACCCTGATAAACTGACCACCCTGCTGCATGGCCCAGCGCTGATCTTCGTTGACTAATCCGTGTTCAAACGCCACCGGCAGGCTCAGGGCGAGAAGGAGTGCAGCCATAATTATCGGCAACCACCTGAACCGACCCAAATCTGTGGAGCTTTCCAGACCGAGAAAGTTCGAAAAGAAAACGGATAGGCGCCCGCTAAGCAAATCATAGATCGCCGCAATTAAAGCAATTAAACCGAACAGCAGAATCAGCAGGTGACTCATGCCATAGTAACTTAAGACCAACAGCACGATTAGCCAGGCCGCCAAATCAATAGCAATAAATAGAGCAATCTTTCTCGGTTCTGTGCCTGGCAGGTTAAACCACCACCTTCTTAAGTTT
>DBBD01000091.1:929-6032 GCA_002292015.1 Firmicutes bacterium UBA993
AGGAATATCAACTATCTTAGCTAATAAAGATATTATACAAAATAAGTGATCTAAAGGGGGACTCTGACAGTGAACAACTCTTTTCGCCTGACTGTAATCAGGGGAATTCCGGTAGAAATCCATTTAAGCTGGTTGCTGATTTTTTTCCTCTTCAGCTTAACCCTGGCCCAAGGCTACTTCCCCACTGTAGTCGCTAATCAAACATCGACTGTATACTGGACAGCCGGTATAGTAACCACGCTTGTCCTCTTTGCCTCTGTAATATTGCACGAATTAGGCCACTCACTGGTAGCAATCCGGGAAGGGATTCCAATCAAGAGAATCACCCTCTTCATCTTTGGCGGAGTGGCCCAGATGGAAGCTGAACCAACCAACCCTACGACTGAGCTTAAAGTAACTGCCGCCGGCCCGCTGACCAGCATAGTTATTGCCCTGCTTTTGGGTGCCATTTACTATCTGGCCCTTGTTCCCGGCCTAATTATCAGCGAGTCAATTTTTTTTGTTGCCCGCCTGAACCTGATCATGGCCCTTTTTAACTTGATTCCGGCATTTCCTCTGGATGGAGGAAGAATTTTTCGCTCGATCGTCTGGCTGTTCGGAAGAAATATGCTAAAAGCAACCAAGATTGCTGTCGGCCTGGGCACAGTTCTGTCCTTTCTGTCTATGGGCCTCGGCTTTTTATTGATCTTTGTGCCAGGCAATCTCTGGGGCCTCTGGTTGATCTTTCTCGGCTGGATGATCAACCAGGCCGGTCAATCCAGTTATTCGCAGCTGGTGTTCAAAGAGACTTTTACGGGCATAAAGGTAGCGGAACTGATGAGTACCAACCTAGTTACCATTTCACCTGATGATACATTGGAAATGCTGGCCGAAAGTTTCCTGCATCATAAATTCGGCGCTTTTCCGGTGGTTTACGGATCAACGACACACGGCCTGGTATCGCTGCAAAATATGAAGGCGTACCCCCGTGAAAAATGGCCCACGACAAAGGTGTCCCGAATTCTTACCCCTTTAAAAGAAACAATGGTGATCGAACCAAGCAGCGATGCCGCAGAAGTGATGCTAAAAATGGCCGCCCAAAACACCGGAAGAGCCCTGGTGATGCAAAACGGCAACTTAGTTGGCCTGCTCAGCCGCACCGATATGATGCGTTTTATGCAAATGCACATGGTCCTGCGGGAAGAGTAGCCTCTACTACCCACTGGTGTCAGGGGGACGGGGTTGTCGACAATCCCGTTCCCTGGCAAATAAATGTTGTCGACAACCCCGTCCCCTTGACACGATCTGATCCGGTCAGGTTGGACGAATTACCAGTAAGAGTTGTCTCTCCAACACACTTTCGTTTAAATTGGCACAGATTTCCTCAATTTGACCATCGAATGGCGACGATACGGCATTTTCCATTTTCATCGCCTCGATATTGGCAACTTCTTCTCCCTTGCGTACTAAATCGCCTGCCTTTAGTGCCCCCCGCTCCAAGTTACCGATACGCCAAAGGTTGCCGTTGATCGGCGAACCAATATCTCCCGGTTTTTCAGCCATCCTTAACGGTTTTTTCGTTGACTTGCCAGTCTCAACTGCGTACACTTGAGTTTTATTATTTACTTTCATCAAAACATGGATGTACCCATCGCATTCCCCGCCTATAGATACCAGTTCAATACAGCAGGGCTTGCCCCAGAAGTCGAAATCAACCTTGCTACCCGGGCCGGAGAGCCCCTTGCGCCAGATATCAGTTGGCAAAACTAAGGGGGCTTCGCTATAAGTTTCCCTGAACCGAATATATTCAATTGCGTCCTTGGGATGCATCAGGTAAAGGATAAACTCCTCTTCATCCGGTTCCCTCCCGATCGCAGCAGACAAATCTTTTCGTTGCTCATCCATTTTTTCATCGTTGGATAATTCCAAAGGCGAGAGTTCGCCTCGCTCTTTAATCGCCGAATCCCAATCCTCACCGAACGTGCTCCTATAAACCCATTCATCCGGCCAACCTACAGGCAACCTGCCATATTTGCCGAGCAGCAGATTTTTAAAATCGCTTGATACCCCGGAAAAAAGCTCCAACAGCTCATCTTGTTCCTTCTTTTCCATCTCGGCAAAGAGCTGCTTTTTCTCTTCAACGAATTTCCTAACCAGCTCGAGAACTTCTTTAACTCCGGTTTCTCCCTTTTTCTTCATGTAACGGTTAACAATACCGCTGCAGGTTGTCCAGGTAATTTGTGATCCGGGAGTGGCATCAAAGTAGTTGATGATCTTGTTGTAATAAGACATCAGTGTCAATATCTCCGGCATTAAATGCAGGAAGTTGCCTTGTTCCGCCTGTTCAAAGGAACTCGGAAAGGCGCCGCCCGGCATGCGGTGCTTAGTCACACAGTGATCGAAACCCCTGAAAGGCGATTCAGCCCAGTCATATTGTTTGATCCAACCGCGCGCCTTTTCTACCGCAGCTTCAGCTTCTGTCCGGTTCAGGTGAACAGAAATACCCTGTTCCTCTAACCCGGCTTGAAGGCTTAAGATCGGGGCGTGGCCGTAAAACCGGGTAAGGGAATCTTCCTGGGCATCTAAAATCTTCGCACCAGCCTTGGCTGCCGCCATCAGTGCTGGAAGAGCCATTCCGTCCGTGGTATGCCTGTGATAGTTTATGACCAAATCAGGATACTTTTGTTTGATTGCATCAATGAGGCTGCTTATGCGGGCCGGACTGCCTACTCCGGCCATATCTTTTATGCAAAGGATAATTTCGCCTGTTCCTGAGCATAAGTTTACAATATCCCGGGTAACACCTACATAATATTCATTAGTGGCCCAGTCGGCTTGGGTGAAACAGATAGCCGGTTCAAATAGCCTGCCTCTGGCCATCACTATTTCCGCCACTACCTTCATGTTCCTGATATCATTCAAAAACGAAAAACAGCGCCAAACGTCAATATCAACATTCGCCACAACATGTTTAACCACATTGGGCGCATAAGGACGGTAGCCCCACAGATTTGTTTCCCTGATCAATGTTTGCAGCATCACGTTCGGCATCAGCTTTCTCAACAGGGTGATCTCTTCAAAGGGGTTCTCCTTCCTATTCATGATTCCCACATGCCAACGCGCCCCACCGTGGCACTCAGCACTAAAAAGGCCCATATTGTTATAATGAGGGGCCAACGACTTAAGGTCGAAAATGCGTAAGCGGTTTTTAAAGTCTGATTGTCCGGCATCACGCATAGAAATTGAAGTCAGGCAAACTCCATCGAGCTTTCGTACCTGGTCCACGAGAACCCTGGGCGACAGCCCCGGCTGAAATAGATTGTGCTCAACTATTTTTTTCACTTCAATCCCTCAAATCCATTTTGGAGTACCAAGCGCAGAAACTTCGGCGACATAACGGGCAATTTTTCTTATTTCATCTTCACTGTCTTTTTCCTTAAACATGGAAACAAGTTCTTCCATATGTTCTTCAAGAAAACGGGTCGAGTATTCTCCGGCAATAAACTTAGGATGCCTAATAATGCTTAGCAGAAGCGGAGCGAGCGTTTTAACCCCCTCGACCCGCAGATTTCTACTGATTGAACGGTCAAGCACCCTGATTGCCCCTTCCCGATCAGCTCCCGTTGCCTTGATCAGCATAATCAGGGAATCATAATAGGGTGGTATTTCCGCTCCCTCGTAGTAACCCGGGGAAATCCGTACTGCCGGCCCCTGAGGTGAAAAGAGCCTGGTCAGGGTACCGTAAGATGGGCTGAATGTTACCGGATCTTCAGCATTAAGCCGTACTTCAAGGGCCCATCTGTTGGGATGGACTTGCGATTGTTTAATAGGCAGAGGTTTACCCATGGCTATATCAATCATCAAAGCGACAATATCAAGACCGGTCAATAGTTCTGTAGTTCCATGTTCTACTTGTAACCGGGTGTTGACCTCAAGAAAATAAAATTGGCGGCTTTTTGAATCAAATAAAAATTCAACAGTCCCAACCGAGGTGTAGTTAATTCTCTTCATCAGACGAATCGCAGCGGAATAGAGCTGCTGTCTCAATTCATCATCCAATGTCGGGGCAGGAGCTTCTTCAATAATTTTTTGGTTACGCCGCTGAATAGTACATTCACGTTCAAAAAGGTGCAGAATATTGCCATGCTCATCAGCGACAATTTGCACTTCCAGATGGCGGCCTCGTTCAATATATTTTTCAATCAGTATAGATTCATCGTTGAAAAACTTCTTACCTTCAGAGCGCACCTGGTCGATAGCCGGTTTGATTTGCTCTTCATTTTCAATCTTTAGCATGCCCTTGCCGCCACCGCTGGCAGATGATTTAACCATCAGCGGATAGACAATTTTCTCTCTTTTCATCCAGTTAACGATTTTCTCCGGATCGGTTTCGTCATTAATTCCCGGTATTAAGGGAATATCTACCTCAGCGGCAATACGCTTGGCTTCCCTTTTGTCGCCCATAGCCCTTATTGCTGCTGGTGAAGGGCCGATCCAAACTAAACCTGAGTCAATTACCGAAGAGGCAAACTGTTCGTTTTCAGAAAGGAACCCCCAGCCGGGATGAACCGCATCCGCTCCTGTTTTAAGGGCAGCATTGGTGATCCGCTCTATGTTTAGGTAGGAATCTCGTGGTGGAGCTTCGCCAATATGAACAGCGACATCAGCCATCATTACATGCTGGGCTAATCGATCAGGGGTGCTGTAAACTGCAACGCTGCTGATTTTACGATCCCGGCAAGCTTGCAAGACTCTTACCGCCGGCACTGTTCGGTTAGCAACAAGGATTTTTTCAATTTTACGATAAGTCATCGGCGATCATTCCTTGATATAAATTTATAAAAGAAATTACCGGATCGGCGGTTTGGTTTCCGTTGATCCGCGCTCCACACAGCTAAACAACAGGGAAAATTTGTGATTGGTTCTCTACGGCTATTTCGGACTCTTGTTTGTGTTCACGATTGTTTGCTGAACATTTCGCGCAACCATGGTAACTTGCTGCAATTATGGATTTTGATCTATGCTTTTCTACAGAAAAAGCGAGTTTTGCCAATCAGCATAGTAGTATCCAGAAAACCGCAGACGAACAACACAGTTATTGTAGACTCAGTAATCAAATTTACT
>DBBD01000044.1 GCA_002292015.1 Firmicutes bacterium UBA993
TGCCTAGCGTATTCGATCGGTAAATATTTGTCAAACTTGGGCCAGGTCAAAAAAAATATCTATTGTAACATCGTAATATTATGGTATACTTATATATAGAACGTGAGAAAATGTAAAGGAGTTTGATAGCGATGCCAAAGAAAGTAATCATCATCGGAGGCGTGGCCGGTGGCGCTTCTACCGCTGCAAGACTGCGCCGCCTGAGCGAGGAAGATGAGATCATTCTTCTGGAACGGGGAGATTATATTTCGTACGCCAACTGCGGGCTTCCATACTATATTGGAGGAGCAATCGACGAACGGGACAAGCTTTTTGTGATGACTCCGGAAAAATTTAAAGCCTGGCTAAACATTGATGTCCGTACCAAAAACGAAGCCCTTACCATTGACCGGGAAAAGAAAGAGGTTGAAGTTAAAAACCACCTGACCGGAGGAAAATACCGCGAAAGCTATGATTACCTGGTTTTGTCGCCCGGGGCTGAACCTCTTCGTCCTCCGCTGCCCGGTATTGAAAACGATGGGATTTTCAGCTTGCGAACCGTAAACGATACTGACCGAATTTTAAGTTTCATGCAGAGCCGCAGCCCCAGGAGAGCAGTTGTTGTCGGAGCCGGTTCCATCGGGCTGGAAATGGCGGAAAACCTCCATCACCGTGGTCTGGAAGTTACCGTTGTAGAGCTGGCACCCCAGGTTCTGCCACAGATCGATGCTGACATGGCTGCCCTGGTTCAGCAATATTTAAGGGCAATCGGCCTACAGATACGGCTTGGCATTGGAGTCAAAGAGTTTCACAGTGCTGAAGGAAGCCCTCTTACGGTGGAGCTTGCTGATGGAGAAAAGCTGGCCGCTGATCTGGTTATTCTTTCAATCGGCGTTAAACCGGAAGTTAAATTGGCTGTTGAGGCCGGCCTTAAAGTAGAACGCGGCATTTTAGTAAATGACCAGATGCAAACAGATGATCCCGCAATCTATGCCCTGGGCGACGCCGTTGAAGTGAAAAACCTGGTAACCGGTAAGTCTGCCGTTATTCCCCTGGCCGGGCCCGCCAACAAGCAGGGAAGGATCGTAGCCAACAACATTGGTGGGCGCAAAGATTCTTACAAAGGGACCCAGGGCACATCAGTGCTGAAAATATTTGGCATGACCGCGGCAACAACGGGTGTAAATGAGCGCATCCTTAAAGATGCCGGGATTGATTTTCATAATGTGATCATTCATCCTAACAGTCACGCCGGTTATTATCCGGGGGCTACCCCGCTTTCATTAAAATTGCTTTTCAGCCCGGAAGGGAAAATACTAGGGGCCCAAGCAGTCGGTTGCAGCGGTGTGGAAAAAAGAATAGATGTTTTGGCTACCGCCCTGCGCTCTCAATTATCGGTGTTTGATTTACAAGAGCTGGAGCTTGCTTATGCGCCGCCATTTTCTTCGGCAAAGGACCCCGTTAACATGGCCGGCTTTGTAGCCTCAAACATCTTAAATGGCGACTACAAAACAATCGATGCCGCTTCGCTGTTCACCGGTTCAACCGTTAATCAGCAGGTTCTCGATGTGCGTGAAACCATAGAAACTGAGCTGGGCGGCATTCCGGGGTCGATCAATATTCCGCTGGGAGAGCTTCGTTCCCGGTTAGGCGAACTGGATCGCACAAAGGAAATCGTTGTTTACTGCAGCGTTGGTTTGCGCTCGTACCTTGCTTACCGCATCCTTAAGCTAAACGGCTTTGAGCAGGTGCTCAACTTAAATGGCGGTTACCGGGTGTTTTCAGCTTTGCGCGATGAGGCAAGTAAAAAAGGGGATGATGTTTCGATGAACAATAACACTCAAAGCACCGGGACTGCTGTTGAACCGGATAGTGCGATTAAACTTGATCTCTGCGGATTGCAGTGCCCCGGTCCGATCATGCAGGTCTTCCGCAGAATGAATGAAATGAAGGAAGGAGCTGTTCTCGAAGTTTGCGCCACCGATCCCGGTTTTGCTTCTGATATCGACTCCTGGTGCAAGCGGACCGGAAACACCCTGCTTAACAGGGGTCACGACAAAAGGGGTTTTACCGCCCAGATCCGCAAAGGTAACTCTCAAACCTTGAGCCCGGCACAACAAAGCCCTGCTGCCCTGCCAACGGCAGCAGAAAATGACAAAACCATCGTCGTTTTCAGCGGAGACCTCGACCGGGCCCTTGCTGCGCTGATTATCGCCAACGGCGCTGCTGCCATGGGCCGCCGGGTAACCCTTTTCTTCACCTTCTGGGGCCTGAATATCCTCCGGAAAAACGAAAAGGTAAAAGTGAAAAAACCCTTTATGGACGGCATGTTCGGCAAAATGATGCCGCGCGGAAGCAAAAAGCTCGGCCTTTCGCGGATGAACATGGCCGGCATGGGGCCAAAAATGATTCGCATGGTCATGAAAAACAAAAATGTAGACTCACTGGAAACACTGCTGCAGGAAGCGCTAAAATCAGGGGTGCGCTTGGTTGCCTGCCAGATGTCAATGGATATCATGGGCATCAGCGCCGCTGAGCTGATGGACGGGGTTGAACTGGCCGGCGTGGCCTCCTACCTGGATGCTGCCGAAAGCGCAGACGTAAACTTATTTATCTAACCAGCTACCCTTCACAACAACAAGCGGTTAAAAAGGACCTGCCTTATAGCAGGTCCTTATAACATCCATCCGGTTTAACAATTACTGTTTATTCGTCTTCCTCTTCCGGCTGCGGCGCCGGAACGTCTTCCGGAACATTTTCCCGATAAACATTATCATCCGGATCACTCAGTTCGATGCTTGCATCGCCGAAACCAATAAACGCTCCGCCGATCTGGGCCACATTAGCGGCAAACTCATTTCTTCTCAGCACTACTTTTGAATCATCATAAGCAACCAGCCCTCCTCCAAACTCGAAGGCTACATTGCCTTGGATTAATGTATCTGTAACAACTGAATCGGACAAAACAACCAGCAATAAACCTCCTCCCGATCCAGTTGAGGCAGTATTTTCTATTATGAAGCAACGTTCCAGTATAAGGTTTGATCTGAGAACGATCATCGCCCCCCCGGTACCGGCAAGGTTACCGGCAATCGTGGTGTCAAATATTTCCGCAGTTGAATTTTCACCAACAACCATCCCTCCACCGGCACGACCAGCCCCATTCCCGTCGATCAGGCTGTTGCTAATCTTTACCACAGCATTATTCATTACTGCCACACCGCCACCATCCTGTTGCACCAAGTTGCCGGTAACGTTGTTTCTTTCTAACTCTGCTGTCGACTGATCAATATAGATGCCGCCGCCACCGTAAAATACAGCATTTGCTTCAATAAAGTTATCGACGATTATCGCTTCTGATTGTTCGATAACCGCTATACCACCGCCGTTTTCATTGGTGAAATTCCGGGAAATCATATTGTTGTTGATGTTCGCCCGCGAACCTCCTGCTACTGCTATTCCTCCACCATTGTTTTCCGCAGAATTTCTGGATATATCGTTTTCACTTATTAAGGCGTTTGAATCGAACAGCGCAATCCCTCCGCCATACCAAATTGCCGCATTTCTGGTTATCGTATTGCCTTCAATCAATGGTTCAGCAGACCAAACGGCAATACCACCACCACTGGTTGAACTATTCGTTTGCAAATTGTTATCTTTAATTACCGGTGCCGAATCAAAGTCTATTAAAATAGCCCCACCGAGATAGTTGGCCCGGTTTCCCTGGAACGAGTTTCCTTCTATCGTGGGGCTGGACTGCCAAACAGCAATACCGCCACCGTTAAAAGCGCTGTTGTCGTCAATCCTGTTATTTACGATTGCCGGATTTGAGCCTTCCTGTACAGCAATACCGCCGCCATCCAGTCCAGCTTGGTTATTTCTGATAATATTGTTGCTGATCGTCGGTGAACTGCCTCCGATGATTAGAATACCTCCGCCATAAAAACCCTCGGTCGGTGTCTCTCCACCCTGGTTTACCTGGGATTTCGTCAACATTGTTCCAACACCGCCGGTGATGGTGAAGCCCTCCAGAACTGCCTCTGAACTTTCCCCGCTTTGAAAAGTGACTACTGAACCTCTTCTGCGACCATCAATAATGGTAGCGGCAACTACCTCCGGATCCTCAGGGTTACTGCTGCGCACAGTAATATTCTTACCTAAAAAATCAATTCGTTCATAATATATCCCGGGATCTACAACTATTACCGCACCATCAGGGGCAGCATCGATCGCGGCTTGAATAGATTTATATCTACCCGGCACAGCATACCTGGATTCCAGGAATTGGGTTACCCCAAAGATTACCGCGCCAACCACGGCTAAAATTAACACCCCGATTCCGGCGAATTTTAGAATGCGTTTTCTATTTCCACTATCTTTCCACATTTCGTTACTCCTTTCAAAAACCGCATATCTCATTTTTAGTTAAATGTCTTGCTAATCCCCTCTATGCAGGAAGAGGGCCAGGGTGAGGGGAAATTTTTCCCTCTACCGGTGCCATCCGGTGGTATGTTAGCCTCAAATACTTCTATTGTTCCGAGACAATATCGTTGGGAATATTGTTTATATAAGTATTATCATCCGGATCGCTAAACTCCAATGTTGAATCGGGCGCGACCGAGATTGCACCGCCACCAAATTCCAAGCTGGCTTCATTTCCCTCAAAGATATTTTTTAGCACCTTTGCAACGGAATTGAATAGAAAAATTGCGCCACCTCGCTGTGTAGAAATGTTTTTTCTAAGTGTGTTGTTTCGAATTGTAGCTGAAGAGCCATCCAGATAAATGCCGCCACCAGAAATGTGTGCCAGATTATCTGTTATCTCGTTATCGGCAATAGTTAAATCCGCCCCGAGCGAATTCACGATAAAAATTGCGCCGCCATTCGCTGAGCGATTAAATTTAATTGTATTTCCCTCAATAGTGGGCTCTGATTCTTCGATCAGGATGCCGCCACCATTTCGTTCTGCCTGGTTTCCGGCAATCGTGTTTTCCCTGATTGCCGGGTTCGAATTTATTGCTATGACCATCCCGCCACCCAATCGGAGTGCTTGGTTTTCAACTATCATATTACCGGTTATTACCGGAGAAGAGTTCGATATTATTACAATACCCCCGCCCATCTCAGCGACATTCCCGGCTATGGTGTTTCCCTCAAGCACCGGCGATGATTCTTCAATAAAGACTCCGCCACCGAAATAAGCGCTGTTGCCAACAATCCTGTTGCCTCTAATCACCGGGTTTGAGTCAACTATGTAAAAACCTGCTCCAAATTCAGCAGAGTTATCTTCAATTAAGCATTTTTCAATCAACGGAGAACTGCCGCCGGAAACCAGGATTCCCGCGCCCCTCTTAACTGTAAACCCGCTGAGCACTGCGCCTTCACCTTCACCGCTTCTGAAAGATACAACCGGGCCCCAACCTCCTCCGTCAATTATTGTGGCTGAAACAACAGCGGGATCATCAGGATCAGTACTGCGCACTATTATGTTTTTCCCTCTAAAATCAATATTTTCACGGTAGACACCTACCTGTACAACGATTTCCTCGCCATCCTGCGCAGCATCGATTGCTTCCTGAATAGTCGCGTACTGGTCAGGAACTGTAACGCCTGAACCGCTGAAAAAAGAGAGACCAATTACCGCCGCAGCAATCACCGCAACTGCTGCAACCCCGATCATTATATATTTTAGAGAGCCGCCTGCCTTCTCTCCGACAGATTTACGTTTGCTTAGCGGTCTTTCCTGCTGCTTGATCGGCTTTTTTGCCGACTGCCCTTTTTCTTCAGCCTTCACTGCCTGAATAGCAGTACCTGTTTCTATTACATTTTCTTCCCCGCAATAGGGACACATTTCATATTCCTTCGAATCGTAGTTCATCCCGCATTTATTGCATTCTGTCATAACACAGACCCCTCTCAAACAAATAATACCCTGCCTATTATACCATTTGCCAACCGGATTCTGCCTAAGGCAACCCAAATCACTTGCTTATACTATCATGTGTAGCCAGCTAAGAACAAGGAAGTAAAAGGCATTAATTGCCTGACAAAAATAAACCACCGACTTAAAAAATTACGATTGCCGGTGGTTTAAGTTTTTGTTCAGCCCGGATTATTTTATTTTGATCGATGTCAACACCGGACGGTATTCACCTTCGATATAAGTAAAGACAACCTCTGTTCCATCTGGAATACCATCAGCTGAAACTCCGCTTCCAAGGGCAAAAGCCTGGAAATACTCTATTTCAACCGACTGGCTGTCTATCTGTCCGATCAGCCGGCCATGCATAATCGCACCTTCCAGCGGCTGTTCAACTGCCTTAATCGATACTATGACAGCCCGCAACCCGCTTTCCCTGAAAGTAAAGGCCACCAGGGAACCGTCGGCAATTTCCTCAGCGCTTACCCCCTGGTCAAGCATAAAAGCCCTGTTGATCATAATCTCAACTGATTGGGCATCGATCATGCCGGTTAAAACGCCTTCACCAACCAGCAGATCATTTCCATCATCGACCAGCCCAACGGCTGGAACAATGGTAAGCAGGAGCTGCCTCTCTCCGTCCTGGCGGTAGGTAATAAAAACCTCTGCCCCACTCTCCAACTCCCCGGGGATGATCACTCGGCCCAAAGCAAATACCTGCGCTTTCCCTTCAATTTCAATCTCCACCGAGTGACTGTCAACCTGGCCGATATAATTTCCGGAGGCTTCAATAACCTCCCCGGTAAAATCAATAGATTTAATTGATAGTAACAAAGGCCGGTTAGCAGCGGCATTCTCCGGCTCGCTGGCATCTGCTTCGGCATAGGTTATTTCTACTCTTGAACCTTCCGCTATGCCGGCAACAACGACCCCTTCACTAAGCCTAAATACTATAGGCCCCCCCGCAACCTCAATCTCTACTAAGTAATTATCGATTTGCCCGGCCAATATACCCTCGGCCTCGATAACTCTTACCTCTTCAAGCCCGGTGGTTGACGGTTCAGGGCTGCAACCTGAGGCATTCACGACCAAGAATACAGCTGCTGTGAAGAGGGTGATGTAAAGACAGGTTTTGCTGACCACCATGCGCACTTCCCCCCGGTAGCTTTTAATATATGACCAGTACCTGTCGGCATAAGTTCCGGTTACTTCGATCAAGGATAACCGAAGTTGCCGCCGCATCCACCAGAACCACCACCCGACGAATAGCCGCCCAAAGAACGAACACTGGAGATGATTTTTATCTACTATGGCAATTATATCAAAAATTTGTCGTCTGGTTCGAATTATTTAGCCTTATTTTAAGGAAGCTTATAACTTTAAGGCAAAAAATAAACGGCTATTGTGCATTAGCAGCGTCCGGCGCACTTTCATCTTGCTGATAGTGCCCTGTCATTTAGGCGCATGGTGGTCTACTCAGAAGTTCCACCAATTATCCTAACTGTATCTTAGCCGGAACATAACAGCCCGAGCGCATGTTCTTTCTTAACAACTCAGATTGCGCTGAAACACCGATATTGCCACTCACCATTGTGCTGCTGCCCGGCTCTGTAGCCTATACCTCGGCTCTAAGGGCTTTCAACCAACAGTAAGCCATGAAGAACATCACGATCATAAAGGGAAACCCTGCCACCACAGAGGCGGTCCGCAAAGCCCCGATCCCGCCGCTGATGATCAAAATTGCGGCGACAGCACCTTCCATGGCTCCCCAAACTACGCGAAGCTGCCTGGGAGGATCAATATTGCCGCCAGAGGTGAGCATACCGTTAACATATGTCCCCGAGTCTGAAGAGGTTATGAACCAAAGGCATACAGAAATTGTCGCCAGAAAAGTCAATAACTGTGCCGCCGGCAAATTGCTGAGCATCGCGAAGAATCCGGCAGCCTCGTTAACGGAAACCGCCTCAACGATACCGCCGCCGCCGCCGAAATGCTCGATATGAATAGCTGTGCCACCGAAAATACCGATCCAAATGATCCCGACCAGCGTCGGCGCCAACAACGAGCCGATCACAAATTCCTTAATGGTCCTACCCTTAGATATACGGGCTATAAAAGTCCCGACGAAGGGTGCCCAAGCCAGCCACCAAGCCCAATAAAAGATGGTCCACCAACCAGGCCAGGGGTTTCCCCCGACCGCATCAAGCCATAGCGACATCCCCACGATATTCTGGAAGTAATCGCCAATGGCATGAGTCATGTTATTAAGTAAGAAAAGGGTCGGCCCTAAAATAAAGACCATCGCCAGCAAAAATATTGCGATGACCATGTTTACCCGGCTCAACTGCTTGATGCCGCGGTGAAGACCGGTCATAGTAGAGATAATCGCGATAATGGTGATCACGATGATGATTCCGACCGTTAGACCGTCGCCTTCGGTCATACCGAACAGCCGGTGTAGCCCGTTACCAATTTGCATCGACCCCAACCCTAAGGAGGTGGCCAGGCCAAAAACACAAGCGAATACGGCAAGCACGTTGACAGCTTTACCAATCCCGCCTTCAATCCCTTCATCACCGATTAATGGATGCAGGGTCGAGCTGATTAGCATCGGCAAACCTTTACGGTAAGTGAAGTAGGCAAGAGCACCGCCGACTAAGGCATAGATGGCCCAAGGATGAATCCCCCAGTGGAAAAA
The DNA here is from genome assembly GCA_002292015.1 of Firmicutes bacterium UBA993. Classification (GTDB taxonomy): domain Bacteria; phylum Bacillota; class Dethiobacteria; order DTU022; family DTU022; genus UBA993. The sequence continues at coordinate 8,598 of DBBD01000044.1, forward strand.
AGAATATCGGAAAGCCAACTCTGCCGAAGCCGCCGAGTTAGCCTCCCCGAATGGCGGAGCCATATAGTGCCAGATGGGCTCCGATACACCCCAGAAAACCAGGCCAATGCCCATGCCCGCACTAAACAACATTGCGAACCAGGTCACCAGGCTGAATTCGGGTTTGCTGTCATCCCCGCCCAGCTTAATATTTCCAACCTTGCCAATGAGCACCCCCAACACTACCAGCACGAAAAAGGTCACGCCAAGCATGAATGACCAGCCGAAAGTGGCAATCATAAAATTAAAAGCCCAACTAGAGGCTACTCCCAGGCTTTCAATGCCAAAAATGCCCCATAATACAAACAATAAAATGACGGTAGCCGCAATAATAAAAGTTGAGTTCCTAAACCAGCTATTACCATTATCTTGCATTTTAATTCCTCCTTGACTGATAATTACTGCCGCGAACTAAGACCAATTAATGCTTTATAACACCTTTCCCCCTTTCAACGTAAGCTTGCTGTGATTCTTTGCTTTTCAGGCTGCAGGATTCGTGGCTACCTTCTGATGCTTATATTTTGCAGCAATATTCATGCCTTTTTAGGGGCATAGTCAAAACACTGCTATCGCTGCAAAAATGACGGGATGTTCATAGCGCGGCCGACAATTTTGTCATATTGAGAAACAGATCTAAGCTTTCCCGGACAGAGATGCATACCCTGGCACAGGACACTGCGAAATATGGTGCTTTCTCAATATGATATATAATTTTCTCATTTTATGCAATACGGACAGCCTATTTACAGATTTTATTAGCCAGTATATGATTTAATTCAGCCAGATTACACAAACCGGAGGTTGATCCTGATGAGCAGCAAACCAATCCAGAAGCCACAGAATCCGCAATTCTCATCCGGCCCCTGCGCCAAAAGGCCGGGATACAGCAACTCCAGCCTGGACACCGCTTTGCTTGGCCGTTCGCACCGCAGCACAGCTGGGAAAGCCCGCCTCAATGAGGCTATTGAGAGAACCAGGCTTATCCTCGGCTTGCCGGATGATTACCTGCTCGGCATCGTTCCGGGCTCAGATACAGGCGCTTTCGAAATGGCCATGTGGAACCTGCTTGGCGCCAGGCCCGTTGATGTTGTCTTCTTTGAATCTTTCGGTGAAACATGGGCCGATGATATTACCGGTCAGCTGAAACTCGAAAATGTCAATATTTATGAAGCCCCGTATGGCGAGCTTCCCGATCTCAGCCTGGTTAACCAGGATCACGACCTCGTTTTTACCTGGAACGGAACTACCAGCGGCGTCAAAGTACCGGATGATCGCTTCATAGCGAATAACCGCACCGGGTTAACACTCTGCGATGCAACCTCGGCGGTCTTTGCCATGGATCTGCCCTGGGATAAACTTGACGCCGTCACTTTTTCCTGGCAGAAAGTACTCGGCGGCGAAGCGGCCCATGGCATGCTGATTCTTTCACCCAGGGCGGTGCAGCGCCTGGAAAGCTACAGGCCACCCTGGCCGCTGCCAAAAGTTTTCCGGCTAACCAAGGGCGGCAAGTTAATCAAGGACATTTTTGAAGGATCTACGATCAATACGCCTTCGATGCTCTGCGTCGAAGATTATCTGGACGCGCTTCAGTGGGCGGAAGAAATTGGCGGCCTGCCGGCCCTGATCAAAAGAAGCGTTGAAAATCTGGCAGTTATGGAATCTTTCGTCACGAACAATCCCTGGATCCGCTTTCTTGCCGCGGAAAAATCCTTCCGCTCCAATACCAGCGTCTGCCTGACCCTCGATCTCAGCCCCGGGCAGTTAAAAGAACTTGTCAAGCTGCTGGCTGACGAAGAGGCGGCTTATGATATAGCATCATACCGGGATGCCCCCGGCGGCCTGCGCTTTTGGTGCGGCGCCACGGTAGAAAAAGAAGACCTGGCGCTCGCGCTTGAATGGCTAAGCTGGGCCTATCACCAGGTATCAGGCGCGTAGGGAGGGTTATCGATGAATGAAATTCTCAATCCTTTAAAGATACTTTGGCCTTTGCTGGCCCTGCAGCTTTTATTAATGATATGGGCGGTTATCGACCTGGTCCGGCGACGCGAAGTAAAGGTGCTACCTAAATGGGCCTGGGCGCTGATCATCGTTTTTGTTAACTTATTCGGGCCGATTATCTATTTCGTTGCCGGCAGGGGAGAGGAATAAGATCAGGGGTTACGCTATCGAGGTAAGCGGGCTTTCAAAAAGCTTCGGATCCCAAGCAGCCCTGAGCGAAGTGCATTTTCGGGTGCAACGCGGCTCTGTTCACGGATTTCTCGGGCCAAACGGGGCCGGAAAAACTACCGCCATTAAAATTATCCTCGGTTTGATTGCGGCTGATTCGGGCCAGGTTAAGGTACTCGGGGAACCACTTATTTTCGGGCGCAGACATAATTATCTGCAATACCTTAATTATCTGCCACAGGACCCTGTTTTCCCGGAAGGTTTAACCGGTAAGGAAGTGCTTTTCCTGGTTGCTGATGTTTACAGGATCGATCGTCATAAAAGCCGTTTAAGGATGGACAGGCTACTTGAACACTTTGATCTGCAGGCTGCCGCCAACCGCCGGGTCGGGGTATATTCACGGGGTATGCAGCAGCGCTTGGGACTGGCAGCAGTTTTACTTACTGAGCCGGAGCTGTTGATTCTGGATGAGCCGGTATCGGCGCTCGACCCCGATGGGCGAAGGAAGGTTCTTGATATTATCAATAGGTTAAAAGGCCGGGCCACGGTCTTTTTTTCAAGCCACATCCTGGCTGATGTCGAACGGGTATGCGACCACGTCACGATCATCAATAGTGGCCGTAAATTGCTCGATGCTGAAACTTCCGATCTGCTGGCCCGTTACGCTATCGAACAATATATCATTACTGTCAACCCGGAACATCTTAACCGGGCAGCCGGCCTGATCAGGCAAAACCGCCATGTCAGGCAGGTTAACTCTCATTTTAACCAGCTATTCGTTGCCTCCGAACCGGGCCAATCGTCGGCAATGGCTGAAAAGCTGCTGGCGGATCTGGTCAGGGGGGGCATTACCGTTACCGAGTTTATGCCGAACCGCACAAACCTGGAAGCTGCTTTTTTCAGGGTGGTTGAAGAGCATCGCCCGGCGGGGCAAACCAAATGAAGATTCTGCTGGAAAAAGAACTTAAAGCTAACTGGCGCAGTTTTCGCTACCCAGCCTTTCTGCTGGTAATCCTTTTTTTTGCCCTGCTCAATCCGCTGATGCTCAAACATATGAATGAAATCCTCGGCTACTTTGCTGTCGGTGTTGAAATTACCATGCCGGAACCTACCCCGCAGGATGCTTTTTTTTCATTTCTGTACGATGTATCGCAAATTGGCATTTTTGTCCTTATTTTTGCAGCAATGGGCTGCATAGCCCGTGAAAAAGAAACCGGTGTTACCGGCTGGTTACTGAGCAAACCGATCAGCCGCCGGCAGTATCTCCTCGCCAAGCTGCTTTCCCTGTACGGTTTGATCCTGTTCGGTATTGCGGGTAGCGGCACCATAGCCTACCTGTACACAACCAGCCTGATCGCACAGCCTCCCCTGGTTGAATCGGTGTTGGCAACGATTAACCTGGTTGTTTTCACCCTTTTTATTGCTTCCATCACCTTTTCCCTCTCGGCGCTGCTTAAAACGCCCCTCCAGGCCGGGGGCATAACCCTGTTAATCTTTTTTCTCAGCGGTATTTTAAATATGCTGATCACAAATTCTGCTTTTGCCGATTTCTTCCCGAACACCCTGCTCACCCTGATGAAACCGCTGCTTGACGGCACAGCAGCTGCTTCCGCCAGTACCATGCCGATCGCTGTTACTGTTACGCTAATATTTGTCCTGATACTGCTGAGCGGCATCCGGTTTGCAAAAATGGAACTTTAATGGTAAAACATATGCAGGTTTAAGAAAACCACGCCAGGGAGGGATCTATTTTGTTTCAGGTAAAAAACTTAACTTATAAATATCCACGTAACCAGGCTAACACCATAAAAGGGCTTGACTTTGAGATCCGCCAGGGTGAAATATTCGGTTTGCTCGGCCCAAGCGGTGTCGGAAAAAGTACTACCCAGAAGATTATGGTACGACTGCTTACCAATTACCGGGGAGAAATCTATTACCGCAACCGTGATCTTATAACTTATGATAAAGACTATTACCAGGAAATTGGTGTCGGCTTTGAAGTACCGGTCCACTTTTCTAAACTGACGGCCGAAGAAAATATCGCTTTTTTTAAAAAGCTCTATCACAACAAGGCTGATACTGATACCCTGATGAAACGACTCGGGATCTATGACGATCGAAAGAAAAAAGTTAGCGAGTTCTCGAAAGGGATGAAAATACGTCTTAATTTTGTGCGGGCCATGCTCAACAACCCGGTTATGCTCTTTTTGGACGAACCAACAATTGGGCTCGATCCGGCCAACGCCCGTATTCTAAAAAACCTGATCAAAGAATACCGTGAACAGGGGGGCACGATCCTGCTCAGCACCCACCTGATGAATGACGTGGACGAACTCTGCGACCGTGTGGCCTTTATGGTTGACGGTCAGATTGCAGAAATAGACACCCCGCAAAATCTGAAACGAAAATATGGCAAGAGCACTGTGGAAGTCGAATATGTGAAGGACAGCTCCCTGGTAAAGACCGCATTCAACCTGGAGACCATTAGCAGCGATAACCTTTTTTTCGAACTGGTCAGGCGGGAAAAAATAATCAGCATACACAGCAATGAAACAACCCTTGATGATATCTTTATCAAGGTAACCGGGGTGGAAAGTTATGCCTAATCTCGTGGTTTTGCTCTTCGGCGAATTTAAAAGAATAGTTGAATATAAAATTGCTGCTGCCAGTATTGTGGTGGCCCTGATTTGGATCGGGGTCCTCTATCTGACCGAGGCTCCGGACATAACATTTTTCTTTCCCCTGCTGCTCTTTCTCGACGGTACCTCGATGGCAATATTAATGGTGGGGGTTACGATTTTTTTCGAAAAACAGGAAGGCAGTCTGCGGACAATCCTGGTAACGCCGATCAGCAAAACCGATTACCTGCTGACAAAAATACTGATCACCGTATCAGCAAGCGTTCTAACCCTGGTTCTTCTTTACATTTATGCGGTAATTTTTAAACCGGTAAGCCTGAATTTCTTTGCCCTGCTTGGAGCAGTAATGCTGGTCTCACTTTTTCACTCATTGGTTGGTTTCATCTTGTCCTACTATTCAAAAGACTTCACCAGCCTGCTGATGAATATGTTTGTGTATACGCTGGCCTTTATGATTCCGACCATGTTGGAGCATTTCAATTTACTGGCTCACAACCTGTTCTCAAAACTGCTCTACCTTGCACCGACTAAGGCAGCGATAACCCTGCTTTATGCCTCAGCCGGAACAATCAGTAGTGGTGAACTGATATATGCTCTGCTCTACCTGGTTATTGGATCTGCCTTGCTCTTTATCTATGCCCTGAAGCATTTTGATTCATTTGCGGCAAGGGAAGGAGGGGTATGACATGTACTGGATTTTTATCAGAGGTGAACTAAGAAAATGGCTGCGTGACCCGATGACTCGCTTTATGCTCTTTTACCCGCTTCTGTACGGGGTAATCGGCCGCTATCTCCTGCCGGCAATCGCTGACAGCAGCGGGTTCAGCATTGAAGATAACGCCGACTTCATCCTCGTGGCCCTAACCCTGATGACGCCGATGATCTATGGGGCAGTGATCGGCTTCTCCATTCTCGACGACCGTGATGATCAGATCATCAATTCCATTAGAATAACGCCCCTGAATCTGAACTTCTTCATGTTCTTCCGGCTGGCCATGGTTTTCCTGTTTGCTTTTGCTGCCTGCATTTTTGTTATGTGGTTCGTCAGGATTGGTTCGCTGGCCTGGAAGGATATGCTGCTGGTTGCCTTCCTTGCCTCTTTCAGCGCTCCACTGACCGGCCTGCTGATCAACATCTTTGCCAACAATAAGATAGAAGGATTCGCGATCATGAAACTGGTCGGGTCAATTGTCATCTTACCGATCGTCTCGCTCTTCTTTAACGATGCCCGGGAGCTCTTTTTTGCTGTAATACCAGCTTTCTGGCCGGGCAAGATCATCAGCGCCCTGATCCGCGGAGAGGGACAGATGTTCTTAAGCTTATCGATCTATTTCTGGGTCGGTTTGCTTTACATCTTACTTTTGAACCTATTAATTTATCGCCGTTTCAACCGTAAAATATCAGCTTAGCTTTCCAGGGCTCTCAACAAAAGTTCATTTACAAGTTGAGGATTGGCTTTTCCTTTAGTTTCCGCCATCGCCTGTCCGACCAGAAAACCGAGGGCCTTTGTTTTTCCGGCGCGGTAATTTTCTACACTATCCGGATGTTTTTCGATCATCTGCCGGATTACTTTCTCCAACTCGCCGTGATCTGAAATCTGGACCAGATTTTCCTCTACCACAATCCGGCGGGGGCTTTTGCCGCTGGAAAAAGATTGATCGAGAATTTCTTTTGCCAGTTTGCCGCTGATCAAACCTTCGTCGATCATTATTAACAGCTCGGCCATAGAGGCAGGAGTAAAACTGCAGCGGTCAACCTCAATGCCTGCTGTGTTGAGCTTAGCCATTAATTCGCCCATAATCCAGTTAGCGGCCGTCTTTGGGTTGTCATAAGCTTGCAGGCAGGCTTCAAAGTAATCAGCCAGGCTGCGCGAAACAGTTAAAACAGCCGCGTCATACCCAGGCAGCTTATAATCTTTGACGAACCGCGCTGCCCTGGCTTCAGCCTGCTCCGGTAAATTACGGCGGGCTTCTTCCACCTCTTCCGCAGTCAGCTGGATTGGGGCCAGCTCCGGATCAACAAAGCAGCGGTAATCATGAGCCTGAAGTTTTCCACGCATGGCAAAAGTTTTCTGGCTGTTTTCCTCCCAGCGCCGGGTTTGAGAAACCACTTCCCCGCCGCTGATTAAAATATCGCGCTGCCTCCTTATTTCGTACTCAAGCGACCGCTCAACCGCTTTAAAAGAGTTCATGTTTTTTAACTCGGTTTTGCTGCCAAGGGCATCGCTGCCAAGCGGGCGTAGAGAAATATTGGCATCGCAGCGCAGGCTGCCCTCCTCCATCTTACAGTCGGAGACATCTGCATATTGCAAAATACTCTTTAACTTCTCAAGGTAGTACTTCGCTTCACCCGGAGAACGCAGATCCGGCTCGGTTACCACTTCGATCAAAGGCACTCCGGCCCGATTATAATCAACCAGGGAAGTATCGCCTGCCGGTGAGTGTACCAATTTCCCGGCATCTTCCTCCATGTGAACCCTGCCGATGCGAATTCTTTTTGTGGAGCCCTGATCATCCTTAATGTCAATGTAACCGTTACTGCCAATCGGCACGTGGAATTGCGAGATCTGGTAACCTTTTGAGATATCGGGATAAAAATAGTTTTTACGGTCAAAATAACTATATAGGGCTACTTCGCAATTCAAGGCCAGGGCTGCGGTAAGCGCTTTTTTAACGGCAGCCGCGTTCAGCTGCGGCAATATGCCGGGGAAACCGAGGCAACCGGGGCAGGTATTGATGTTCGGCTCAGCGGCAAACCGGTTGGGACAGGAGCAGAAGAGTTTGCTCTCGGTGAGCAGCTCAACGTGCACCTCAAGCCCAATTACTGTTTCATAGTCCACCCTGGTTTCCCCCTCCGTTAAGCCCCTGCGGGGCTGCAATCAGACCCGGCGCTATTTTTTCAGCAGCCGCGAGCAAACAAAGATCATCAAACCGCTCTCCGATCAGCTGAACCCCGACCGGAATTCCGTCAAGTTCACCAGCCGGCAAACAAACAGCAGGGTTACCTGTCATGCTGACCAGAGCAGTGTAAAGGTCATTTTCATCTTGCCCGGTAAAAGCAGGCTTCACTGTTGCCGAAGGCGGCCCTGTTCTGACAACAGGCATCAACAGCAAGTCGCACTGATCAAAAACAGCCTTCATTTCCTGCCTGGCTAAGCTCCAGATTTTAAGAGCCTGCCGGTAATAGCGATCGTAGCCGTTCTTGCTTAAGAAATAGGTGCCGAAAATACTGCGCCGCAGCGCCTCTCCCCTAAACGTGGCTTTTCGTGTTTTACAGTAAAGCATTTCCAGATTATCGGCCTCCATCGCTTCACCGTAACGAATTCCGTCATAACGCAGCAAGGTCGATGATGCCTCGGCCGAAGCGATTACCTGGTATGCCCTTAGGGCTTCCGGCAAAAGCTTAAGCTGCACTTCAACCAGCTTGACGCCCAGGGCAGCAATTCGATCAAGAGTGTTGCGAAAAAAATTAAGGTGATGATCAGATTCTAAATCGGGGAGTGCCGACGGGTAACCGACCACGATATTTAAAAGATCAGCGATCTTTTCCCTCCCGGGATTAACTTCCCGGCAGGCAGAAGTGGCAGCATCGCGCGGATCATAACCGGAGATTATTCTAAGCGCAACCGCAAGGTCTTCCGGGTAAGCGGCAGATAAGCCCACACGACAAAAAGATCCGCTATGCAAGGCAAGGCCGTGCCGGGATACCAGGCCGGCTGAAGGAAGCAGGCCGTATACTCCGCAATGCGATGCGCCCTGGCGCAGTGATCCGCCGCTGTCGCTTTCCAAAGCCAGTGAACAGATCCCTGCTGCCAGCGCTGCTGCTCCGGCACTGCCGGCAACCCTTCCCGGTTCGCGGGGGTTAAGGGTCGGTCCCAGCGGGGAGTCTATTGTAGTCGTTCCGATTCCCATGTTATCAATGTTGGTTTTCCCGATAACTACGGCACCGGCTGCGATCAAGTTCTCGACCGCCGCAGCGTTGTATGGCGGGTAGAAGCTTTTAAACCGGGGCGATCCGAGGGTGGCCGG
>DBBD01000006.1 GCA_002292015.1 Firmicutes bacterium UBA993
GTCTACACGATGATCGTCAGGCGCTGGGATAAGGACAGCTACTTCTACGCCCTTCATTTCGGCGTGCTCTTTGGTGTTGTCACCATCCTGGGAATGATGATGCCTTTTGTACTGGAACCGGGAGTTGTTTTTGATGGGCGCTCCATCGTCTTAAGTATTGCCGGTATATTCGGCGGTCCCCTTACTGCCCTGGTAGCTGCCTCAATCGCCGCTGTCTACCGAGTGTCTATCGGCGGAACAGGTATCTATGTTGGCTTGGCGACAATCATTTTTTCTGCTGCCTTTGGGATAGCCTACTTTTATCTCCTCCGGCGCGATAAAAAGCTGCTGACCCCATTAAATCTTATTATCTTCAGCCTGCTTCTTAACCTTTTAAACCTCTATCTTTTTACCTTTATCCCCGGGCTTTCAACAGCAGTAATTATAAACAAGCTTGCTCCGCCTATTTTGCTTCTCTATCCTCCGGCTACGGTGATCATTGCCTATGTGATCAGCGCCCAGGAAGCAAGAATAAACGCTGAAATAAAGCTGCGGGAAAACGAGCAAAGGCTGAAGAAAACGCAGGAGATTGCCAACATCGGCAGCTGGGAGCTGGACTTGATATCCGGAACACTGACCTGGTCACCTGAAGTATTTAACATTTTTGGGGTTGAAACAGACCAGTTTCAGCCCGGTTACGAATCCTTTCTCCAACTTGTCCATCCCGCCGACCGGAAAAGAGTCGATCAGGCATATCAAAGCTCCGTCCAAGAAGGGTTGGATTGCTATGAAATTGAACACCAAATCGTGCGCCCGGTCAGCAAAGAATTACGTTATGTCCATGAGCGCTGCGAACATATCAAGAATAAAACCGGCAAGATTATCCGTTCAGTGGGAATGGTCCAGGATGTAACCGAAAGGAAACTTATTGAAAACAAGCTTAGATACATCAGCCTGCATGACCAGCTGACCGGCCTTTATAACCGCGCCTACTTTGAGGAAGAGCTGAAGCGGTTGCATAAAAGTCGTGAGTACCCGGTAACGATCATATCTGCCGATACGGATGGCCTTAAGCTGGTCAACGATACCCTCGGGCACAGCGAAGGCGATAAAATGCTCATTACCTGTGCCGAAATACTGAGAAATTCATTAAGAGAAGGCGACATTCTGGCCCGCATTGGCGGCGATGAGTTCGCTGCCGTCCTGCCCGGAGTTGACGCCGGTACAGGTGAAATAATCTATGGCAGAATCAAAGAAAATACCATCTCCTATAATCACAACTCTTCCAGCCTGCCCTTAAGTTTATCGGTGGGTATGGCTACCGCAGAAAACTCCGGCGACGGAACTCTTTTTGATCTGCTGAAAACTGCCGATGATTTCATGTACCGCGAGAAAATGGATCACCGCAGCAGCACGCGCAACCAGATTGTCCAAGCCTTAATGGTCGCCTTATCGGAACGTGATTTTATTGCCGAAGGTCATGCCGACAGGGTGCAGGATCTCTGCCGGCAAATGGGTATCAAAGCGGGCTTAACTTCCAGCCAGCTTTCTGATTTGGCCCTGCTGGCCCAGGTGCACGATCTGGGCAAAGTAGGCATACCCGACTACATTCTGTTTAAACCGGGCCCCCTTAGCGAAGTAGAATGGGCTACTATGAGAATGCATCCGGAAAAAGGTTACCGTATCGCTTCCGCTTCGCCGGATTTGGCCGCTGTGGCTGAACTGATTTTAAAACACCACGAACATTATGATGGGCAAGGCTATCCGCTGGGTCTCAGCGGCGAGGCTATTCCCATTGAGTGCCGCATCCTCAGCATAGTGGATGCTTACGACGCCATGACCAATGATCGGCCCTACAGCAATGCCAGATCACAAATAGAGGCAATTGCTGAAATAAAAAAATTTGCAGGCAGCCAATTCGATCCTTTGCTGGTAAGAATATTTATCGCTATCATCGAACCAAGATCCTAAGAAATCCTTTTTTCGTTGGTCCGGCATCCATAAAATTTCAATCCTTCACTGCCGGGGTTTTCCCTAATTTAATATCGCCGGTCAACATTCGTAAAAATATTTTAACATTTATTTAAAAAGTAGTTGAAAGGGATCTTTTTTTTCGCTATACTGTGCTTGAGAAGATGTGACCTGACCGACAAAGGCAAACCAACCGAAAGGCTGGGGCGCAAAGCCAAAGGGTCTTCAGCTCGTTATAGAGCTATGACAGCCTGGCTGCCGAAACAGGTTTTTCATGTTTCTACCTTGTCGGTCCCTCTGAAGGAGGGACTTTTTAGTGGACAAGAAATGCAAGTGGGTAAAGAGTTTAAGCGTGGTAATGGCGATTTTGCTTTCGATGTCTGCGGCAGGGTATTTCATACTCACTGGCGAGAACGAAACAGCCCGGGGCGCTACGGCGGTAGTTGCCTCATTTGCGCCGGTAAAAATGCCGCCGGAAGAAAAGAGTTTCGGGATTAATAAAACCTCAGCGCCAGCCGCCGACGTTCCGGAACCGGAAGGGGAGAAGCAAGTCTCCGGACAAGAGACAGCGATCGGAACGGCTGTGGCTGATCCTGGTGATAAAGGCCCGGTTGCGGTAGATACTTCTGCGGCCCCTTTGGGGTATAAGGCTGAAAGCAAGCCAGACGAAACTACGACAGAGGCCCTGGCGGGGCACAAGGCCGAAAGCAAACCGGCCGAACCGGCGACAGCGGCCCCGGCTGCCCAGCCGGTAGTAATTAAAACTCCGACCGCAGCGGTTGAAGCGCCGCCGCATACGGCAGCTCCCGTAACCTACAACTGGGGCCGCTCGGCGAGCTATCTGTTCCGGATGGAAGTAAAAGTAAGCAATAATGGCAGTGAAACAGCCCGAAATGTTAATGTTTCTGTGCCTCTGCTCGAAAACAGTTCCCCCTACCAGGTTACCAGCCTTAAGTCGGTTAACTTTGATCTAGTCAGCTCTTCCGGCCGGGTTAGCACTTTTTACCTCGGTGACATCGCTCCCGGTGAAACAAAAACTATCGTCGCCGATTTTGATATTGATGTGCGCTCGTTTTCGCTTAACTCCAGTAACGAAACTCTTGAACAAGCGCGTAGAATCTTTGAACAGTATGCCGGCCCCGGCAACTGCCGCGACCTGGCCCTGGCTTTTATCAGCGAGTGCCGCGAACAGGGGATCACTGCCCGCGAAGTAATCGGCTTTGCCCGCACTCAGCGCGGGGCGATGACTGCAGGCTCGCTGCAGGGCAGCCGCCATAGTTGGGCTGAAGTTAAAGTGGAAGGGCTGGGTTGGGTTCCGGTGGACTTAACTTTTCAGTACTTCGGCGCTTTTCCGCATACTTCGCACATCGTGGAGAGTTACAGTGACCAGTCTGTCAGAATTACTCACACGGGAGGCAGCCTCAGCGC
>DBBD01000023.1 GCA_002292015.1 Firmicutes bacterium UBA993
GAGGGCATTGCTTTATGAACGTGGAAATAAGCAAATTGGTTTATCATCGACTGGACCGGGCTAATGAATCTATCCGCGAAGCCGATCTCCTTGTAGCGGCAGGTTATAACAATACCAGTGTTAATCGTCTCTACTATGCATGTTTTTATGCTGTATCAGCCCTTTTGTTGGCACAGGGGTATTCCTCTCCTAAGCATAGTGGTGTCAGAGCCCTTTTTCATCAAAAAATAGTGAAACCTGGCTTGGTTGAAGTAACTATGGGATATTTGTATGACAGGCTGTTTGACAGCCGTCAAAAATCTGATTATGTTGATCTGGTAAAATTTGAGTTAGCGGATATAAAGCCGTGGGTAGCGGAAGTTAAAGCGTTTGTTGGCAAGATTGAGGACTTGATCACGGCAGCATTTGACTAGCTCCGACGCTCTTCTTCCTGAACATAGAGAAAATAATCGGGAAAAGTTTCCCCAGCGGCAGGGAATGCCCCGGGTTTTGTCTAATATATTTTACGTTTTGGGTCAAATATTGTTTAGAGTCACTTTAATTGGCACTGGGATAATCACCCTTTTTGGAACTGGCAGGGCACAAAATATTTTTGGATAAGGAAATAAAAAAACCCTCCGTAAGGTAAAAGCGGAGGGAAATAAACTTTAAGAAAAAATATCTGTGATGTATTGACGCCCAACCGTAATAGGTCTACCGGAGGCCTGGATCCACCGTTTTAGAATGGTATCTCCATTGCAGCAACCTTACGCTTCAGCTTCAGGTATTTCAGATAGACTGCATTTGATGTTGCTTTATCCGTACCTTTAAGACATAGCCATTTCTTGTAATACAATCTGGTTTGTCTTTTTAACGCCACAAGTTCCGGATCATAAGCCCTTTTTAGAAAATAAAGGACATCCCGGAATTTTTCCTGCAACGCTGCTGCCAACTTGTCATCAGGCACATACGCGTTAATAATACTGTAAGCAGCATCCATATTATTTTCAAGGCAGCGGTAAAGATCCTCAACGTGTTCCTTCTTCAGCATCACATACAAGTTCGATCATCTCCTAATTTCCAAGATGTGGTCCAAGATTTTCACAAACATGCGCAAACAACTCTTCAGTAATAACCTGGGTCCCATCCAGACAGCCCTGATTGAGACTTTCCCAGCACAACCTGTTGATCATCCTTGGGTTACCCTGAGACCTTCTGAAGATCGCTTTTTTGGCAGCTGGCAGAAATATCTCCCTTTTTGAACCGGCCATCTTGAGTTGCCAATCCAGATAGCTAAACGACTCTTCTTCATTAAAAAAGCCCAGTGTAATCCATGCCCCCACTCTTTGTGCCAGGGGGATCATGGCCGGCAACTTAAGCGTTGAGGAAAGGGCCGGCTGGCCGAAGAACATCAGCGTAATCAGCGGCTCATTTTTTACCTTCGTATTGGTTAACAGTCTAAGTTCGTTAAGTGTTGCCGGTGTAAGAACATGCGCTTCATCGATCAAAATGAGATTAGGCCGGTTTGACTCGATATATGAATATGTCAACAAGTCCACTACCTTAAGGGCATCAGCGCCAAACCAGGAAGTATTGACCCCCATGGCTGCCGAAATGGCGCGGTAAAGTTCCCGGGGCTTATTCTGCGGCACGGAAACGAGGATGACCTTGTACCTGGTGGAGGATACTTTGCTTAAGAAGATATCCAAAAGGGTGCTTTTGCCGTTACCGGCCTCACCGATAACGACCCCGATCTCCCTTGTGTACAAAAGCTGGTTAAGTCTTTTTAAGGCCTGCTCAAAGCGGGCATTAACAAAAGTATTTGCCGGGTCGCAGATTTTGGGGAAAGGTAACCTCTGAAGGTCCCAGTAACTCAAGAATTCGTTTGTAATCATTTCATCAAGCCCGTTCATTTTAGGTAACTCCTTTCAATCTTGATTTGTTAAAACGGCAAGCCGGATCGCTTCAAGATAGCCTCTTACATCTTCAATGGGATGCTCCTCGCCAAGCAGCCTGCCCACGGTGCGCCGCACCGGTTTTTCCTCCAGCGGGCCGGCTGAGTTCCATAAGGTATGGGCCGCAAGCCTTTCCGATGGGGTGAATTTTTTTCTTAACAGCTTCATCATGAGGTAAACGAACTTATCTGCTGTGAAATTGCCTGGTTGGGAGGTCGGATGCTGTTTGGGTTCCGGCAAAAGCTTTGCGCGAACTTGCCCTTTTTTCTGTTTGTTTTGTATAAGCTGCTCATTAATATCCAGGGCGGCCAGCTCCTCCCGGTGCCTGGCCAGTTGCCGGTCAAGGCGCCCGTACAGCGGGACCTGTCCCACTTCCGGTAAAATGATTTCAGTTGCGGTATTAAACTTGGCTGTAAGCTCTGCCCTTTTAATGAAATCGTTCTCCTCAGTGTAAAGGTGTGCTTCACCATAATACTTATCCTGGTACCAAACGTACACCTTGCTTTTGTCCAAATATTCATGCCTGAGCTCAACCTTCTTGCTCCACAGGCTGCCGTCGCTTACCAGGTACTTAAGATTGTTTAGCCTGACCAGCCCCGTTTTGGTCACCGTAGCAGTCCTTACCGGCAGGAATATCCTTGAAAGGGCGTCTTTGCTGATCCAGCGCCTTAAATGTGCCGGTAAGGCAAAAAACCTCTCTTCCGGCGTTGCGCCGGTTGAGGCATGGATTCTTCTGTGGTAGTCCTGATAGATGTAGGCGTGAAGATACATGTTATACTCGTTAAGTTGGATCTCATTTTTGCCCTGCGCCTTCATTTCTTGTTCAAACCTTTCATGAACGGTTCTTAGAATTTTCTCAACCTTCCCCTTTGCAGAAGCGTCTCCTTTTGAGGTGTGAATGACATTACAGCCAATGAGATTGGCGCCTTTTTTAAGGCTGTTTCCCATGTAAGAACCACCCCGATCAATGTACAAAATTTCCGGAATCCCGTACAAGAGGATGGCCTGGCAAAAAAGCTGCGTGATTACGTATTCATTTTCCAGGATTACATACATCGCCGCCACAATATAGCGAGAACAGTCATCAAGGATAACGACCGGCTTTGCTAATACAGTTTGGCCGGGGTGGTCCGGGTCAAAAACATAGATGTCCGGACCCTTGGTATCCGCCATCCAAAGCTGCTGGGGATAATCGGCTTCAAAGGCCAGCCGCACTTTTACAGGGGGCTTTAGACCTTTTAAAAGCTCTTTTCTGGCCAGGCCCTGTGATCTTAAATAGCGTGCGATGGTGGCCAAAGAGGGCATAGGCTCGGAGGTGGTTTCAACATGGAACGCCAGTTCTTCCCTTAAATCTTCAACAGTCCGGTAAGGGTTATCATAGCGCCATCTTTTTAAGGCATCTTTTTGCTGCTCATTAAGTGCCTTTATTGCTCCCCGGTCGCTCCTTACCTTTACCATCAAAGCTGTTTTATGCATCCGTGTGCTGCCTGAACTGCCTGAGCCAGCGATAAATGGTTGCTTTGCTCAGTTCATCCTTGATAGAGTAGGGCAGCGTATGTTTTTGCGCTAATATTTCTTCGATTACCCTGGCCCGTGCCGGCGGGTTCAGGTCTTTGATGCGGCCTACAATATTCATCCTGAATGCTTTTTTGTTCTTTCGCTCCTCGTAGCTGCGCCTCATCTTAATGCTCCCGTAGAATTTTTTGCTCCCTTAGCGCCGCTTCTAGTTCCAGCACCGCTTTTTTAAAGGAATGATACATGGCAAGGGGCCACCAGTTATTCTCTTTTTGCCCTTTAACAATCTCTGCCAGGCTTGTCAGGCAGCTTGTACAGTCTGCTAATTGTTTGCTGACGTGCTTTGCTAAATAGTTAAGGCCACAAGTTTTTGCCGTATTTTTTAGAAAACCCTGCTCTTCGAGCAGCTTACGCTCAGCTTCACTGGCGCTAAGCCACCATGAGACAAGCTCTGCGGCGGTGTCTTTGCCCATTTGTTCCCTGCGGATAAGCTTAAAGACCCTTGCCTGGTCGTTGCCCCGGGGCAACCGGGCTAATTCTTGTGCCACCCGGGGCTGCAAATATCCTTGCTCCATTTCTTTTTTCATTTTTACGTCCAACCGGGTGAGCAGCATAAGCCTTCTCGAGACCCATGATTTACTCCGTCCCCAAAGTTTGCCGATTTCGCTTAGCGTGAAGTTTTCCGCCGCGACCAGCTGGGAGAACATGTACGCTTCTTCCATTGCACTAAGACCGCGGGTCAAAAGGTTGGAGGTACAGTAAACGATAGCGGCAAGCCGGTCGTCACAATCAATTACCCGGCAGAGGACTTTTTTCCATCTTAGCCTTCTTACGGCGCGGATCCGGTAATGTCCGCTTAAAATTCTGTACGCTTCGCCCTTGGGGGTAACAACGATCGGTTCTAATAGCCCCGCTTCTTTGATTGAGCTTACTAGTCCTTCCAAATGTGACTGCAGATAATAGTCAATGTGCAGGGGATGGTCGAAGAGCTTATTGCATGGCAAAAAGAGGATTTCACCGGAAATCTTTAAATCCTCTGCTTTGTTGCCCTTAACCGTCACTTTTTCACCACCTTTCCCCGGATATTTGCTTTGTGATGTGTTTACAGGGGCTTAACGCTACTTTCATCTCAAATATATCACTTCCAATGGGAAAAGGTTGTTTCGATTATATGGGTATAACCGGCTACCGATAGGCCAGTTTGCTGATGGGGGGTGAAAGGCCGGAAATGATGGTTCGTAAAGGGCGCAGATAGTTAAAGAAGTGGCTGGTTATTGTATCATGCTTGAATTTGAGCAGTGGTAAAAGTATTGCCCTTAATATATGTTCCCGTTTCAAGGTGTGTTCGTACCGTGATTTTTCCGCCGGCCAGGTCGAACTTCCTTCTTCGACTAAAGTAGGGGTCTGATATCGGCCGATAAGCTCTTCGACCGCTGTTCTGGTTTTTTTGTTACTTTCTTCCAGACTTTTGCCAAGTCCATGGACTGCTTTAAAAAGAGTACTATGGGCAATTTTGTTTACTGCATCACAGAATTTTTCCGGGATCGCCCGCCAGGTAAGGTCCGATGATTCGTAAGCAAATGTAATAAATATCAGGGCTGCCCGGGTTAGTGTTGTGCCTTTGAGGTAAAAAGAGGGGTATACCCGGTGTATTTCACCGCACAGGTCGCATTTTATGAATACAACCGCCACTTGCATGGGGTATAGCTTTATCTGCTCCCACTTACCATATTGCCAATCAACGGGAATATCAATTTCCCAACACCAGATAAAATGTTTTTGTACGTAGGAAAATTTACCGTACGCTGAGCATGAGCTGCATTCAAGGTCATATTCAGCGGTACTTGTAAAATCTCTTCTGTTCCAGGTGTTGCAATTTTCCGATACAATAGTTATACTTGTCATGCTAATTTTGTTTTTTATTTTTATATAGCAAAAAAGCAGGTGGTTTTCCTGCTTCTTTGCTAATTTTTTATTTTTTTCCCCTAATACAGTTTCAAAAAGGGTGATTTTTATTATGATTTAGTGCCAATTAAAGTGATTGATAACATCATTCTTATTTCGATAAAATCATGCCCTAACATCCATATCCAAGCGATTAGGCTTAATGCCGAAGCGTGACCAGTGCTGCCCAACCGATCGTACAAACATAGGGTGAACCAATTTGGCCCGCTGAGCCAGCCAGTCGCCTTGGTCGAACCGAAGATAAAGACCCTCAGCTGGTTTATCGCTGAGATGTGACTGTGATAAGAGTTCAGTTAATTCCGCGAGTGTAAATTGACCGCGGCCTATTTTGGGTACTTGAGATATGGCAATCGCTCGAAGAATTTTGTCTCGGTGAGGACAAGAAAGGAAACCTGCGGAAGATATATCGTAAATATCGAACCCAAGGAACCAGTCCGGCAATCGGTCATAGACGACCGAGTGCTGTGCATAGCACCATTCTCCGAAAAGAATATAGCGGTCGGTCAGCTCTTCGAAAAGAGAGTCGATTTTTGGAGCCAGCCATGATGCCAGTTTTTTCCACTGACCTGAGCTTGGAAGATGCAGGTACCCTCCTCTATTTTGGGCACGAACAATTCCTTCACCGTCAAAAGAGATACCAAGATTTGCCCCGTCAACCTTTTCTTCAACAACAACATCATGTCGGAGCAAATCATAGCGCTCGGATTCTGACAGGACTTTATCACCCCTGACTTCGATATCACCAAGAAGCGCCAGATGCGGAGTGGGGGGGAACTTGAAAAACTTGTCTTTCATGCGCCCATTTTCTCTGTGTATTTATCCTTAACATAATCCGGACACAGAAAATGCACGGTAATCCCGACCTCGGCCAAGGCTTCTCTAAAGCCCCACCACTTGCTGTCCGTCGCCTGTAACACCGGCGGTTTTTTTGGATGCGCGTTCGAGACAGCGATGAATTTCCGATCAGCGGCATCAAATAGGGCCAAATCCTTATGGTCAGGAAATTGATCGTAGGAATGGCTGTTCTTGGTGATTTCGATACGATCCACTTTATTTTGATCCCACTGATGGTCATGCACCCACTTAGCGAATGCGTAACCGACACCGGGTTGTCCGCTGAGTCCAAGATTTTCTAAGTACTCTTGGAAAATTTCACCCATGGCATCGAGTACGAGCCCACCTTTGGTGATGATGGCCTCAAGTTGGTGAACACATGCACCTACGCAGGCGTCTGGGACGTCTGAGAGCGATTCTGGCTTTGTTGCCAAATTCGCGACAACGGCTACATTCGTATCAACTATGCATTTAGTGAGGCATCTGATCATTCAGGAACCTCCGACTTTCTCCCGCTTTGCTTCGTACGCTTTTTTATCGCCGCCTTCGCGTGTGCGGCGATGTCGCCTATTTCATCGCCAAAGAAATTCTCCGGCCAGTTGCGGATGTTTCCAAATAGATCAATTTGCAACGGTTCCAGAGTAGTGGGAGTCTTGGTGATGTTGGCGAAATAAGCGGATACCTTGTCTTGTGACAATTTCTCTTCTGCAATCCGCCGTTGCAGTCGCCGCAAAAAATGCTCGGAGTGAGTCTCTATGATCAACTGGATATTTCTAGCAGCGCCTTTTCCCCAGGAATTGATAACATCGATCAGCACATCGGCCAAGGCTGACTGGGCGCTAGGGTGCAGATGGATTTCAGGCTGTTCCATGAGGATGATCGAGCCTGGCGGTGCGTAGAAGCACTGCACGAGCACAGGAAGCACCTGGGAGATGCCAAAACCGACGTCCGGGAGATCGACCCAATTTTTCGATCCTTTGGTCCGGACCTTGACTTCGTATTCCTGTCGCTGCGCGGATATGGGATTGACTTTGAACTCATCAATCAGCCCCATTTTTTTTAGCTCATGCGCAATAATTTCATCAAACAGCCTAGTTTTGCCCCGATAGCCTAGACTAATCTTTCTGCCCTTAGCAGCTAATATGGCCGCCACAGTGTTTTCGCCGGCATATCCAACACTTTCGTGCTTGACACCTGTCCATGGATACAAACGTTCGGCCTTCATACGAAGCGGGCCAAGGTAACTCAGTAAACGGAAAAATTTTTCATGTTCCAAATTGAGGTCTTTAACGAAATCTGCGTTCTGATGATAAGCAACCACTTCATCCGGAAAGCCATAAAATCGGACGGGCACACCGGGGGACCAAGCCCGCCCTTGTTTTCGCGTTAGCGAATACTTCTCCGCGTCAACCTTGTATTCGCCCTTTGTGCCCGCCTTTCGCTCCATTCCAATAGACATAGTATTGTCGTTATCTTTAAACACTTGGTATCTGAGGTGATTCACCATCAGAGGATGCTGGTCTTTGTCGCTCAATCCGACCTCAGCTCCAAAAGACATAGAATCCCCAGAAAAGGACTGCTTCAAGATCGGGTCCGTAAACTCCAATGCATCTTGCAAATCCCACTGATATTCAAAGGCTATTTTCTTGTCAGGGTCGCGGCCAAAAACCATGTCTTGATAGGAACCAAGTTGAACCGCCGAGGTCCTATCACCCGGATAGAACACTGCTTTGCGATCCGGTGATTCAACTGTCTGCTTCAACATCATCAAAAACTGTCCAATGCTCGATTTGCCTGAGCTGTTTGCACCAAAAAACAATGTAATCGGAGCCATGCGGATGCTGCCGGTATCTTCCCATATCTTGAAATTTTGTAGTCGCAATTTCCTTAGCATTTAATCACCTCCCATTCTCGTTACCGCCTGATCGTACCACATCAGGAGCTTCGGGTCTTCCTGCAGGACGTTCTCAGGAATCTTCTGTGCCAAGCTGATGATCGTAGCGTAGTCGCGCTCCTGCCATGCTTTTTTGAATCCGGCGCGGACGGCCTCAAGGCGAAACACCTTCAGGCGCCTCTGGC
>DBBD01000073.1 GCA_002292015.1 Firmicutes bacterium UBA993
TTCCAACAATGCTTTTACCGCCTTTGTAATCTTTTTTTATGTGGATCAGTTAAAATTACCGGTGGCCTTAGTCTCGGTAGCCTGGATCCTGTACGGGATGTGGAATGCCGTAAATGACCCTCTCCTCGGTTATATCTCTGATCGCACCAGGAGCCGCTTCGGCCGCCGTATTCCGTATATTCTATTCGGCACAGTACCTTTAGCCTTTTTTTTCTACCTGGTATGGGTGCCCCCCTTCGCCTCGGCCCCGGATTATATCCCGCTGTTTATATATTTTGTGCTGATCATCTTCTGCTGGGATACACTCTATACCATGGTGGTTCTTAATTGGACCTCACTTTTTCCGGAGATGTACCATAGTGTGAAGGAGCGCGCCGATGTTAACGTTTTGCGTCAGTTCTTCGGCCTGGTAGGGTTGATCCTGGGGGTATCACTGGCCCCCCTTCTTTACACTACCGTGGGCTGGGGCGCGATGGGTCTTATCTTCGCCGTCATTACCGCAGCGACCCTGTTGTTTTCACTTTACGGTTCCAAGGAGAACCCCCGCTTCCGGGGTGAGGCGATGCCCCTGGTGGCGGCCCTGAAACACACCGTCGTTAACCGCTCCTTTCTTACCTATGTTCTCTACTCCCTTTTTGTCCAGTTCACCTTTGTTCTGCTGATGGGTATGATTCCATTTTATACCAAGCATGTCCTGGAGCTGACAGACATCTGGAATACCTTTTTCTTTCTGGCTATATTTTTGGTTACCTTCGCCGCTCTCATGCTCTGGTCGCGCCTGATCCAAAAATATGGGCCCCGGTGGGTGGCCTTCTGTGCAGCCGTAGCTTTCGGCTTGGCCTTAATTCCCACTTTTTTCATCAATTCCTCCCTGGCAGCGATAGCTGTATTTGCCTCCTGCGGTCTGGGGCTGGGGGGCCTGCTTTTAATTCTTGAGGTGCTTCTGGCGGAGATTATCGATGAAGATTATTTAAAAACAGGCCGCAGGAGAGAGGGGATCTATTTTGGGGTAAACGCCTTATTCATTCGACTGGGCATCTCCCTGCAGGGGGTGGTGTTGGGGCTGGTTATGACCACGACGGGTTTTGATGCCCACTTGGCGGCGCAACCTTCTTCCGCGGTTTTCGGTCTGAGACTGTTGACCAGTTTTATCCCCGTAGCTGCCCTGGTAGCTGCCCTGGGCGCTATCATCTTCTTCCCACTCCACGGTTCCAGGCTTCAACAGTTGAAAGAGGATGTGCGGCAAAGGAGGCTGTTGGATGGAGAAGAGTCTATGGTGGAAGCTTAAATTCTTATTTAATCCCCGAAGCAAGTTTTTATTGGAGATCCCTGATCTTCTCAGCTTTAGCCGTTACCTGCTGATCTCTCCTCATCCGGATGACGGCGATCTCTTTTGTGGAGGGTTGCAGCTCCGCCTGGCCCGAGACGGAAAAGAGCTTTTGCACCTGGTAGTATCCGATGGATCCAAAGGAAGCTACGACGTTCAAACCGATCCGCAGGATCTGGCTAAGATCAGAAAAAAAGAGCAGGAAGAGGCCTCTTTGCACTTAGGGATCAAGGAGCTGCTCTTCTGGGAGATGACGGATGGAGAGCTGCCTGACTGTCCGGTGGTGGTAAAAAAGTTGATCGCGCTGATCCGGGAGAAACAGCCGGAATGCATCATCTGCCCCGATCCATGGCTGCCATATGAAGCTCACCCGGATCACGTGAAAGTGGGTATGGCCGGCGCCGAGGCGGCTATCTTCTCCTCCATGCCCCTTTATTTCCCTGAGATCAGACCTTCCTGGGCGGTGAAGGCGGTGGCTTTCTATTGCTCTGTACAACCAAACAGCTATGTAGATATTTCTTTGGTCTGGGAAAAACGAATGGAAGCGGTTAAGATGCACAAAAGCCAGTTCCCCCAAGAGATCATTCCTATGCTGAACGCTTTTTGCCATTTTAAGTCCAGGGAAAACGCCCGATGGAAAAAAATGAATAGGGCTGAGGCCTATAAAGTCCTGATCCCGGAACATCTCCACGGGAATGTGGATAGCTGGGAGTCGTGATCATGTACTTTTTAGGGATCGACGGAGGAACTTTCAAGACTAAAGCGGTAGTAGGAGAACAATCGGGGAGAATAATGGGAAAAGGGCTGGCTGGACCTTCCAATTATCAGTTAATTGGGTTGGATCCGGCCATGGAGGCCGTCAAGTCTGCTGTTGATCAGGCTTTGACTGAGGCCGGGATTTCTATTTCTTCAATAAAGGGCGCGGTTTTTGGGTTGTCGGGAGCTGATCTTCCACTTAATTTCGCTGAGTTAAGCAAAGGTTTGCAACAAGCTTTCCCCGGGTTGTCTTTTCAGCTCTTAAACGATGCTTGGGTGGGCTTAAGAGGAGGGATCAAAAATGGCCTGGGGATTGCCGTTATCTGTGGAACCGGGGGTAATATTTGCGGACTAAACGCCAAAGGAGAGAGCTACATTTCCCGCGGACTCGGCTATGAGACCGGTTTCCACGGTGGATCGATGTACCTGGTAAGGGAGATCATCCACCATGCTTTTCGATCTGCCGATTCCATCGGCCCCAAAACCCCTTTGGAGGAAGAGCTTCTACGCCTTCCCGGGGTGGAAAGTTTCGATCAACTGGCCTCCTTGATCCTGGAGAGTCAGAGCAACCTTCTGGCGGTAACGCCGCTTCTGTTTCAGGCATTCACTCTGGTACCCCGTCTTTTCGGATTAGCATCTGAGGGAGACTTGGTCTCTCAGGAGATTATCGCCCGCTTAGGACGCTTTTTCGGTCAATCGGCGGGTTATCTATGCCACAGGTTAAAACTGAATCAATGTGACGTGGTGCTGATAGGGAGCGTATTTTCGGGGAGCAGCCCGATTTTGCTGGATTCTTTAAATCTTGAGCTCCATCTTTTAGCTCCTGGAGCCAAGACTTGTCTGCCCCTCTTTTCGCCGGAGACAGGCGCTTACCTTCTTTCCCTGGAAAGAGAAGGGGTAACCGTAACCGAAGAGCTGTACCGGAAATTGTTGTCGACAGCTACATAAAAGTGACTTACGCTTGCTGTTCCGATACCGGGACGGCCAAATACGTATCTGCGAACTAAACATTTTCGGCTAAATAGTGGAGTAGTGCCTGGAATTCCGGCGGCGGGGGGGCGAAAAATGTTAAGCTTTCCTGGCTGGATGGGTGGATAAGAGAAAGCCGGTATGCATGCAACGCATGGGTAAAAAGCATCTCCGGCGGAAGGCCGGCCCAGGTTCCCGGCCCATAAATAAAATCGCCGACTACCGGATGGCCGATATAAGATAGGTGAACCCTAATCTGATGGGTGCGCCCGGTTTCAAGCATAACCTTCAGTAAACTTATCTGCCCATACTCTTTTAATACTCGGTAGCGGGTTACCGCCTCGCGGCCGGCAGTAATAACCGCCATTTTCTTGCGGTTTCGCGGGTGTCGGCCCAACGGGGCTTCAATCCTGCCGGAAACTGGTTTAACCCGGTCACAGACCAGGGCCAGATACTCACGTCTTAGCTGTCGGCTTTTAAGCTGGCTTGAAAGTGAACTGTGCGCTTTATCGTTCTTAGCTACGATCAGCAGACCGGATGTATCCTTGTCAAGACGATGCACTATACCTGGGCGTACCACACCACCGATCCCTGATAGATCATGGCAATGGTGCAGCAAAGCGTTCACCAGTGTGCCACGGCTGTGACCGGGGGCAGGATGAACCACCATTTGCCGTGGCTTATTAATCACCAGCAAATCATTGTCTTCGAAGATAACCGCGAGCGGGATCTCCTCAGGCCTGGTCTCTGGCGCCTCAGGTTCCGGAAGAGAATAAACCACCATATCCCCAGCGCGAACCCGGTAATTTTTATCGGTACAAACCATTTCATTAACCGCAACCAGACCCTCTTCAATCAGTTTCTGTACCCGGCTGCGGGTCAGGTCAGTAACCGCCCCTGCCAGGAAAAGATCAATCCGCCGGCCAGTCTCGGGATCAGGAACGCTTACCCGCATGAGGGAATGCTGTTCCCTCATTATTTCGCTGCCTTTTTCTTCTTTTCTGAGGCCTTTGAATCAGGAAGCAGGTAGCAAATCAGGGCGATAGTCGCAGATGAAAATACAAACAGGGCCAGACTGAAGATCTGGGCTGCAGTGAGGCCTGCTGCGACCTCATAACCATGACGAAAGAATTCAGTTGTAAACCTTAACAAACCATAAAGTGCAAAGAGCATCAGCAGTATAAAACCGATAAACGGCCTCCGCGGCTTCAGCACCTTCAATATGACAAATATCAGCAGACCGCCCAGGGTGGCATAAAGCTGAACCGGGTGCCGTAGTATGGTATCAGCCATATTGATCGGCAGAGCCCAGGGTAAATCCGCTTCTTTGCC
The DNA here is from genome assembly GCA_002292015.1 of Firmicutes bacterium UBA993. Taxonomy (GTDB): domain Bacteria; phylum Bacillota; class Dethiobacteria; order DTU022; family DTU022; genus UBA993. Next base: position 4,385 of record DBBD01000073.1, read on the forward strand.
ATAACAGCAGCCGTTTAAAAAACAGCCAACCCTCACGAAACTGTAGCCGAGCACCAGGTAGGGCGCAAATAGGTCGGCTAGTTTCATAAAACTGATCTTGCGACGGGAGCACCAGATCAAAAGAGCAATAGCACCGCCAAACATAGCACCGTAAAAGGTGAGTCCCTCAGATACCGTCAAAATTGTTAGGAACGGTTGGGTGCTATAATAGCGCCAATTTAAGACAATAAATAGTATTCGAGACCCAATAAGTCCAAAAAAAGCGGTAACAATTATTGCCTCGAGCAGATGGTCGAAACTAATCCCTTCCCGGGGTGCTTCGCGGTAGAGAGCCAGGGTTGCTACCAGGATAGCCAGCGCCATCATAAAGCCATAAGAATAAACCGTCAGGCTGCCAATGCTAAAAAGTTCGGGGTACATCAGCACATCTCCTTTGATCTTTTATAAGTTTCATCACGCCAGTAGGCAATCAAAAACAAACTTATACCGATTACAATGGCAGAATCAGCAACATTAAAAATTGGCGGCCAGATTTCAAGATCAATAAAATCAACTACATATCCGGTGCGTAGCCGGTCAATCAAGTTGCCAACTGCGCCGCCGAGCAACAGGGATAGAGAAAAGCGCAACAATCGCTGTTCTGCAGATAACAAACGGTAAAAATAGATAATAAAGATAACTACCGCTACGGTAATCACAACCAAGATTGTCGTCTGGTAGGGCAATATGCCGAATGCTGCGCCTGGGTTACGGGCAAAAGTGATATGTAAAACATTTTCAAGCAGGACGATGGACTCACCGACCTGCATCAGCGACGAGACGAGGAATTTGCTGAGCTGGTCGACGATAATAATAAAGGCTGCTGTTATTATAAAACGCAATTTAGTCTCCTTTTAGATCATTAAAGTGTGGCTACGACACTGCTGCAGCGCGGGCAGAGCTCTTCACCGGAATCAGTGTAAATCCAGCAGCGCGGACACTTATGACCTTTCGCTTTTTCTACAAGTATACTCAGCGGATAACGCTGCCTCTTCGGTGCTATAGAAAAATCGTCGATGCGTTCTTTTTGGAGCTTGGCTACTGAAACTATGAAGAGCGTTGCCAGTTTATCTTCAAAACTTTTCAAATGATCATAGATCTGTTCGTCAGCCCAGATCGTTACTTCAGCCTCGAGCGAACCGCCAATCACTTTCTCCTTGCGAGCCTGCTCCAACGCCCAAGTAACTTCTTCGCGCGCTTCGAGTATAGTTTTCCAACGCGCACCAAGTTCTCGATCTTTCCAGGCTGGATCGGGTATGGGCCAATCGGCTAGCTGTACACTTTTGCCGCGGCGGCCAGGCAGGTGTTGCCAGATTTCATCTGCCGTGTAGGTCAGGATCGGCGCCATCACTACTACCAGGTGTTCTAAGATTATCATCAGAGCGCTCTGTGCCGAACGCCTTGCCGGATCACCCGGGGCAGAACAATAGAGGCGGTCCTTGATAATATCAAGATAAAAGTTACTCAGATCAACAACACAGAAGTTATGTAGGGCATGAAAAAACTGGTGATACTCGTATTGCTCATAAGCGACTGTAACTTTTTCTACTAGCTCGGTCAACCGGAACAGTGCCCAGCGATCCAGCTCCTCCATTGAAGCGTAATCGATGAAATCGGTTTCCGGTTTAAAATCAAAACAGCTGCCCAGCAAAAACCGGGTTGTGTTGCGGATTTTGCGGTAAACTTCGATCAGCTGCCTGAGAATGTCGTTGGAAATATGTATGTCGCTGGTAAAATCAGCCGAAGATACCCAGAGCCGCAAGATATCTGCCCCATACTGATTGACAATCTGCTCTGGGGCTATTACGTTGCCGAGCGACTTGGACATCTTTTTCCCTTCACCATCAACAACCCATCCGTGACTGAGTACCGCCCGGTAAGGCGGCTCGCCTCTGGTCGCTACTGCAGTAAGTAGTGAGGAATGGAACCAGCCGCGATACTGATCGCTACCTTCTAAGTAAAGATCTGCCGGCCAGCCCAGTTCAACACGGGTCTCCAGTACGGCATCATGGCTGGAACCCGAATCAAACCACACATCCATGGTATCTTTTTCCTTGCGGAATTCTCCGCCGCCGCAGTGCAGGCAATGAAAACCATCAGGCAATATCTCCACCGCTTCGCGGGCAAACCAGGCATCGGAACCTTCTACGGAAAAGAGTCTGCTGACTGCGTCGATCGTCTCCCGGTTAATAATCGCCTCGTTGCATGAAGTGCAGTAAAATATCGGGATCGGCACTCCCCAGGCCCGCTGGCGGGATATACACCAGTCCTGGCGCTCAGCGATCATATTATAAATGCGTTCCTCGCCCCAGGAGGGAGTCCAGTTAACTCTTTTAACGGCATCCAGTGCCTCTTTGCGGAAGCCGTCTATCGAGGCAAACCACTGCTCGGTAGCCCGGTACAGGACCGGCTGCTTGCAGCGCCAGCAATTGGGGTACTGGTGTTCTATAGGGACAGAGCAGATCAAAGCCCCGGCGTTTTTCAGATCTTCAATCACCTGTAGGCCGCCTTTATCATAGCGCATACCCGAATATTTGCCTGCTTCTTCGGTAAAAATACCGGTATCGTCAAGCGGGCTAAGTACCGGCAGATCATTGGCCTGGCCAATGGCAAAGTCTTCGTGGCCGTGACCCGGGGCAATATGCACACATCCGGTACCCTGATCCAGAGATACGTGATCGCCCACCAAAAGCATTGATTCCCGCTCATAGAGGGGATGGCGACAGCGGATGCCGACCAGATCGTTTCCTTTGTATTTTTTTAAGATGGACCACGGTTTTTCTGATCCGGCAATCCTGGCGACATCTTCCAGGAGCCCCTCGGCCAGCAGGTACTGCTCGCCTCCGGCATCAGCCAGGACATAGTCAAAATCAGCATGTACCGCTATGGCCAGGTTGGCGGGAATGGTCCAAGCGGTGGTAGTCCAGATTAGGCAGTATTTGTCCTCTGTACCACCAAGTAGCCCCCGATCATCGACAACCGCAAACTTAACATAGATTGAATCAGATGTTCTCATTCCATACTCGATTTCCGCCTCGGCCAGGGCGGTTTCGCAATCGGCACACCAGTATACCGGACGCATCCCCCTGTAAATATAACCCTTTTCAGCCATGGCCCCGAAGATCCTGACTTGGCGACCCTCATAGGCCGGAGCCAGGGTCAGGTATGGATTATCCCAATCGCCGCGCACACCGAGCCGCTTAAACTGTTCACGCTGGATATCAACGTAGCTGAGAGCGTAACGATGGCACATTCTTCGGAACTCCAAATCGGAAATCTCTTTTCGGTTAATCTTTTCCGTTTTGATGATCTGGTGTTCAATCGGCAGACCGTGGGTATCCCAACCGGGAACGTAGGGGCAGTTAAAGCCTCGCATTGTCTTATACTTATTGATAATATCTTTGAGCACTTTGTTCAGCGCAGTGCCCATGTGGATATCCCCGTTGGCGTAAGGAGGACCATCGTGCAAGATATAGGATGGGGACCCACTTCTCTTTTTGTTCACCATGCTGTTTACATCAATATCAGACCAGAACTTGAGCATCTCAGGCTCTCGAACCGGCAGGTTGGCGCGCATCGGAAATTCAGTCTGTGGCAAGTTCAGCGTTTCGCGGTAGTCCATGATTTAGCTCCTCTAAGTAATTGATTTTAGCCCGCCATAATACATAATAAAAATAGCCCTGCAATACGAGATGTTGTGCTCAAATAGCTATTCCTACTGATCGTTTTCAGTCTCACGGTTGGGTGCCGGTTCTAGCCGCAGCCGGGGTGGCAGATTGTCTTCTTTACTAACTTCCTTATTAGCTTGATCTATTACCGGTTCGGAGGTAATTGTACCGGGTTCCGGAACATTTTCCTTCTGTGGCCCGGCAGAACTGCTTAAGCCCTGCACCTTAAGTTGCTCTGTCATCCATTCATCGCTCTCCAAGGTAGCGAGCTGGGTTTCCAGAAAGGCCTTGTAGCGTATCTTAAAAACCCGGGCCCGCTTGAGGAGCTCTTCATGTTCACTGAGTACCCTGCCTGCCCGCAATCGTGCCTCTTCAAGCACTTGCCTTGCCTCTCTCCCGGCATCCTTTCTAATCAGTTCAGCTTCGCGTTTGGCATTCAGCTTAACCTCTTCGGCTGTTTCCTGGGCCACTACAATAGCATTACGCATCGTTTCTTCCATTTTGTGATAGCTTTTATTTTTCTCCTGCAACAGTTCAATCTGTTCCATGTAATCTTTTTTTTCCCTAATCAGCTGCTCCAAATCCTTTGCGATGCGATCCAAAAACTCATCTACATCCTCAATATCATAACCCCTGAATGTCCTTTGAAACTCTTTGTTCTGGATATCGAGCGGTGTTATCGTCACCTTGACTCTCCCCTTTGTTAAGGCGTAAAACTACCTGAATTATACAGATATGCCTTGTTTTGCAACAGAAGATGGCCCCAACTTCTACGGCAGCAGAAACTATACACTCCTCCAGTGGAATATTTACACTTCGGTTGGCTCTTCCATATGCTTGCTATTATAATTTAACTCAGCATACTTTTGTGACTAATAATAACCGGCTAACTATAACGTTTCAATTTGATGTGTATTCTACCCTTGCGAGTTTCACCTTCAACCGAGGTAAGCAGCAAACGGCCTTTGCCTTTTAAAGATACCTGGTCTCCCTCCTTCAGCTGATGAGCCGGGGAATCTACCGGGCGCCAGTTTACCCTAACTATCCCCCCCCTGATCAGCAAGACAACCTTCGAACGTGATAGACTAAACCCCAGCGAGATTACAGCATCTAGGCGCAAGCTGGGCACAGTTCCTTTAATATCCCGCCCGTCATCTTTCGGAAGAGGAAGATCGGCAAGATCGATGGTGGTACTTTCGACCCTGGCATGACCTACCTCGGTCAAGTTGGCGCTGATGTAAGCGGCCTGCGCGGCAGCAACGATCACCACAGCCTGCTGTTCACTTGTAGTTATGATGTCGCCTACCTGATCACGTTTTAAGCCAATAGCCAGCACTGCTCCAAGCAAATCACGGTGCCCGACCTGGCCGGCAGGCCCCTTCCAGCTGACCCGGACTGCTTCCAACTCCGGCAATTTTTCCTTGTGCTGGGCAGGGAAAATGCAGAGTAGGTTACGTTCTGCCTCCGGGTAACCGCCATATACAGTATAAGCATAGGCAGATTCGCGACACAGCACCACATCAGCCAATTCGAGCTGGCGCGGATCTAAAAAAGCTGTAGTTAAAGTGCGGTTGCCACCTAAGGTTTCCAGCTTTCTCTCAAAGTTTTGCATCCACTGTTTTTCGGCATCAGAAAGAGGTGAAGCGGTAATCAAGGGAAACTCCTCCGGTTCTAAAAATAAAAATAGCGTAAAACCAGCTGCCTTGCCAGACTGAGCAGGATTAGCAGAATAAATGGGGAGAGGTCAAGAAAAGCCATCCCCATGCGAATCGGTGGGATCACCTTTCTGATCGGCATCAGCAGCGGTTCAGTGAGGCCGAAAATCACCTGGTAGATAGCCGATACCGTCCGGTTGCCGCCAATACCACCAAGCATAAACCAGGATAAAATGATCCGGGCCAAGATCACAATGTAATAAATTTGGAAGAAAAACAACAACCCTTCAGCTACTAACCTGATATTAATCACCTGCTATCTGCAATATTTATGAAAATAGGGCACTGCCGATCCTGACTATGGTCGCCCCTTCCTCCACCGCTATAGGGTAGTCATTGGTCATACCCATGGAAAGCTCTTTTAGTTGGTTCCCAGAAGTTGCGTATAGGTTACGCAGTTCGCGCAGCCGACGAAAAACAGGCCTCACTTCTTCGGGGTCATCAACAAAGGGCGCCATCGTCATCAGACCACAGACCCTGATTCGCTCCAGGCTGCTCAGATATTCCAAAAAATCCGGCAGGGCTGACGGCTCCAATCCGAATTTGCTCTTTTCACCCGAAACATTGACCTGCACCAGGGCGTCGACTGTTGCATTACGACTCTCAGCGGCGTTTTGCAGAGCAGCAGCCAGCGAGGGGCGATCCAGAGAATGAATTAGGCTATAGTGGGGTAATACATCACTAACCTTATTAGACTGCAGATGGCCGATAAAGTGCCAGCGCGCCTGGGACAGAGCAGCCACTTTTGGGGCGGCACTCTGTACCCGGTTTTCCCCAAAATCGCTGATCCCGAGAGCCAGGGCTTCGCGAATCTGATTAATACCAACGGTTTTTGTGACCGCTACCAGGCTAACCTCGCCAGGATCACGGCCAACACTTTCTGCCGCGGCAATGATTGCTGCTTTTACTTCAGCATATCTTTTTTCTAACTGGGTCATAAGGGTTACTCCCCGGTAAATATTATATTTTGTCTTAGTTCATCCGCTGGCCTTCAGTAACCAGATTGGGGCGGGTGATAACCAGGTTTCCGGGCTGCAGTCCTTCTACCATCACCTTGTCCTCCTGTTTCTCCACAACCGTTACCGGAACATAGACCACCCGACCGGACTGGTTTAAATACACCCCTGGTACATTATCTATTATAAAAATAGCTGCTTCAGGCACAATTATACCGCTCTTCTGTTCATAGAGCAAAGTTGCA
>DBBD01000112.1 GCA_002292015.1 Firmicutes bacterium UBA993
AAGCATATAACCATATTAATTGTAAATAAAGCTTGCCCGGGTTTCGGGTTTCGACAAAAGATTAAAATACAATAGGAATTAGAAAAGCTACTGTTTTCGTAATAATTATTAGTAAGATAACCGCTTTGACCAGCGGACTTATTCTTGCGCAGGCGGGGCTAAAACGCCCCTACAGATAAGGAGGTAGTCCGGATTGAAGGTTTTGGCCTTGGCCGATCTTCATCAGTCCGCAGCCAAGTGGCTGCAACTGGTTGAGACAGTGCGGGCGGTAAAGCCGGACGTGGTGGCTGTGGCCGGCGATCTGCTGCCTAAGGAAAACGGCATACTAGCGCAGGCCGGGTTCGTACCTTACGTCAGAGAGTGTGCCGAAATGATCGGCGACGCCGGAGCAGAGTTGGTAGTAATCCCTGGAAACGACGACAACCAGTTGCTGGTTTCGGAGCTGGAGGCCTTGGACACAGATGGGCTGTGGCATTACGTCGCCGACAGGGCGGTCGAGGTAGGGGGGTATGAATTCTGTGGCTGCCCATGGATACGTGATTTCCCGTTTACATACAAGTACTGGGTTGCGCCGAGCAGCTCAAAAGAGCTTTCTGTTAACCCTATCCAGTTGGGACCTCCGGTTATCATCAATGAGCACAATGAAATCGAGGAGATCGGCAATCTCGAGAACTATTTGAATAGTAAGCGCCCTGTTACCGAGTCGCTTCAAGCTACAGCAGATATGGTCAAAGATCTCTGCAGTTCCATCTGGCTCATTCATGAACCCCCATCGCAGCTGAGTCTGGATCTTTGCGCTACGGGCGAGGCGGTAGGCAGCCCGGTGGTCTATCGTTTCATAGAAGAAAAACAACCGCTATTATCCATCCACGGTCATATCCATGAGGCGCCGAGGTATAATGGAGGAAGGTGGCATGCTGTTATCGGTAGCACCATCTGTCTTCAAGCCGGCCAGCTGGACGATGTCCTATGTTACGTCACCTTCGATATTAGGGGCAGACGTTTTGAAAATCTGACACATTCAGTTTACGGTCGGGTTGAAGGGTGAGTTGAGCTTGGCGTGTATTATAAAAATGTGACAAAACTAACCTACACCAATTATGCCAAATTGCCGGAAGAGCCTGGCTTCCGGTATTAGATTATTGACGGTCTCTAATTCGGGATCCTTCTCCTTCTTTTCTGCGCCAACGGGCTTCCCGGGACTTGCCTTTGATATTGAAATGTTGTTCAGTAAACTACGATCTGAGTCGGTTTCTTATTCCCTGACATGAGTTGGGTAACTGTTGCTTTTCAGCAGATCTAATGCCTTTAGCCGGGTTTCACGATCTCGAAAGCCAAGCCTGATGCTGCCACCCGCCAACTCGCGGACGTGCATGATTTCTATAGCATCAATATTAATTTCTGCGTCACCGAGCAACCCGGTCAACTTGCCAATGGCACCCGGAGTATCTTTGACTAATACAACTAGTTCATAAATCTCCGGTAAAATACCTCGCCCACGATGAGGGATTGAACTTCTGTACTCCTTTGCTTGCAAAAAATATTCGTAAATTGCCTCACTATCCTGATCTGATAAAAGTTTTTCTACCGTATCCAGGTTTTTTCTAAATCCTTTCAGAGCTGACAATAGAGCCCAGCGATTACTGATACATATATCACGCCATACGTCGGGGTTTCCAAGCGCGATCCTGGTGCTATCTCTGAACCCTCCGGCAGCCAGAGTATGGATCAGCTCCTTTTCGCTGGAGTCAGTTACACTTTGAACCAGAACCGCGGCAGCCAGGTGTGGTAGATGGCTGACCAAGGCAACTACCCGATCATGAACAAGGGGGTCAACAATGATCGGTTCTGCGCCTATCTCCAAAAGCATCCGGCATAAATTGTCTACAACCGATTCCGGAGAATTTGGCCCTGGTGTTATAACATAGACGGCATTTTCCAGCAAAGCTGGATCAGCACCGCTGATGCCGCTTTCTTCAGAACCAGCCATCGGATGACCACCGATATAGTATACCGATGCGGGCAGAACCTGTTCAATAGCAGCCATAATCGCTCCCTTGGTGCTGCCAACGTCAGTAATTAGCGCCCCGGTCTTGACTGCAGGCAATATCTCCTTGAGCAGATCCAGAGTCTTAAGTACAGGAACGGCAAGAATAACCAGATCAGCTTCTTCGACCGCTTCACTTGCTGTTTGTAAACACCGATCAACCGCCCCGTATTCCACTGCTTTCAAGCCGGCTGCCTGATTGAGATCGTAGCAGTTAATTTCTTTAACCAGTTTTTTCTCGCGCAGAGCAATAGCGATACTGCCCCCGATTAAACCGGCGCCAATTAAGGCCACTTTTTCAAAGAAAAACCCACGGTCAGATAAGTCGGCCGACACTTAAAGCCACCCCTTTCAATTCCCTGGTCAGAGTTCGAAACTGTGCGGGCGTTAAAGACTGCGGTCCATCGGAGAGAGCTTCCTGTGGATTGGGGTGCACTTCAATCATCAGCCCGTCTGCTCCGGCTGCCAGAGCCGCTTTACTCATCGCCGGCACCAAGCCTGAAAGTCCTGTGCCATGGCTCGGATCGACAATCACCGGCAGATGGCTTAACTGTTTCACCAGCGGTACAGAGCTTAAGTCCAATGTATTGCGGGTGTAAGGCTCAAAGGTCCGGATCCCGCGTTCACAGAGAATTACGTCATAGTTACCCCCGGACAGGATGTACTCAGCAGCCATCAGCCACTCTTCAATGGTTGCCGAAAGACCCCGCTTAAGTAGCACTGGTTTTCGGAGCCGCCCCAGTTCTCGCAACAGATAGAAATTTTGCATATTGCGTGCTCCGACCTGGATAATATCAGCGCATTCCGCTACCTCTTCAGCCGTAAACTGGTCCATAACTTCGGTAACAATTAGTAGGCCGGTTTTTTCCCGCACCCGGTTTAAAAATTTTAAACCTTGCTGTTCGAGACCCTGGAAACTATAGGGCGAAGTGCGCGGTTTGAAAGCGCCGGCTCTCAAAACCCTGGCGCCGGCCTTTTTAACCGCCTCAGCAGCCTCAATCAGCTGCTCTTCATTCTCGATGGCACAGGGGCCGGCCATTATAACCAGTTCAGCGTCGCCAATGGTCAGATCGCCGATCCTGATCACCGTATTCTCGGGATGATATTCCCGACCCGCCAGCTTGAAGGGACGGGAAATAAAGACAACCTTTTCAACCTCAGGCATTGCTTCCATTGCCTGGGCAACTTCTTCTCGACGTTGCCCGATAACGCCGATTATCGTACGACTCTCACCGGCGGAAATGTGCACCCCATAACCCATTTTTTTTAGCTTATCGGTTATGCGGGTGACTTCTTTTTCTCCGGTACCGGGATTCATAACAACAATCATTTTATGTTCGCTCCTTCTCACTAATGAACAGTTGAATGGCTTGCGGGGTTGAAAGCAACCATATAATCCACCCGTTTAGTTACCTATTGATTAAGAGCTCAGCAATTTGGATTGAGTTTGTTGCTGCCCCTTTACGGATATTATCAGAAACCACCCAGAGGTTAAGCCCATATTTTACTGAATGATCTGTTCTGATCCGGCCGACATAAACGGCATCATGATCAGCAGCGTGAAGCGGCATGGGATAGCTTAAGGCAGCCGGATCGTCAAGAATAACAACTCCTGGGGCCTTGGCAAGCAGGTCTCGTGCCTCGCCTGTATCCAGGGGACCGCTAAATTCGACATTTACGGCAATCGAGTGGCCGTTGACCACCGGAACCCTGACTGTGGTGGCCGTCACCGGCAGTTCGGGAAGCCCCATAATCTTGCGCGTTTCCTGGATCATTTTTACTTCTTCTTTGCAATAGCCATCTTCTACAAAAACATCTATTTGCGGAACAATGTTAAAAGCCAGCTGATAATTGCGCTTAGCCCCTTTATGCGGTATACGCTCGGGAAGAACAGGTTGTCCTTCAAGGGCCGCCCGGCTGTGTTGCAGTAATTCGTCAACGGCTTCTTTGCCGGCGCCTGACACAGCCTGGTAGGTTGCGGCTACCACCCGTTTAATCGGGACTGCGTCATGGAGAGGCTTAAGAGCGACTACCATCTGGATTGTTGAACAGTTGGGGTTGGCAATAATGCCTTTATGTGTATAAGCGCTGTCCGGATTGACTTCAGGCACAACCAGGGGCACGGCAGAATCCATCCGGAAGGCGTTACTGTTATCAATAACCACCGCACCGCGATTAACCGCTTCCGGAGCAAATAGTTCGCTGATATCCCCACCGGCACTGAAGAAGGCAAAATCAACACCCGCAAAGGATTGTGCTGTTAACTCTTCCACCATATATTGTTTTCCGCCGGCTTCAACTTTTTGATTGGCCGAGCGCGAAGATGCCAACAGCTTTAACTCTTTGAAAGGAAATTCTCTTTCGAGCAAAACCTCGATCATCTTTTGACCGACCATACCGGTTGCTCCGACAATTACTACATTGTATTGACCAGCCATAATGCTCCCCCCGCTATTTTAGACGATAATTTGATCAATCGCTGTGCAGATCGCCACAAGGTACTTCAGCCTGAAGCAGGCCTGTGACAACAGGTTTGTATTTAGGGTTGTTTTTCGCTTTCCTATCCCAAATGCGGATCATACTATACACTAATGACATTATAACCAAACCGATGCAAACTGCAAAAAGTTCGTAGTTCATGGCCAGGTTCAGGCGGCCGGCGGCTGCCAAGCCTAAATAAATACCGGCCAGCAAAGCAGCTACCGGCACAAGATAAAGCATGAAAGAGATAAAGAGAATTTGGCGATCATCTGTCTCGAGGATAACCCGCTGGCCGCGTTCTGCCTGAATAGGGTTAAGAGCCTCTACCGTAAGCTCACGCCTGCCTGATCCGCTCAAGATGCCGCATTTACCACAGCTTTCACAAGTCAGGTGGCGCTGCAGATTTACTGTAGCGGTATCAGCGGCTGTCTCAATTACCAACCCGTACTGTTCCATGATATAAGCCTCCCACAAAAGAAACCCTTAATTACCTTTGTTAGCTGTGAAATAATCTTAGCACAACCGGATGAGGCCGACAAGCAAGAAGAACTTGTGCATTCCCATCCCGCTCATAAAAATGTAAGCGATCCAAAAAAAGACAGGGTTGCTTAATTCCCTGTCTTTACTGTGCTTATCGTATTAGCAGTTTTATGCAAACGCTTCCGGAATATCTTTTAATACAGAATAGCTGAAAACCGGTCCATCCTTACAAACATACATACAGCCTGCATTACAGCGCCCACATTTTCCGATACCACACTTCATTCTGTTTTCAAGCGTAGTATAAACCTGTTCATCACTAAACCCAAGTTTTTTCAGGTTTTCCAGCACAAAGCGGATCATAATCGGCGGACCGCAAGTTACGGCAATAGTATTTTCCGGCGAAGGATTGAGGTCAAGCAGCATTTGCGGAACAAAGCCAACATTGTGGTCCCACCCTTCCTCCTCAATATCGATTGTCAGGTGGCAAGACAGATCATCGCGTTTGCTCATCTGATCAAACTCACCCTTAAAACAAAGGTCACCTGCGGATCGGGCACCATAGATCATGGTCAGCCCGGCATATTTTTCCCGATTCGACTTTACAAATTCAACGATCGGCCTGAGCGGGGCCTGCCCGATTCCGCCACCAATGGTCAGTATTTTTTTCCCCTGCCAGTCGTCTACCGGAAAACTGTTGCCGTAAGGACCGCGTACCGTCATTTTGTCGCCTGCTTCCAACTTGTGCAGGGCCTGGGTCACTTTGCCCATTTTCATAACTGAGAAACGTAAGAACTTACCCTCGGTTGGCGAGCAGGATATAGATATCATACTTTCTCCCTCACCCAATACGCCGATCATAGCGCATTGTCCCGGTTTGTGATTCCAGCTATCTCGGACAGCCGGATCATCAAAAACTACTTTGAAAGTTTTAATGCAGCGATCGCCGCCTGTTTCAAACCAGCTATCCTCTATCGTTGCAAAATAGGGGATATAAGGATTATCAGCGGTCATTGCAGCTCCTCCTTAACCTGTCTTAAGATTTCAACAATGTCGATATTGACAGGGCAAAGGTTGATACACCGCCCGCAGCCAACACAGGCAATTACATCGAACTTATCGACATAGTAACTATATTTATGGTTAATGCGGTTCCTGGTTCTTTCACGACGGGTTGGCCTGGTATTATGCCCCGAAGTGTGCAAGGTATACTCCTCGAACATGCAGGAATCCCACATCCGGCAGCGCCTCGCCTCAAAACCTTCCACTTCGTCCTGAATATCAAAGCAATGGCAGGTAGGGCAGAGATAGGTACAGGTTGCGCAGCCGATACAGGATGCAGATACTCTTCTCCAGAGCGGATCTTCCCACAGTCCAGGCAGTCCTTCCGGAATACCAATGTGATCCACCGTTCGTTTGATCTTCGCTCCGGCATCAGCAAATAACTTTTCTTTGGTTTTGACGGCGTCAGCATCAGAGTCAGTTAGCAGTTCTTTTGTCTCTGCTAACAAGGCTTCACCTTTGGTCGTTACCGACTCCATTAGGAAGCTGTCTCCGAGGTCATACATGAGCAGATCAAGACCCTCTGCGGAATCCGGCGCTCCGCCGACGGAGGGGCAAAAGCAATTTAGGCCGGGATCATTGCAGGCCAGACCTACTAAGGTTAACATCTCCCGCCTTTTCAGAAAATAGGGATCATCGTAATCCCACCGGAAAAGCTTTTCAATGATGGCCATAGCCCTTGCATCGCAAGGTCGGACCCCAAGCAAAATTCGCTCTTCTTCCAATTTAGGCTCTTGCATATCTGTATTGCCCAATTGAAAACGATACATTGTTTCAGTTTGGGGAAAAGCAGTTCCCTTGGGCGGCACCCGCGTATTACCGTACTCCAGGGAAACCTCTTCACCCTCAGCCACCAGGGCAAACCGCATCGCTTCGCCTTCAAGCTTTGGCGCCCAAAGGTTCTTGCCGATCAACTTTTCGACAAATTCAGGCCATTTTTCTTTATTTAAAAGCATCGCTGACCTATCACCCACCTCTACAGTATGAAGTCCTCGGGATCATCAGGCTTAAAGCTGGCCTGGAACGGCTCGGCATCAGGATCGAGTCCCGGTTCAAAACCGTATTTTTCCCGAACTTCCCTGGCCATTTTACGGTTTATTTTGCCCAGGGGAATATTAGCCGGGCAGACCCTTTCACACTCGCCGCATTCAATACAACGGCCGGCTAGATGGAAAGCCCGGGATATATTAAAAGCCGTGTTTTCAGAAAAGTTCACCGCACGGTTGATCCAGGTCGGGTTTAGCCGATCGAGAATACAATCCTGGCAATAGCATAGGGGGCAGACATTACGACAGCTGTAACAGCGCACACACCTGGAGAATTGCCCTTCCCAGTAATCCCCGCGTCCATCAACATCTTTGGCCTCCAGCTCGCCAACTCCGCTGTCTTCGGCCGGATCCCATTCTTTAACCGCTTCTCCGATTAAATAATCGCTGATCACCGGGTTTGGGTGACGGCAAAGCCGGCATTTTTCGGCCAGCACGTCATTTCTGGGAATTTCAATTTCGTCCCCGCCGCGGACCAAGGTGAAGTCTTTACCGTTCCACCTGACTTCGGACCGTTCTTCAGTGTCGCCATACTTTCCTGCCAGTAAGCTCTGATCGATCATACCGGGGCAAGGGCAGCCGATGACAATAACATCTTCGCGATGAATCCCTTTTTCAACCAGCAGCTGTACTACAGCCCTGCTGTCACAACCTTTAGCCATCAGGGCAACTTTCCTTTTATCGGTTTCCTGGCCGCGAGGCAGAGGGGTTTTTTCGACCAAAGTCAGATAAGTGGCCAGGTTAGCGGTGCAAGAAGGTGAAAATATCAACTCTATAACACTTGCGGCATCCTCAACGAACGCCGGGGCAACCCGGCTGCCGTAAGAACCCTTCTTCCAACCGATCAGGTACTTAACATCATCCCGGGCGACAACCTCTGCTGCGGTTTTACGCAACTGTTCCAAGTCCATCTTCTTAATAACCCCTCCTACCAATCAATCTGCCGACGCCTGAAGCCTTCAAATGGCCCGGCCTCACGTGCGTCTTCGACGGTTTTTTCCACAACTTCCTTCCACTTATTGCCTTCAGAAGCTGATACCCAGCTCATGTGAAAGCGCCGCGGGTCAACACCAACAAATTCCATCAGGTCTTTCAGCATGCCAAGACGACGACGGGCATAAAAGTTACCCTCCATATAATGGCAATCACCGGGATGGCAACCCGAGACCAGCACCCCGTCGGCTCCCTGTTGCAGGGCATTCATTACGTAAAGCGGATTGACCCTCCCGGAACACATCACCCTGATTACCTGGATGTTAGCCGGATACTGCACCCGACTTGTTCCAGCCAGGTCCGCACCGGCATAAGAACACCAGTTGCAGAGGAAGGCTACAATATTAGGTTCGTAATTTTCGCTCATTTTAAAACCCCCAATGCCGCTATCTGTGGCAATATCTGGCGATCGCGGAACGATTTCGGCTGAATTGAGTCAGAAAGACAACCGGCAGAACAGGATCCGCAACCCTTGCACAGGGCTTCGTTAACTCTGGCCACCTCGATTTCATGACCATAACGGTTGACTGTAACCAGCTCAATCGCCTTATAGGGGCAGATGTTAACGCAAAAGCCACAACCCCTGCATGTGGATTCGTCAACTGTGGCAACCTGGGCACTAATCATAACCTTGCCTCTAGCCAGCGGAATCATCGCTGAGGAAGCTGCTCCCTTGGCCTGGGCTACTGTATCGGGAATATCTTTCGGCCCCTGGCAACAGCCGGCCAGAAATACCCCCTCAGTAGCAGTATCGACTGGGCGAAGCTTGGGATGCGCTTCGAGGAAAAAGCGGTCGGGCGACTGTGACAGACGCAGCAGCTCCATCGTCTGGCGCATATCGTCTCTTGGCTCCAGACCGACACCAAGCACGACCAGGTCGACTTCGTCTTCAAGTGGAGTTGCCGTCAACGTATCTTCCACTTTAACTACCAGCTTGTCTCCCCGCTTGAAAATCTCGGAGGGGTTCCCGCGGATATAGCGAACATTTTCCCGGCGAACCCGGTCATAAAACTCTTCGAAACCTTTCCCAAAAGCCCGCACATCCATGTAGTAGACACGAATATTGGCATCGGGCAGCTTATCTCTTAGGAGGTGGGCCTGCTTTGCCACATACATGCAGCAAACTCTGGAGCAGTACACGTTTCCCACGCTCTCATCGCGGGAGCCAACGCACTTGATAAAGGCCACCTCTTTCGGTTCTATTTCCCCTTCGCCGGTAAAGATTTTAAGTTTACCCCCGGTTGGGCCGGAAGCCGACACAAGGCGTTCCATCTCCATTCCGGTAATCACATTCGGATAATCACTGTAACCGTATTCCGGTTTGCGCGATGCATCGAATGGATCAAAGCCGGTGGCTACGATCACGGCCCCGACTTTAAATTCCACAATTTCATCAACCTGGTCAAAGTTAATTGCCCCGGGCCGACATGCTTCGGCGCACTTCGGTGCTTTACCACACTTGCCCTTGCTTAAGAAAAGGCAGTCCTCGGGATCGATGGTGTACTTGGCCGGCACGGCTTGCGGAAAGGGCAGGTAGATAGCCGAACGCTTGCCCATGCCCTGGTCAAACTCGCTAGGGAACCGATCTTTAACCCGGCACTCAGTAGCGCAGTCGCCACAGCCGGTACACTTGTCAAAATCGACATAACGTGCCTTTTTGCGTACTTTTACTTCGAAATTGCCGATGTAACCGCCGATCTCCTCCACTTCAGAGTAGCTTAGCAGTTCAATATTAGGATGGCTAGCACAATCAACCATCTTCGGAGTGAGGATACAGGCCGAACAGTCAAGGGTCGGAAATGTTTTATCTAATTGAGCCATCCTGCCGCCAACCGACGGGGTTTTTTCAACCAGGTAAACTTTAAAACCGGCATCGGCTATGTCAAGCGCCGCCTGAATACCGGCAATACCGGCTCCGATCACCAAGGCCGATGGTTCAGCGTCAACTTCTTTTGATTCAAGAGCCTCAAGCAACCTTACTTTTGCCACGGATGCGGCAACCAGCTTTTTAGACTTTGCCGTCCCTTCATCTATATTTTGGTGCACCCAGGAACATTGTTCCCTGATATTGGCCATCTCCAGATAATAGGGGTTAAGTCCAGCCTCCTGGATGGCTTTACGGAAAGTCGGCTCATGCATGCGCGGTGAACATGATGCCACAATAACCCGGTTTAACCCGTGTTCCTTTATATCCTTTTTTATCAGGACCTGACCGGGATCGGAACACATGTAAGAGTAGGTGCGCGCCACCTCGACGTTGGGCAGCTTCAGCGCATAATCTGCAACTGTTTCAACGTCTACCGTCGCTGAAATATTAATTCCGCAGTGACAGACGTAGACGCCAATTTTCGGTTTTTCCGTCATCTGGTTTTTCATCCTCCTGTCAAGATTGGCCCTCGTTTCAGCTAAAGATTAACCTTTCAGCTCTTTGAGTTTTTCGGTCAGTTTGGGCACAACCTTAAACATGTCATCAACAATAGCGTAGTCAGCCACGGCAAAGATCGGCGCCTCGGGATCCTTGTTAATTGCAACAACGGTTTTTGCGCCTTTCATACCGGCCACGTGCTGGAAAGCTCCGGAAATACCCATGGCAATATAGAGCTTTGGTTTAACAGCCTTACCTGACGTTCCAACCTGACGATCATGAGGTATCCAACCGGCGTCAGTAGCCGCGCGGGAACCGGCAATATCAGCCTTAATCGCCTTAGCCAGCTCTTCGATGAGCGGCAGGTTTTTATCTTCTTTTAGACCACGGCCCACGGCAACCAAAATCTCCGACTGGGTAATATCGACATCGCCCACTTCGGCTTCAACATACCCGACAAATTTGCGGTAGCTGAGATCTTCTTTCAGAGGTGAATCAAGTTTCTCAACTGAACCACCGGCTGAAGCATCGGGCGCCTCAACTGTTCCTTCACGGAAGGTCAGCAGGTAGGTTTCGGCCGGTTTAAAAGCCATTACTGCGTTGGCCTTACCGGAGTATAGCTGACGAGTCGCTTTCAGTACCCCGCCGGCAAACTCAAGGCTGACTGCATCGGCCACCAGGGGCAGCTTCTTTTCTACCGCAAGTGCAGGCATAAAGTCAACGCCCTGAGCGGTATGGCCAGTCATCAGCACAGCCGGTTTAAGATCATCGATCAAGGCTGAGAGAACTTTCTGGTATTTATCAGCATTAAAATCTTTGAAAAGCGGATCATCAACAACCAGTACCTTAACTCCATAAGCAGCCATTTTTTGGGCCAACCCGTCCATCTCGCTGCCGATCAGCAGGGCCACTACTTCAGCACCCATCTGATCAGCCAGCTTGGGGGCAACAGCCATCATTTCAAAAGAAACATCCCTTAAAACTCCCTGGCGGTGTTCAGCCAATACCAAGATGTTACCCATTATACAAGGCCTCCTTTAACCAGGATCGACGCAAGTTTTTCTGCTTTTACATCCGGTTCACCCTCAATGAACTCCGCGGATGATTCAACCTGGGGAATGTAAAGCTGTTCCAAGACCACCAAGGAGGCATCAGCATTTACCTCAGCAGCATCAATGCCAAGATCGTCGAGGTTAGCCACTTTAAGTTCTTTCTTCTGTGCTTCCCGAATCCCGCGAATCGGAGCATAACGCGGCTCGTTTATACCGGTCTGGATAGTCAGCACCACAGGAAGTTCAACTTCTACAACTTCCATCAGACCGCCTTCGAGCTCACGGTAGGCTTTGACCTTCTTGCCGTCAAGTATTTCTACTTTCTTGACCATCGAAACATGATTTACCCCAAGCTCTTCTGCTAAGGCCACACCGGTGGTCATATGCCAATCATCACTGGCCATACAACCGGTCAACACCAGGTCAAATTCCTGACCCTTCACTGCCCCACCCAGCACCTTAGCTACCATCAGTGGATCGTATCCGGCAATACGTTCATCTTCGATGCGTACCGCTCGATCGCAGCCTTTAGCCATGGCCATGCGGATCATCACGTCAGACTGCTTTGGGCCGATCGAAAGTACCGTAATATCACCCTCGTTAGCTTCTTTGATCAACACTGATTCCTCAACAGCATAGTTGTCAGCATCGTTAATGTCAAACGAAAAACGGCTGCTGTCAACAGATACGCCATCAGGATTGACCTTTACTTCCGCCTCTGAAGTGTCGGGTACATACTTGATACAAACAAACATTTTCATCGTTCTGTCCACCTCCTGCCAAAATTGAAAATCCACTTACGCCTCTACTAATTCACCCAGAAGTTCCATGATCTCGGCTACCCGCATCTCTTCCTCGTACCCAAGACCCTTCACGGCATCTTCCAGAGTAAGTACACAAAACGGACAGGCAACCGCCACTACATCGGCAGCCAACGCTTTGGCGTCCTTAATTCTCGTTTCTGCCAGGCGCTCTTTCTTCGATGTAGATTCGACCCACATTTTGCCTCCGCCACCCTCGCAGCATAATGAGCGTTCGCGTCGGCGATCAAACTCCAGCAACTCAACTCCGGGAATTCCCTTCAGTAGCTGTCGCGGCTCGTCATAGACGTCGCCCTGTTTACCGAGATAACAAGGGTCATGAAAAACTATCTTCTTCTGAAGATTACCCTTCCAGATCAATTTGCCTTCCCTGAGCAGCTCTTCAAACAGCTGGGTGTAGTGTAACACCGGCATCTTCAGATCAGGATATTGCTTTCGGTACGTTGTAAAACAGTGGGGCGAGAGGGTAACAATACGGGAAGCCGAATACTCATTTAAATATTCCGTATTGTCTTCAACCAGCATCTCAAAAAGTCCCTCTTCGCCAAGAGTGAAAACCTCACTGCCACAGCAGCTTTCACTGTCATCAAGAAAAGCATAATCAACTCCGGCTTTATCCAGAATGCGTACCAGGTTTTTGGCAATCATCTGCACCCGGGGGTCGTAGGCAATTGTACAGCAGACAAAAAAGAGATTATCGACAGGAACGCCTGGCTCGGCAATTTTTACATCCAAACCTTCCATCCAGTCACTTCTTGCCGCCCTGGCCTTCTCCCAGGGATTACCCTCCAGTAGAACGCTTTGCAGGGCATCGCGTACCGTCGGTTCAACTTTTCCGCCTTCAACAATCATCGCCCGCAGGCCCAGCAATACTTCAAGCGGCTTTAAACCTTTGGGGCAGCGCACCGCACAGGTATGACAGGCAGTACAATCCCAGATTTCCGCCAGCCGGGATAGTTCTTCCAGCTTCTCCTCGTTGTAAGCATCGTATACAAAGCGGCGGACATTAAGGTCTGCCCGCACAGTAACCGGGCAACCTCCGGTACAGCGTCCGCACTGTATACAACCCAGCAGATCATATTTTTCGGTGAACGTCTGGCTTTCAATACTCATTAGCATACCCCGCATCATAAAAAAATGGTTACTTCAGCTTACCCGGCAAATAGATGCTAAGCACCGGATAAGTAATCGCTCACCCATTGCCCCGGCTTCACCCCCATTGGTTAATTGTTTAATAGTATAATAATTTAAAATAAATATAA
>DBBD01000144.1:0-25164 GCA_002292015.1 Firmicutes bacterium UBA993
GCATTCCACATCCCGTACAGGATCCAGGCTACCGAGACTAAGGCCACCGGTAATTTTAACTGATCCACATAAAAAAAGATTACAAAGGCGGTAAAAGCATTGTTGGAAAGAGCAGAACCCAGAGCCCCTGAACTGTAAGCTACCTTTTTTAATGTGTTCAACTTAATCCTCCTTTCATAGGGGGAAAAAATATGCTTTGCTCTGCCGCAAACCGATCCAAAATCTTTTTGGCCAGGTGATAAGAGGAGATCCAAGGATTCAGAGACAGGGCATAAAGAAGCTGCTCATATGAATCTTCCACAATCCCCTGGATGGTGGCTCTCTCGTACAGCTTAACTCGCAGTAGCATGCTCAAACAATCATCCCTTATTTCACCGGGCGCGAGAGGGCGAACCAAATCCTTATCCAGGTAACAGGGCAGCTCAACCACATCCTGTGGCGATAGAAAAGGGACAGAAGAGCTATTTCTGCTGTTTAAGATGACAACGGATTTTTTACCCAGAAGTCCTTCCAAAACAGACAAGGCGACCTCGCTATAACCCTCCCCTTCATTCAGATTCCTGTTTTGAGCAAACTCCGAGTTCGTGATCGCAGATTCCCTCTTGTTTATATAATCCAGGTAAGTGCTGAGTGGATCGGCGCCTGCCCGCAAAGCAGAGAAGAGCGTATCGTTCTCTTCCTTCACCACCTCTCCCCTGGTAGCCCCCTTAGCCATAAGCTCTTCGACCGCTTCTTGCTGGAAATAGTGGTATTTCAGATAAGGGTTGGGGATCATGCCCAGGGAATGGATGAAATCTACCGGAAAACCGAGCAGCTTCTCCAGCCGGGGAAAGCCTTTCAGCTTCTCCAGGATAGAGGGGAGAATATTATTGCCTCTTACCCAAACTCCCTTGGTCCAGCCGCAGTGGTTAAGACCGAAATAATCAAGAAATATTTCCTCGTTTAAATAGCCTTCCAGCCCTTTTCTTAAAGATACCGGGGCGTCGCAAATCCCCACCACTCTTTTTAAGGGCGAAAAGTTCAGCAGGCCTTGGGTTATTATCCCCGCCGGGTTGGTAAAATTGATCAACCAGGCATCTTTCGCTAACTCTACCGTTTCCCGGGCTATTTTTAAAGCCTGAGGCAAAGTCCGGCAGGCCATGGCGAATCCGCCCGGACCGGTGGTTTCTTGCCCCAAAATGCCCAGGGCAAGAGGGATCCTTTCATCTTTAATTCTCATCTCTTCTCCCCCTGCCCGGATAGTGAGGAAGACGAAGGAGGCGCCTTCGATAGCTTTACGGCTATCGTCTTCATAAGAGAATAAGAGCTGTGAACCATATTGCGGCAAAGCTTCGATCACTTTTCGGATTAGATAAATACGCTGCGGGTCAAGATCCATCAGAGAGATCTCTTCGATGCCCAAAGCTTTAACCCTGGTCAGAAGCCCCCGTACCAGAATAGGGGTTCTTGTCCCGCCTCCGCCGATAATTGCTATCTTCAACCTCTTCTGCTCCTTCCCTGCAGCTCAAACTATCCTCATCTGGAGCGGCCAACCGAGCCCACGCGCTGGAAAGCAGAGAAAATCCACGGCAGGAAAAAGCCGCTTCAGTCAACGATAACAGAAAATTCCCTAATCTGTGGAAATTATAACAACTTTGCTTTAGCGTTGTCAATTATGCGAACACCCGATCGTCCACTCAGAACGTTGTGGTTACCACAGTTGGTCACTACAGATGTCAAGGATCAAGGATGGATAGAAAGAGTGAATACCTGCCGGATTCTTATAATTAGGATATTTATTATCAGGTTCGTGGATATTTAATTTAGGTGCGCTTGATGAAAAGGGGCTACTACAGGCGGAACTGTTTTCTTAAGACCTGACCGCGAGGGTTGATGGTAATCGTTTCGTAATTTTCATAGAAAACCTGCCCCGGATTACCTCCCGGCCTGCGTCTTACATGACGTACCTCGGTGTAATCAACATCAGCAACGCTGCTCTCCCGTCCTTTGCTGAAATAGGCGGCCAGAAAAGCCGCTTCTTCAAGATCTTCCTTGACGGGCGGCCAGCCGGTTTCCTTCAGAACCACATGGCTGCCCGGCAGCCGGCGGATGTGGAACCAGATATCCCTTCGCACGGCGGCTTTGAAAGTTACATGGTCATTCTGGCGGTTATTGCGTCCAACCAGGATAGTTTTTCCAGATCCGCTTTTAAAGGAAAGAGGTTGGGGAAGAGTTGTTTCTTTCTTTTTACCCTTTAGTGTATCGCGTAAGTAGCCAGCATCGATTAACTCCATGCGGATTTCAGCCAGCGAACTGCTACTGGCATTTTCAATGCTGTAGAGGATACTGCGGCAGTATTCTGTTTCCACGCTCAAAATCTTCAGTTGTTTCAGCACCTCATCGCGACCCTTTTTGGCCTTACGGTAACGGTTAAAATAATGTTGCGCGTTGGCAGCAGCTGTCCGCGAGGGGTTGAGCGGGACCACAACTTGTTTCTCCGGGTTATAAAGGTCTTGAATCAAGGCGGAATCTGCGCCGCGGGGGACCTGATCGCCGTAAGCCAGAAGAAGCTCACCAAAGAGCCGGTGCCGGTCAGCCAGATCTGTTGCCTGCAGATCGCCTCCCAGCGCCAGCTCTTTGCGCTTTAAAGCAGTTAACCGTCGCTCTACAGCACTTTGCAGCAGGTGTTTAAGCGCTTCGACAGTCTCGGAGTGAATCAATCCATTATAGAAATTGTCAAGCATCAGGCTGACGCTGTCGTGCTCCACCATTTCTTCATCAGGCAGATGGGTAAGCCGGATTGCTGCATATATGTTAAGTTTGGGCAGCTGCGTTGGTTTGAACATTTTATCATTTATATTTGCAAAAAGGAATCGGATTTCATCATACAGAGCGTCAGCGTCATTCTTGTATGTGCGCTTAACCGAATTTTGCCTGCTGCGGTAGACAAGTTCCCGTGCTAGTAAAGGGCTGATGCCATCGACAGTAGCCAGGAGGGCCTGGTCAGGTTCTCCCTTTGCTACCATGTTTTCCTGGTAAGCGGTTGCAAAAGCATCAGTGCTCATTTGCAGAGGGTCAAGCTTATTCTGGGTCGGCACCGGCCTGTATTTTTCTCCGGGAAAGATCGCCCGGGCCGGGTTTTTCTCCCCGGTCACGGTCCTGGCCGCTCCCAGGATAAAACCGTTTTCTCCAATCAGAATCAGGTTGCTGCGGCGGCTCATTATTTCTGCAACCAGCATAACCGGGGGCAATCCAATCGGCGGGTTAAAAGCAATTTCTATTATTCGTTCCAGCCCGGGATTGCTGATACTTAAGATTCGGCTGCCCACTAAGTATTTTCGCAGCAGCATACAAAAAGGTGTGGGTTGAACGATGTTTTTATTTTTTTTGGCGGTAGCTTGGGTAAGATGGACCCGGGCATATTTGGAGTCGATAGAAAAAAGTAGGTTTAACTGCCGGCCCTGGTGGTATAGATTAAGAATAATATCGCCACGGGTCGGTTCGCTTACCTTTTGCACAACTGCTCCCGGCAGTTCTGATTGCAGTTCGGCGGTAATGGCCTGCATGGTTAAGGTGTCAAAAGTCATTTTTGCCTCAACTCCCATGGATCAGTATAATTCCTCTTGTTCGGAATGGCAAATAAAGGAGTTGTAAATCTTGAGCTTACCCTGGTTTGATGGTAATATTAACGCAGTGTTGATATTCCCGGGAGGAACAGTCAGTGATTAGCAGTATGACCGGTTACGGACGCGGCGTCGGAACTGAAAACGGTTTCACCCTCTCAGCAGAACTCCGTTCAGTTAATCATCGTTATGCCGATTTTTCCCTGCGCCTGCCGCGGGAGCTTTATGCCCTGGAAGACCGGATCCGCCGGAGTCTGCAGGAGTCGATCAGGCGGGGACGGGTTGAAGTAAACCTGGTTATAGAGGAGATGCCTGCTGCCTTAAGGCAGATTAAGATCAATCACGATCTGGCAGAAGACTATTTTCGCTCCCTGCAGGAGCTTACGGAACGCTTGGGAATTGACGAAAGGGTAAAGCTTAAGCACCTGCTGTTGGTTCCCGAACTCTACAAATCTCCAGCTTCCGTTTTGACGGAAGAAGACCTATGGCCCGCTGTCAGCGTTGCGCTTCAGGATGCCCTGGAGAATCTCTTGCTGCAAAGAAGAGCAGAAGGGGTGAATCTCTGCCGCGATCTCCTGGAGCGCTGCGCAATGTTGGAAGATCTGGCCGCCAAAGCTGCGATCAGGGCTGAAGAAGCAAAAGACGGTTGCCGCAAACGAACAGAAGAAAAGATTTCCAATCTGCTGGCCGGCAAATTTGAGGAAACCAGGTTGTTAATGGAATGTGCCCTGCTGGTTGAACGGATGGGTGTAGATGAAGAGCTGGTCCGTCTGAAAAGCCATATTGAGGCTTTTAGGCTGATCGTAAACAACAATGAGGAAGCGGGCCGCAAACTTGACTTTATTGCGCAGGAAATGTTTCGCGAAGTTAACACAATTGGCTCGAAGGCCGGCGATTACCAGCTGACCAATTTTGTCGTCGGGATGAAAGCAGAACTGGAGAAAATGCGTGAGCAGATTCAGAACCTGGAGTAGAGAGAGGGTTATAATGGCTATTAAACTAATAAATATTGGATTTGGTAATATTGTTTCAGCTGGTCGCATTGTTGCCATCGTCAGTCCCGAATCGGCGCCGATTAAACGGGTTATTTCTGAAGCCAGGGAACGCGGTGTTTTGATCGATGCCACCTATGGTCGGCGTACCAGGGCAGTTATTGTTGTCGACAGTGGTCACATTATCCTCTCTGCGGTCCAGCCGGAAACGGTCAAGCACCGCCTGCAGGCGAAAGAAAACAGCTTTGAATACAAAGATAGTGAATAGGGAGGAATCAGAATTATAGCTGAAGGAATCTTACTGATTATATCCGGACCTTCCGGTGTAGGCAAAGGAACAGTCTGCCGTCATTTAACTTCTGTCTGCCAGCCGCTCAGCCTTTCGGTGTCCACCACTACCAGGCCGCCACGTCCGGGGGAGGAGGAAGGCCGTGAATATAATTTTACAACAGTTGAACAGTTCAGGGAGATGATTGCCGGCGGTGATTTTCTGGAGTGGGCTGTTGTACACGGTCATCACTACGGGACGCTCAAGTCCACCGTGCGCCGGCATTTAGCAAATGGCGAAGACCTGATATTAGAAATTGATGTGCAGGGAGCAGCCCAGGTTAGGGAAACCTCTCCGGGCGCAGTGTTGATTTTCCTGGTACCGCCGTCGCTTGAAACCCTAAAAACCAGGATCAGGGGTCGCGGTACTGAGGATGATTTACGGATCAGGCAACGTCTCCTTACTGCCCATGTAGAAATGGAAGCGTACCACATGTACGATTATGTTGTAGTGAATAACCGGGTGGAAGATGCGGCAGCCACGATCGGGGCAATTATTGTTGC
Organism: Firmicutes bacterium UBA993; assembly: GCA_002292015.1. Taxonomy (GTDB): domain Bacteria; phylum Bacillota; class Dethiobacteria; order DTU022; family DTU022; genus UBA993. Next base: position 5,426 of record DBBD01000144.1, read on the forward strand.
CGAAAAATGCAGGGTTAACCGCGGAGTCCGCCCGCCTGGATGGGGAGGTGTACATTAATGATTTATCCCTCGATCGATATTTTACTGGGTAAGGTTGACAGCAAATATACGCTGGTCATCGCTGCAGCAAAGCGGGGCAGGCAACTAAGAAGCGGTAGCAAGAAGACCGTCGATAAAAGTTTTCGTAAAGAAGTCACTACCGCACTGCATGAGATCGAACGCAATAAGATTACTTATGAGCGGATACGTGACGGAATCAAGTAGGAGTGTGTTTGATGAAGAAGGTTTTACTGGGTGTAACCGGCGGCATTGCTGCCTATAAAGCAGCCGAACTAGCCCGTCTCTATATCAGGGGAGGGGCCGCGGTCCAGGTGGTGATGACCCCGGCGGCAATCCACTTCATTACGCCGCTTACTTTTCGGGCCTTGACCGGTAACCCGGTTTTTAGTGAAATGTTTGTCGGGCGTAACGAGGCGGGCATTCCGCATATTAATCTGCTGGACAGCGTTGACCTGTTGGTCATAGCCCCGGCTACGGCCAATACCGTCGCAAAAATGGCTTGCGGTATTGCCGATAACCTGCTGACGACCCTTTACCTGGCTGCCACGTGTCCCGTTGTGGTTGTTCCTTCTATGAATATCAACATGTTTGAACACGCAACACTAAAAGAAAACCTTCTAAAGCTGCGTGCAGCAGGTTGCCACGTGATGGAACCCGACTCGGGGGAGTTGGCCTGCGGGGCTTTCGGTAAAGGTAGAATGCCTGAACCGGCTGATATCTATAGTTATTCGCTGCAGGTTTTCAGGGTAAATGATTTTGAAAACATTAATGCATTGGTTACCGCCGGGCCAACCAGGGAGTCGCTGGATCCGGTGCGTTATATCAGCAACCCTTCCACCGGGCTGATGGGTTACTCAATAGCCCGCGCCCTTCAGGAGCGCGGCGCCGAAGTGACCCTGGTCAGCGGACCGACGGCTCTTAAGGCGCCACCTGCAGTTAATTTTATCCCGGTGACCACGGCCGCGCAAATGTACGAAGCGGCAATTGATCATTTTGATCAAAGCCAGTTGGTGATCAAGGCCGCCGCGGTTTCTGATTTTAAACCGTCACTTTTTAGCGGACAAAAAGTGAAAAAAACCGGTGCCGGACTGACCATGGAGCTAACCCCGACTACAGATATCCTGATGGAGCTCGGTCGTCGTAAAAAAGATCAGGTTCTGGTCGGTTTTGCAGCCGAAACTGAAAATGTGGTGGCTAATGCCCGTGAAAAGCTGACCCGCAAAAACCTTGATCTGATTGTTGTCAATGACCTAACTGAAGAGGGTGCCGGTTTTGCCTCACCTACCAACCGGGTAACACTTATCGATCGCTACGGATCAGTAGACGAACTGCCCCTGATGGGAAAAGAAGAGCTTGCTCACAGACTGCTGGACCGCATCGTTTTACTGATCAACACCCTTAAAAACAAATGATGTTATACTTTTAAAACGGCAGGTATTATCATGCATGATTACGCTGAGATTATCGTTGATCTGATCAGCAATGCGGTCGATCGTTCTTTCCATTACCGGATCCCCCCTGAGCTTCGGGGAAAAATCTTACCGGGCATGAAAGTAGCGATCCCCTTAGGTCCTCGTCGTTGTGAAGGCTATGTTTTACGATTGCTCAACTCAACCGCAATTGATCCGGCTTTGCTGCGAGATATTATTGCTATCAGCGACCCGGACCCGCTGCTTACCAGGGAACAGCTTGTCCTTCTAAGCTGGTTGGCCCACCGCTGCTACTGCCGCAAGATTGATGCCTTAAATGCCATGGTGCCGGCCTCTATTCGCCAGGGCCGACACACTCAGAAACCTTACCTTTTCGCTGCGGCAGCAGGAGCAAGTGTGGAACAGGAAACAATCAAAAAAGCGCCTGCCCAAAAGGGAGCTTTGCAGATGCTCATCATCCGGGGACCGCAGGAGCGTAAAGCACTTGAAAAAGCCGGAATCACCGGCGCAACCCTGCGTGCTCTCGAGAGAAAAGGTTTAATCGAAAAAAAATATGAACGCCGTAATCCCGTGGATTATCTGCGGAGAGCGGCCACAACCGTCCCTCTAGATCTTGGCGATGAACAGGCAGCCTGCCTTAAACGGATTGTATCTGCTCTTAACAGCAATAGGCCCAAGCGCTTACTGTTGCATGGTGTTACCGCCAGCGGCAAAACAGAAGTATATATGCAGAGTATCAGTAAGTGTTTGGAAAGTGGTAGGAGTGCGCTGATTTTGGTGCCTGAAATTGCCCTTACTCCCCAGATGATTAGCCACTTTGAAGGCCGGTTTCCCGGCCAGATCGCCGTTTTGCACAGCAGGCTGACTCAGGCTGAGAAAAGCCTTGAATGGCAGTCGATCAGGGAAGGTGAATCCAGAGTTGTTTTGGGAGCACGTTCCGCTGTGTTTGCCCCTCTTGCCAACTTAGGTCTGATCGTGATCGATGAAGAACATGAAACAACCTACAAACAGGAAGAAGCCCCTCGTTACCATACCCGCGATGTCGCCTGGTGGCGAGCCCGTTATAATAAGGCAGTCCTGGTTTTAGGCAGTGCTACCCCTTCACTTGAGAGTTACTACCGGGCGCTGGATGAAAAGGATCAACTGTTGGTGATGACCAATCGGATAACTTCGACACAGTTACCACCGGTTACAGTAGTAGATATGCGTCTTGAGCTCAAGGAAAATAACCGCCAAATCTTCAGCCGCCTGTTGCTGACGGAACTGGATAAAGTTTTGGAACAGGGTGAGCAGGCGCTGCTTTTTATTAACCGCCGTGGATTTGCCGGTTTTGTGCTCTGCCGAGAGTGCGGTTATGTTGTTCGCTGTCCTTCCTGTGACGTATCTTTAACCCTGCATATTGACCGGCAACTGATGTGTTGCCACTATTGTGGTCACGAGGCTCCTGTACCCCTAACCTGCCCGGAGTGCGGCGGCATCAGGATTCGCTATTTCAGCGCTGGAACCCAGCGAGTGGAAGATGAAATAAAAAAGCTTTATCCTGAAATAGCATTAATCCGAATGGACAGCGACACAACCAACAGTCGCCGGGCTCACAGCCAATATTATCAGCGTTTCCGGGAAGGCCGGGCCAGTATCTTGATCGGCACCCAGATGATCGCCAAGGGCTTTGATTTTCCCTCAGTTACGCTGGTCGGTGTGGTTGCTGCCGATACAACCCTGAACCTTCCCGATTTCAGGGCTCCTGAGCGCACTTTTCAGCTGTTGACCCAGGTTGCAGGCAGAACTGCCCGTGGCAAACTCGGAGGCAAAGTGATCATCCAAACTTACCATCCCGGACACTATGCCGTTAAGGCTGCAGCCAGACATGATTATTGTACTTTTTATCATGCGGAAATAGAAAACAGGGGGCAATTAGCATATCCGCCTTTTAGCGATTTGCTCCGGTTCCTTTTCAGTGATAATGACGAGCGAAAAGCATTCGATGCTGCTAACTGGCTGACCGGGCAGCTGAAGGCAGTTGTCGGCAGTGCCGAGATATTGGGTCCAGCGCCTGCATCGTTATATCGGATCAAAGATCACTATCGGGTACAGACCATCGTCAAGGGTAGGCAGCTTAGCGCAATCAGCCCCGCGGTGAAAAAAGTGATCCGGACCTATCACGAGCATAAACCCCCTTATTCGGTTCGTCTCACGGTGGATTTTAACCCGTTGGTAGTGCTATAATTCGGAGCAAGAGGTGGTTTTATTGGCGATCAGAAGAATTTTACGTGATGATCACCCGGTGTTGCGCCAGAAAACAGCGGAGGTAATAAAAATTAACAGTGGCGTAACCCGGTTGCTCGATGATATGCGTGAAACGATGCGCGATGCCGACGGGGTTGGTCTGGCTGCCAACCAGGTTGGCGTATCAAAAAGGATATTGATAGCGGCTGATGGTGAAGAAACAATCTACGAACTGATCAACCCTTGTTGCGAAGTTAGCGAGGGTAACGAGGTGGGAGTGGAAGGTTGTCTCAGCGTTCCCGGCAAACATGGCGAGGTGCCGCGCTCGACCAGAATCGTCGTAGCCGCTGTAAACCGGGAAGGCCGGAAGATTCGCCTGACAGCTGAAGGGTTATTGGCGCGTATCCTGCAGCATGAGATGGATCACCTGGACGGAATTCTCTTTATCGATAAGGCGTTGAATCTGCATGAAACCGAAGAGATAAAAAGCGAGGATTAATATTGATCAGCTTAAGACTGCTTTTCATGGGTACCCCGGTGTTTGCCCTCCCAGCCCTTGATTTAATTAACAGCTCACCGCACAACATTGCTGCTATAGTCACCCAGCCTGACCGGCTAGCAGGACGAGGAAAGGTTCTTCGCTATTCGGCCGTAAAGCAGTGGGCCATCGCCCATCGTGTTGAAACTTACCAGCCTGACCAGCTAAATGAAGAAGCTTTTTTAGCCTGGCTTGATAACCTAAAACCTGATTTAATAGTCACAGTGGCCTTTGGTCGCCTGCTCCCCGGCCGATTATTGAAAACGCCCCCCCTTGGTTGTGTCAACCTTCACGCTTCACACCTTCCAGCTTATCGTGGGTCTGCCCCTATCCATCGGGCTGTAATTGAGGGCGCTCCATACAGCGGAGTATCAATCATCGATCTGACGGAGGAGCTGGATGGAGGTGATGTTTATGCTCAGGAAAAAGAGACGATCTTTCCTGACGATACCGCTGGAACTCTCCATGATCGTCTGGCAGCCGGTGGCGCTGCCCTGTTGTTGAAAACAATTAACGCCCTGGCCGAAGGTACGGCGGTGAAGACTCCGCAGGATTCTGCCCTGGCCACTTACGCGCCACCTTTGGGTCCTCCGGATGAAATGATTGACTGGAACCTCCATGCAAGGGAAATTCATAATCGGATTCGTGGTCTGAATCCCTGGCCCGGAGCCTACACTACTTGTAAGGGTAAAAGAGTAAAAGTGTGGAAAAGCGCTTTTACAGGTGTTCATGAAGCAGGCGAAAAGATTGCCGCTCCCGGCACCATCCTAGGCTTTGGGGATGGAACGATCGTAGTGGCAACCGGATTGGGCAATCTGACCTTGATTGAAATGCAGCCAGCCGGCAAGCAACGGATGCAGGCTGCCGCATTTTGCTGCGGTTACCGTTTAGAGCCGGGTGAACGCCTGGGGATTGGTAGCCCAAGTGTCGGATAAAAGCAGTAAGATTTACAGTGCCCGTGAGGCAGCATTGAGAGCCCTGGTTAGGTTTGAGCAGGATCGGGCTTACCTCAACCTAGTCCTGCCGGCCCTTATTAAATCTCTTCCTGATCAGGAAAAATCGTTGGCTACAAAATTAGCCGGCGGTACAATTCAGCGTCTGAACACACTCGACTGGGTTCTGCAGCTATATTCAAAGCCCGCAATTGATACGTTTACCCCTTGGGTTCGAAACCTCCTGCGGATCAGCGCTTTTCAATTGATCTTCTTAGACAGAGTTCCCAGTTACGCAGCGGTTAACGAGGCGGTTACTCTTGCCCGTCGCTACGGCCATCGGGGCGTTGCTGGTTTAACCAATGCCCTGTTGCGCAAACTATCAGCCGAAGCGAAGAATTTGCCCTGGCCTGATCCGGATAGAGATCCCACCAAATATCTTTCTTTACGCTATAGCTACCCTACCTGGTTGATTAGGAGAATCTTTAAGAGGTATGGTTTTGCCGAAACCGAAAAGTGGTGCCTGGCAAATATAGAAAAACCGCCCCTGACTGTCCGGGTCAACCGTTTGCGCGCAGACCCGGAAGATCTGGCAGAAAGACTAAAAACTGAACAGATCGAAGCAGTTCTAAGTCAAACCGTTCCGGCTCTGCTGACTATTAAGTCAGGCGCAAGTAAGTTAGCCTGCAGCAACTCTTTTAAAGAAGGTACGTTAACCATCCAGGGGTGCAGTTCTGCCCTGGTAGCTCCACTGCTTAGCCCGCAAACGGGAGAAGTAATTATCGATTTATGCAGCGCGCCTGGTGGTAAAACCACCCATCTGGCAGAGTTGCAGCAAGATCGGGGTGTGATTTATGCTGTGGAGCTCCATAAAAGCCGCGCCGGCATGGTAGAAAAAGCCGCTGCCAGGCTTGGGTTGAAAAGCATTGTTCCGATTCAGGCTGACGGACGCGAGATTGGAAACCTGAACCTGCCGGCAGCAGATGCAATTTTAGTAGATGCTCCCTGCTCTGGATTAGGGGTAACCCGGCGCCTGCCGGAAATTAAGTGGCGCCGTAGCGAAAAAGATCTGATTATTTTTCAGAAGCTACAGCTTGAGCTGCTGGCGTCAGCGGCCGGACAACTTAGCCTTGGTGGCAGGCTCTTATACTCAGTCTGCACTACTGAGCCGGAGGAGACTGTTCAGGTTGCAGAGGCCTTCCTCGCCGCTCATCCGCATTTTCTGCCCCAGCCGCTTTTCCCGCTGTTGCCCCAACCGCTCCAGCCGCTATTTAGCGGTTCAAGGACCCTTACCTTTCTGCCGCACCGACATAACCTCGATGGCTTTTTTATTGCCTTGTGGCAAAAAACTAGCCGGCAATTATAGAATTATGGGCGGCATAGATAAGTCTCTTCCCTTTCTGAACCGGGTGTTCAAAAAGTTAATTGTAAAAAATGACCGTTTGTAAGTATGTATAATAGCCGGAATCGGGGGGCAATCACAGAGGAAACGAAGGGTATATTGCTCGAAGGCTACCACTTTGCTATACTGAACATTAAGCAAACCTTTATAAACAAGTGGAGGCTGATTAATTGCAGGCAGTAGCGCTAACCAACCAGGGGCTGGAACGCTCGCGCAACGAGGATAGCTGCTTCGCTGCATCAAACGGTGAAAACGCTTTGCTGGTTGTAGCTGATGGCATGGGCGGTCACCGGGCCGGTCACATTGCCAGTTGCTTAGTAGTCAAAGAGGCGGAGCATGCCTGGCTAAAACTGGGGACATGCATTGCCAAGGCAGGCAAGGAAAACCGGAAAGCGATTGAAGAGCTTATCTTAGAAGCAAATAGGCTAATCATTGAAGAAGCAGATAAAAACCTCTCCCAAAAAGGGATGGGGACTACGGTTACTGCAGCCCTGCTTTGCGGGCGTAACTTGATTATCGGCCATGTCGGGGATAGTCGTGCTTATAAAATTACTGATAATAAAATAACGCTAATAACCAGGGATCACTCTTTGCCCGAACACCTTATTGAATCGGGCCAAATCACTAAGGAGGAAGCCCGTTTTCACCCCCAACGCCACATTCTGACCAGGGCCCTGGGTATTTCTGTAAAGCTGACAGTTGATTATTTTGAAGAGCAGGTTAATGAAGATTCGACAATTTTGCTTTGCACAGATGGTTTGACCAATATGGTGCAGGATGAAGAAATTCTCGCTATTGCGAATCAATACAGCGACCCACGGCAACTGGCAAAAACGCTGATTGATCGGGCTAACGAGCACGGCGGATTAGATAATATAACCGTTGTGATCGCGTCCGGTATTGGAGGTCAACAGGCTTAATGGTCGGAAAGACAATAGCTGAACGTTATGAGATTATCGAAAAGATAGCCGAGGGCGGAATGGCCCGAGTCTATCGCGGACGCGATTTGTTACTAAAGAGAATAGTTGCCATCAAAGTGCTGAAAGACCAGATGACTGGTGATGCAGCCTTCGTCCGCCGTTTTGAACGGGAAGCGCAGTCAGCAGCGGCCCTTTCGCACCCTAACATCGTCAACATTTACGATGTGGGGGAAGAAGAGGGCACCTACTTTATGATAATGGAATATGTTGAAGGATTTAACTTAAAACAGTACATCCGGAAAAAAGGCCGGCTTCCCGCCGAAGAGGCTGTATCCATCGCCTGCCAGATTGCTGAAGCTCTTGAGAAAGCTCATAGCGCCGGGGTAGTGCATCGTGATATTAAACCGCAGAACATTCTTTTTTCCAGCAATGGAGAGATCAAAGTTACCGATTTTGGTATTGCTATTGCCGGAGACGGGGTTACTGTAACCGTTGGCGATGAGATAATCGGTACGGTGCAGTATATTTCTCCGGAACAGGCAAAGGGCGAACTAGCTGATAAAAAGTCAGATCTTTATTCCCTGGGGGTTGTACTCTACGAAATGGTAACCGGCAAAGTGCCCTTTGACGGAGAAAGCCCTGTTGCCGTGGCGATGAAACATATTCAGGATAAAATTGTACCTCCGCGTGTTTTGACTGAAGATCTGCCGGGAGCTTTGGAGCAGGTCATCATGAAGGCGGTAGAAAAGGATAAGGCTAATCGGTATGAGAGTGCTATAGAAATTCTTGAAGATCTACAACATGCCGGGGGAAGCCGACTGCCTCTCAGCAGTGGTAGGCGAAACCCTGTTTCATTAAACAAGGACGAAGAATTTGATGAAATCAAGCGACCGGTTACCTCTGCTACGAATCGCCGTAATTTTAGCGTAACCCCAAAGATCAGGCGTAACTGGGCCAAACTGCTGCTTGCAATTTTCCTTTTGCTTTTATTGGTAACTATTGGCAGCCACATTCTTAGCAGTTATATATTAGTGCCTGAAGTGGTGATCCCTACAGTCAAAGACCTGGGCCAGGGTGATGCTGTGCAGATCCTGAGAGAAGCAGGGCTGGTGCCCAATGAGGAAATATATTTCATCTACGACGAGACAACTCTTGTTGGTAATGTTGTCAAAACCGAGCCACCTGAGGGACGCGTAGTACGAGAAAACCGCATGGTTGATCTTTATGTCAGCAAGGGGCCAGAATTTATTATAGCGCCCGATTTGTACGGGCGCACCGAGATGGAGGCTCGGGTTATATTACGTGATCTGGACCTGAAAATGAGTGTAGTTCGCGAATATAATGAAGAGATCCCCGAAGGGGTTATATACCGCCAGATTCCCAGCAAAGCTTTTCGCATATCGCGTGGCGAAGAGGTGGTTGTATACGTTAGCCAGGGTCGCGGCCCATTCAGAATTGCCGATTTGATCGGTTACTCCGAAGCGGGTGCAATTGAATACCTGGAAGAAAATGATCTGAGACCCCGTGTTCGCTATAGATTTACAATTGGTTCTGCGGGGCATGTTGTAGAACAGTTTCCGGAACCCGGTGAGGAAGTTGTACCCGGACAGTTTGTCGACATAATTGTTGGCGAGTAAGGAGGGCGTTGTTGGTCAAAGGGACAATTGCCAGAGCCGCCGGTGGTTTTTTTACCGTCTACACCAAAACGGGGGAAATCTACCAGTGTCGGGCTCGCGGTAATCTTAAAAGAGATAACCAGTCACTGATGGTAGGCGACCGGGTTATGTTTATTCCTCCCCTTGACCTTACTGAACTTGAAAACAATGTGAGTTTGGCCGAAGGCATTATCGAAGAGCTGCTTCCCCGCACCAATATCCTTAACCGTCCTGCCGTTGCTAATATCGACCAACTGGTAGTTGTAATGTCACTCAAGCAGCCTTCTTGTGACTGGCAATTGGCGAGCCGTTTACTGGTAGGAGCTGAAAAAGAGGGGTTGCATGCTTTGCTCTGTCTGAACAAAGTTGATTTGGTTGAAGTTGGTGAACTGGCTGAAATTGAAAAGCTGCTCCATCCATTTCCTTACGACATTCTCCTCAGCAGTGCCATCAGTAGCCGGGGGTTGAGCAGCCTGGTTGACAGGCTAAAAGGTAAATGTTCTGTATTTGCCGGGCCGTCCGGTGCGGGAAAATCGTCACTCTTAAATGCCCTGCAGCCAGGTCTGACCCTTAAAACCGGGTCGGTGAGTGCTAAGATCAAGCGGGGTAAGCATACAACTCGTCAGGCCGAACTTTTATCACTGGACTTTGGCGGTTCGGTTGTTGACACACCGGGATTTACCCGTCTTGCGCTTGCCGATCTAAAACCGGGGGACTTAGCGACTCTTTTTCCTGAATTTAGAGAATATTCCAGGGGGTGTGATTTTCGGGATTGCCGGCACCTTACTGAGCCACGCTGTGCCATCAGGCAGCGCATTGGCGATCAGATCAATCCACTTCGCTATGAACATTACCGCTTTTTCATGGACGAGCTAACCAAAAGGCAGGAGGTTTACTAAAGATGACGGTAAAAGTAGCCCCTTCTTTGTTATCAGCTGATTTCGGTAATTTACGTGAAGAGGTAAAGAGGGTTGAAGAACACGGTGCAGACTGGATTCATTTTGATGTGATGGATGGCAGCTTTGTTCCGGCCATTACGGTCGGGCCGGTTGTTGCTGCTTGGTTGCGCCCGCACACCAACCTTTTTATGGATGCCCATCTGATGATCAGTGAACCGGAAAACCAGGTTGAACTTTTTGCCAAAGCCGGAATAGATTTGATCACTGTGCAGACCGAAGCAGCCGTTCACCTCGACCGGTTATTGCGTAAGATTAAATCCACCAATGTCATGGCTGGAGTTGCCCTAAATCCGGCAACGCCTGCTACCGCTTTGGAATACGTTTGGCCCCTGCTTGACCTGGTGCTGGTGATGAGTGTAAACCCCGGTGTTGGAGGACAGGCTTTCATCCCTGAAATGCTGCCGAAGATTTCCTATTGTGCCGAACAGATTAAATCGCGGAAACTAAAAACCGAGTTGCAAGTCGATGGTGGGGTAAATCGCGAAACTGCGCCGGCTATTGTTAAAGCCGGCGCAACGGTGTTGGTTGCCGGATCTGCCATTTTTGCTGCGCCCGATGGCATGGCACTGATTAACGAACTGAAGCGCTTATAAATACTCTGAGCATATTAGAGATAAATTGCCTAGAGCCCATATTGCTTTACCTGAGGCTGATATGACGATATAATGTCTTCAAAAATGGTTCTCTTTATAAACGAGGTGAGTGGCAGGTGGACGCTGACGATCGATTTATGTGGATGGCTCTGGACCTTGCCCGCCAGGGGCGCGGTCGCACTAATCCCAATCCGATGGTTGGAGCGGTTGCAGTTCAGGGGGCAGAGGTGGTTGGCAGCGGTTATCACAAGGCCGTTGGTACCCCGCATGCTGAAATAATCGCCCTGGAAAAGGCAGGGGAAAAAGCTAACGGGGCCACGCTTTATATCAATCTGGAGCCGTGCAATCACCATGGAAGGACTGGGCCCTGTACTGAGGCGATTATAAGAGCCGGTATCAGCAGGGTTGTTATCGCTATGCGAGACCCCAACCCCCTTGTATCGGGAAGCGGTATTGCCCGGTTGCAGGAGGCAGGGATCAAAATCCGCGAAGGGGTACTCGGGCAGAAAGCCTGCCATCTTAATGAAACATTTATCAAGTATATTACTACCAAGATGCCTTATATTTCGGTTAAGATAGCAATGAGCCTTGATGGAAAAATAGCCACATCAACCGGTGAATCGCACTGGATCACCGGTGAAAAAGCGCGCCAGTTCGTCCACCGTTTGCGCGATCACACCGATGTGATTATGGTCGGTATAGAAACTGTTCTCAAAGACAACCCACGACTGACAACCAGGTTGGAAAGCGGGGCCGGTCGCGATCCGATCAGAGTTATAGTAGACAGTAGTGCCCGTCTCCCACTTGATGCAAAAGTTATAGAGAGCGGATCAGCAGCTAAAACGATTGTGGCGGTAACCGCAAAAGCACCACCGGACAAGTGCCGGGTGTTAAAAGCCAAAGGTGTTGAAATCTTAGAGCTGCCCGAGGATGGGGGTCGGGTAGATCTGACGTCTCTGATGGGTGAACTGGCTGCCCGCGGCCTATCGGCTGTGCTGGTGGAAGGTGGAGGCACTTTGAATTACAGTATGCTTGAACAGGGGTTGGTTGATAAGCTCTTCATCTTTATTGCCCCGTTAATAATCGGTGGCCAAGAGAGCCCTACAGCCTTTTCCGGATCTGGTATCTCGGATCTCGGACAGGTTTGGACTGTTGAAGGTATGGAGATGAAACAATTTGACCGCGACCTGCTGCTGATCGGCTATCCGGTAAAAATGCCGGCTTAATAGGACGGTGTGTCTATTGTTTACAGGTATTATCGAAGAGTTGGGCGTGGTGCGCCGGACTCAAAGTTCTCCTACCGGAGCATCAATCGTGGTGGCGGCACGGGAAGTGCTGAGCGGGCTAAAAATTGGCGATAGTATAGCCGTCAGCGGGCCCTGCCTGACGGTTACTGCTTTTGACCAGGATACTTTTACTGCTTTTGTGATGACTGAGACCTTAAACCGAACAACTCTCGGAAGGCTGAAACCGGGTCACCGGGTTAACCTTGAAAGGGCCATGCTTTTAGGCGGGCGGTTGGGAGGCCACTTGGTAAGCGGACATGTTGATGCGGTGGTGACGCTCACCCAAAGCAGTCCTCAGGGAGGGGCAACACTCCTGAACTTCGAAGCGCCGGCTGAGCTGCTGCGTTATATCGTAACAAAAGGCTCTGTCGCTCTTGACGGTGTTAGCCTGACCGTAATTAAGGTTGAATCGACCGGGTTCTCGGTTGGTATCATTCCGCATACCGGCCAGGAAACTACTTTGGGCACTAAAGAGATCGGTGCGGCGGTCAACCTGGAGGTAGACCTGATTGGCAAGTATGTTGAAAAAATGCTGGAACCCAGGCTTCATGATGTAGCAAAAGGAACCAACAAAATGACAATAGATCTTTTAATGGAGAAGGGTTATCTGCCCTATAAATCTCTTTTCCAGAGGGGAGGATCAGGGTGAGGAGAATTTAATTCTTCTGTGGTTGTTACCCGGTGGTATGATAGCCTTCAGCCTTAAGGAGTTGAGAATGAATGTCTTTCGATAGCATTGAAGAAGCTCTTACAGATTTACAAGCGGGCCGGATGATTGTAGTTGTTGACGACGAAGACCGTGAAAATGAAGGTGATCTGATCATGGCTGCATCCAAGATTACTCCGGAAGCAGTTAATTTTATGATCCGTCATGCCCGTGGTTTGGTTTGTGCCCCGCTTACTTCCAAACGGCTAAGCGAGCTTGATTTGCCACAGATGGTAGTCAACAATACTGATGCCTATTGCACCGCTTTCACTGTTTCGGTAGATGCTGGCTCCTGCGTGACAGGTATTTCTGCTTTTGAGCGGGCTAAAACGATCAAAGCGCTGATTGACCCTGCTACCAAGCCTTCGGATTTAAAACGACCGGGTCACATCTTTCCCCTGGAAGCAATGGAAGGCGGTGTACTGCGCCGTGCCGGCCATACCGAGGCGGCTGTGGATTTAGCCGCGCTCGCTGGCTTTGAGCCAGCAGGAGTTATCTGCGAGATTATTAACGAGGATGGTAGTATGGCCCGTCTCCCCCAACTGATAGATTACTGTCGTGAATATGATCTTAAGCTGATTTCAATTGCCGATTTAATTAATTACCGGATGAAGAAAGAAAAGCTGGTCTGGCGTAGGGCAACCGCTGAACTGCCCACCAGCTTCGGCACGTTTCAACTTATCGCTTACGAAAATAGTATAGACAACCAGACCCACTTGGCTATGTTTATGGGTAACATTACGCCGGATCAGCCAATCCTGGTCAGGGTGCACTCCGAGTGTCTTACCGGAGATGTTTTTGCTTCCTTACGCTGCGATTGTGGCAACCAGCTGCGTCAGGCTATGAGGCAGATTGCCGAAGCCGGTAACGGTGCCTTGATTTATATGCGCCAGGAAGGGCGCGGCATAGGGCTTATAAATAAGATTAGAGCATATGAACTACAGGACAAGGGAAAAGATACGGTTGAAGCTAACGAGGCCCTCGGTTTTGCCGCAGATCTGCGCGATTATGGAGTTGGAGCGCAAATCATGGTTGATTTGGGCCTGAAACAGATCCGTCTACTGACCAACAACCCGCGCAAAATCAAAGGTCTCGAGGGCTACGATATAAATATTGTAGAGCGGGTTCCGCTCGAAGTGGAACCATGTTCTTATAATTGCAACTACCTTTCAACGAAAAAAGAAAAACTTGGTCATATTCTTAATATGGCTAAATAAAGGACGGAGGCAAAACAATGAAAACTATAGAAGGAAAGTTGGTAGCCCGCGATTATCGCTTCGGAGTTGTGGTCAGCCGTTTCAACGAGTTCATATCAGGGCACCTGCTTAGCGGCGCCCTCGATTGCCTGATACGCCATGAAGCTGACGAGGAAAATATTGAGATTATCTGGGTGCCCGGGGCTTTTGAGATTCCGTTTGCGGCAAAAAAGGCAGCGCTTAGCAAACGCTATGATGCCGTTATCTGCCTCGGTGCGGTGATTAGGGGTTCTACGCCGCACTTTGATTATGTCGCCTCCGAAGTGGCCAAGGGCGTTGCTCATGTTGGTCTCGAGAGTGGAATGCCGGTGATCTTCGGTGTGATTACCAGCGACACCCTGGAACAGGCGATCGAAAGAGCAGGCAGCAAGGCCGGTAATAAGGGCTGGCAGGCCGCTGCCGCCGCTATCGAAATGGCTGACTTGAACAGTCATTATTAGCAACAACCTGAAGGAGCCTTCTAAATTGAGCTCATCCGGTTCGGAAAAATTTGTTGTTATAGACGGTAACAGCTTGCTTTATCGGGCCTTTTATGCCCTTCCCCCGTTGCAAAACCGTCGCGGCGAACACACCAATGCCGTTTACGGTTTCACCACCATGCTCTATAAATTGCTGGATGAAGAACGGCCGGATTACCTGGCCGTTGCTTTTGATCCGCCAAAACCTTCCTTCCGGGTGAAAATTGACGGAACATATAAAGCCCAAAGAGAAAAAACCCCGGCTGAGCTTGGAGAGCAGGTCGGCAGGGTGCGGGATATTCTGACGGCTATGCAGATCGCTGTTTTTGAGATCGACGATTTCGAAGCCGATGACGTTATCGGCACCCTGGCCGATCGCTTTGTTGCTTTAGGTCAGAAAGTTGTGGTAGTATCCGGCGATGCGGATATGTTGCAGTTGGTTGGCGATCAGGTAACCGTGATGCTTACCAAAAAAGGGATCAGTGTAATGGAGCGTTACGATCGCGATCGGCTGAAAAAGGACTACGGTTTGGCCCCGGACCAGATCATTGAGTATAAAGCGCTCAAAGGTGATCCTACCGATAACATCGCCGGGGTTCCGGGGATCGGTGACAAAACTGCCCGCAACCTGCTTGAGCAGTACGGAACAATCGAATCAATCTACGCTCACCTGGATCAGCTGAAGTCCAAAACAGCGGATAATCTTGAAAAATGCCGCGACCAGCTGTTTATCGGGCGCGACCTGGTTACTCTCAGGCGGAATGTACCGCTTAAATTTAATCCTGAAAGTTGTCGTTTTCGCGAGCCGGCATACGATCGATTACTGTCGATTTTTGAGCAGCTTGAATTTAACAGCCTGGTAAACCGTCTTAACGCGGCCAGGGCTGATAACGGAGAGCGGCAACAGGATCGCATAAATTGTTACAATGTCGAAGAGATTGCCGATTTAGCCGGATTAGAAGCGCTGCTAGGCACCCTTCAGGACAACTCTACTGTGGCAATCTGCTGTGAGCCGGAAGCAGGCCGCCCCTACTGGCGACAGCCACTAAAATTTATGGCCCTGGCCATCGATCGGAGTAAAGGTTATTATCTGGGTCCGGTTTTGGCGGCGGAGAAGAGCAGAGCAGTTTTTAAGATGCTCTCTGCTCTCCGCAGCAGGAGTATTAGTCTGCTGGTTCATAACAAAAAGTATATTGATCACCTGTTCCTAAAAAACGATCTGCCGCTTCCGGTAGTGGCGTTCGATGTGCAGTTAGCTGCTTACCTGGTTGATCCGGCTGCAAACGGCAATGAACTTGCCGTCCTTGTTCAGAGATATTTGAGTTTTACTGATGATTGCGTACTTAATTCGGAAAAGAAGAACTTTGATAAGCGGCTTTTTAACGAGCTGAAAGCAGAAACAGCCCGCCAACTCTTTTTGCTTCAGAGCGAGCTGACTACCCGACTGGCTGAACAGGGGCTGCAACCTTTGCTGTACGGGCTTGAACAACCCCTGGCTGCAGTGTTGGCCCGGATGGAGCAGCGGGGGATAAAGGTTGATGCTGATTACCTGCGCTCACTTTCAGTTGAGATCAAAAAGCGTCTTACGGAGCTGGAGAGCGAAGTCTTTGAAATTGCCGGGGAAAGCTTCAATATCAATTCGCCCCGGCAGCTGGCTGTTGTTCTCTTTGATCGGCTTGGTTTGCCGGTACTTCGCAAAACCAAAACCGGGCGTTCAACCGATGTTCGGGTGCTCGGGGAGTTGGCTGATCAGCATGAAATTGCCGCCCTGCTGATTAACTATCGCCAACTGGCGAAGCTGGAGGGAACTTACCTTACCGGGCTTATCGATCTACTCGATCAAAAGGAACAGAAGATATACACTACCCTTAACCAGGCTTCAACCGCCACCGGCCGCCTCAGCAGCAGCGATCCCAATCTGCAGAATATTCCGATCCGCTTAGAAGAAGGTCGTAAAATCAGGCGTGCCTTTATTCCGGCAGCAGATGGTCATCTGTTCCTGGCAGCCGACTATTCCCAGGTTGAGCTGCGAATTCTGGCCCACTTATCGAATGACCCGATCCTGGTCGAAGCGTTTCAGACCGGGCAGGACATTCACCGCCGGACTGCTGCCGAGGTAAACAACATTACCTTGGAGGATGTGACCCCCCTGCTGCGTGAAAAGGCCAAGGCTGTAAACTTCGGCATCATTTATGGCTCCAGCGATTATGGCCTGGCCCAGGGATTGGGAATCCCCCGGGCCGAAGCAAAGGAATATATTGATAGCTATTTTGACCGTTACCGGGGTGTCAAAAAATATATGGAACAGGTTACTGAGGAGGCCCGGAAACAGGGCTACGTAACAACAATTCTCAACCGCAGGCGTTATCTGCCGGAAATAAACTCCGCCAATCACAACATCCGCAGTTTTGCGGAAAGGATGGCGCTAAACACCCCGATACAGGGCAGCGCTGCCGACATTATCAAGCTGGCTATGTTAAAAATTGACCAGGTAATCTCCGGGGGCGGTTTCAGCGCCCAAATGCTCCTGCAAATCCACGACGAACTTCTCTTTGAAATCGATGAAAAAGAGCTGGATTTCTTCTCCTCTTTGATCAAGCGTGAAATGGAAGAAGCTTATACTCTGAAAGTGCCCCTTAAGGTTGATTTAAAATGGGGCTCCAACTGGGAAGAACTAAAAGCACTTTAAGGGGAACCGATGCCTGAACTGCCTGAAGTGGAAGTAATCCGCCTGGAGTTGGAACCGCTGGTCAGCGGTAAAACTTTTTCTACTCCTGTTTTACATATGTTATCTGTTGTTCAGTACCCGATCCCGGAAACCTTTATCAGAGATTTAGAGGGTCGGACTGTGAAGGCGCTGGAACGCAAGGGTAAGTACCTGTTTTTTAAACTCGACCGGGGAATTCTGGCAGTTCACCTGCGGATGACCGGCAATTTGATCTTCCGCACTACAGAAGATCTGCCTCGGGCTGACCGCTACCTGCGTGCGGAGCTGCCTTTTATCGACGGCGGTGTACTGCAGTACTCCGATATGCGCCGGTTTGGCCGACTCTGGTTGGTAAAAGACTCTGAAGAGCTAAAAAACCAGGTTCTTCAGAATGTTGGCCCTGATATTTATTCGGAATTTAACCTGGAACAATTCAGGGCGTTGCTCGAAAAGAGGGGTAAGCGAAACTTAAAAGCGCTGCTCCTTGATCAAAGTTGTTCTGCCGGAATGGGCAATATCTATACCGACGAATGTTTATACCTCTGTCACCTGCACCCGGAGCGGCAGGCATCAACCCTGACCGCCACTGAATCCGAAAGGTTGTATAACACGATTCATCAAGTCCTTAGCATGGCTATTGAACACGGCGGCACCAGCTTTCGCGATTATCGCAATGCCAGGGGCGCTCTCGGCGATTTTCAAAAAAAACTTAACGTTTACGGTCGCAAGGGAGAATGCTGTTCCTGTGGTGAACTGATAAACAAAACCGTGGTTGCCGGTCGCGGCACTTATTATTGCCCCCGCTGCCAGGTTAAAAAGAGCAAAGAGTAAAGGAAAGAAGCAAACAAACAGGGGATAGTAATCAATGTTCATCATCGGCTTAACCGGCGGTATCGCTACCGGCAAAAGCGCAGTGGTAGAGATGCTTCGCCGTAAAGGTGCCTATATTATTGATGCCGATCAACTGGCCAGGGAAGTGGTTGAACCGCAGCAACCTGCCTGGCAGGAGATTGTCGACTGGCTGGGAGATTCAATACTGCTCAGTAATCGGAGTCTTAACCGCGCCAGGGTCGCGGAGTTGGTCTTTGGTGACCGTGAAAGACTGGAAAAGCTCAACAGTATTATCCACCCCCGGGTAGGCGCCCGGATCCTGGAACGAACGAAAGAGATTGAACAGGCAGATCCCGGTGCGGTAATCGTTTATGATATTCCGCTGCTGATTGAGGCCGGGATGCAGGAGATGACCGATCTAATCCTCCTCGTGTATGCACCGCGGGCGTTGCAGCTGAGTCGCCTTCAGAAACGCGACGGGCTAAGCCCGGAAGAGGCCGAGAAGCGCCTTAGCGCTCAAATGTTGATTGATGAAAAAAAACAGTATGCCCACGTAATTATCAATAACAGTTACTCTCTGGCCGATACAGAAAAGCAGGTTGATCGCTTCTGGCATAATCTCGAACTGGAAAAATATGAAAACTAATTGAAACGGAAGGTTCACTTTAGTGTTGGTCGCTGCCCTTTCCCTGTCGGAAATTGATCTTAGCAGTGTAGAGGGATACATTTCCGACCTTAAAAAACTGCTTACCGCACCGAAACCAGCGGTGGCGGTTCTTCCTGCCCACAGCGCCTTTGCCCTCGGCCTGGGGGTTGGCAGGCTCAGCCGCACCAATTCTCTTCGGGAAACCTTTGCACTATACCTTGCTGAAGGTACGGCGTGGTGCAGCGAATTTCTCGATCTGCACGGGCAGCTTTCAAAGGAACTGCAGATCTACCTCGCAACCGGCACCGTAATCGAGAAAGAGGAAGACCGTTCTTACCAAACCGGTTACTGTTTTAATCCCGCCGGCCAGGTCTGCTGCGTTCAGCGGCAAACCCACCTGGCCCGCTTTGAGCGCGATCTTAAGTTAAGTCGTGGAGAAAAGCTGAATCTTTTCCCGGTTGGCGATTTTAACACAGGACTGGTGCTCGGTAACGATGCGCGCCATCCGGAGGTTGGCCGAATCATGGCCTTAGGGGGCGCTGACCTGCTCCTGCACAGCGGCGCCATCGAAGGCAGCTCTCCTTGTTGGCAGCAGGCAGCAGGTATGTGGGCCCAGGTTCAACAAAACCAGCTATTTGCCGTGGAAGCCCAACTCTCAGGTACAGCTGCCGGCTTCAGCAGCTATAATGCTGCGCCGGCTATAAGCGCCCCCTGTGAGATTACCGCCGGTAACACAGGCTATATAATCCGGGGGAACCCGGGCTCGCCGCTGGTTTACGCCGAACTTGATCTGGAGGCTCTGGCCAAAATCAGAAATGATTACCCGCTATTGAAGCTGCTTAATCCTAATGCTTACGGCGAACTATATGAGGGGGGTAAACTCCAGTGAACCTAAATGGTTGGAAGGAAAGATTATTCCAGCGCTACTTAGCCTGGAACTGCCGGTCGGCTAAGATTAGATCTTACCTGCGCGCCATTCTGCCCTCATTACCGCTACCCGGGCCAGTTGACCGGCGCCGGGTCAGGGTGGCGGCTCTGCAAATTAAATTAGAACTCTGCCAAAGCCCGATTGCCTTTGCAAACCTGATCCACCGCCAGGTTAAAGAAGCTTATGAAGCTGGAGCGAGGTTAGTT
>DBBD01000144.1:25537-26480 GCA_002292015.1 Firmicutes bacterium UBA993
ATAGCACCGGGACAGTATCCACAGCAAAAAACGATCAGGGCGGGCAAAATGACGGAATCAGCCTGCCGGATCTTTTCCGTTTTATGACTCCCGCTGTCCAGCCCCTCATTAATACTATCTTCTCAGCCTTGGCCGCGTCGTACCATCTTTTCATCATGGCCGGCAGCTACACCCTTGCTGTCAACGGGGCGATCGTTAACCGTGCTTGTCTCCACGGCCCCGAAGGAGGGCTGGTTGGCTATCAGGACAAAGTTCACTTGCTGCCCGTTGAGGAAAAGTGGGGACTGAAGCGAGGAGATAAATTTAAAGTTTTTGATACTGCAATCGGCCGGTTGGCCATGCCGGTTTGTATGGATGCCACCTATTTTGAAACTTTCAGGATCCTGGAAAAAAAGGATGTTGAGATTGTTACGCTGCCAATTGCCAATCTCGAGGCTTACAATTACTGGCTGGCTTTGCGTGGCATTTGGCCGCGCGTGCAGGAGTGTGCCCTTTTTGGTGTGAAGAGCGCCCTGGTCGGCAGCATTGCCGGGCTGACATTTACAGGAAGGGCTGGTGTCTTTGCACCCATCGAACTGACCGCCAGCCGCGACGGTGTTTTAGCCGAAGCGGATTGTTTTGATAACGAGGCACTGGCTGTTGCCGACCTTAACCTCGACGCTTTAAAAGAACTGCGCCGGGATCATCCCTGGCGCGATCGTAACCCTGCCTTATATGGACGTTACTTTCCACAGATCTATCGAGGGTAGGCATTTACCATAATGATGATGATCTTCATAACCCCCTCACCCTCTCCCTCTCCCTCAAGGGAGAGGGGATTAGTAATCCCAAAACTAACTATCTCTTCTGTTTGATGGGGAAACTCACTCTCGTTTTAGTTTATTGGAGAAACTAACTCTCACCTCAGGTTGATAGATAAATTAACTCCCTCCCCCTTGAGGGG
>DBBD01000005.1 GCA_002292015.1 Firmicutes bacterium UBA993
CGGAATGTATCCAACCTCCAATCAAACATAAACGAACCGGACTTGATAAAATACAAGTCCGGGGTATGGTGAAAAACTCATTTGTTGGCGGGCTAAAAGCAGCTGACCAGAAGGCCAAGCGCACTATCCAGTGCCCAAGTTCTTGGCGAAGGCCATATTCCGAAACAGACCGGCATCGCAAGTTCAGGCGTAGCTGTACTACACCGGACTACCCTCCAACAGTTCAATCCTTTGCCGGCCGGTAATTTTGCTGACAGCGCTAAATTTTTCCGGGCAAGTTTCCAGGCAAATACCACACTTGTTGCAAATGTTCTGATCAATCAGGTGAGGCACTTTTTTCTCGCCTTTGATCGCTTCCACCGGGCACGCCTTCCGGCATCGCCCACAAGCGGTGCACTTTTCAGGATCAATCCAGTAAGCAATTAACTCTTTACAGTTAAGAGCCGGACAAGCTTTTTCTAAAATATGGGCTTCATATTCATGCCTGAAATAGCGCAGCGTAGTAAGCACCGGATTCGGTGCCGACTGGCCCAGACCGCAGATGGAGCTGGCGATAATCGTTTGCCCCATTTCCTCCAGTAAAGCCAGGTCCTCCAGCTGCCCCTTGCCAGAAGTAATGGTAGTTAAAATATGCAGCATCTGGTAGATGCCGTCACGACAGGGTATACACTGACCGCATGATTCGTGTACTGTAAACTCCAAAAAAAATCTGGAAATATCGACCATGCAAGAGTTTTCGTCCAGCACAATCATGCCACCTGAGCCCATCATGGCTCCAGCGCTTTGTAGCGAATCAAAATCTACCTTCAGGTTGAGAAGTTCTTCAGGCAGACAGCCCCCTGACGGCCCACCCGTCTGGATGGCCTTAAACTTTCCATTATTCGGCACACCGCCGCCGACCTTATAGACAATATCGCGCAATGTAACTCCCATTGGGACTTCAATCAAGCCGCTGTTACTAATTTTACCGGCCAGGGCAAATACTGCTGTTCCAGGGCTGTTGTCAGTACCGGTAGAAGAAAACCAGTCGGCACCGTGAGTAATTATTTCCGGAACTATAGCTAAAGTTTTTACATTGTTCAGTAAAGTTGGTTTATCCCATAACCCTACTTCGGTCGTACGCGGCCGCGGGAATGGTTTGGGCCAGCCACGGTAACCTTCGATGGAGCGAACCAGGGCAGTTGATTCCCCGCAAACAAAAGCGCCGGCTCCCTGAAATACTTCCAGGTCAAAATTGAAACCGCACCCCATAATATTCTCGCCCAGCAGATTCCACTGTCGCGCTTGCTCCAGGGCTTTATTCAAACGGGTTACCGCCAAGGGGTACTCGGCGCGGACATAGAGAAAACCCTTTTCAGCACCGATGGCGTAGGCCGCGATCGCCATTCCCTCAATAACAGCGTGAGGATCGCTTTCCAGCACCGAACGATCCATAAACGCGCCCGGGTCACCTTCATCGCCGTTACATATCACATATTTAGGCATACCATCAGCTTTTTGGCAAGCTGCCCATTTTTTCCCTGCTGGAAAGCCTGCCCCTCCACGGCCGCGCAAACCAGAACGAGTAACATTCTCAATGACCTGCGAAGGAGTGTATTCCTGCAGCACTTTGGCCAAAGCCTGGTAGCCTCCGATAGCAATATACTCTCTGATCTCCTCCGGATCGATTACCCCGCATCGTTTAAGAACAATTTTTTGCTGGCCGCTGTAAAAAGGTATTTCTTGTTCTGTTAAGCTTTTGCTCCCATCCGGATTTTGACAGAGCAGGCGTTCCACCACCGTACCGTGGTCTAGGGAAGCTTCCAGTATTTCAGGCACGTCAGCTACTTTAACCTTGGTGTAAACAATCCCTTGGGGATCAAAACGCACTAGCGGCCCCATTTCACAAAAACCTGGACAGCCGCTGCCGGCTGCGGACGTTTCAGCCTCATGCCCCTCGAATAAGAGATCGACATCTACCTCGAGACCACGCTCTGCAATCAATCTTTTAAACTCCGCTAGGATCGGCATGGAACCCATGGCCACACAACCTGTACCGGCACAGACCATAAAACGTGATTTTTGTCTGGCAAAAGCCGCCCGGCAACTTTCTCTAACTTCGGCAAGACCGGCCGGTGAGTTTATCTGAATGAACAACTTTTTTCACTCCCCTAATTGATTGCTATGATTGCCATCCTTTTGTGCAGCTAAACACTCTTTCACTCTCCTGACTTCCATATGACCGATAACAGTATCATCAACCAGCATGACTGGGGCAAAGGTGCAAGATCCTACACAAGCCACCCGTTCCAAGCTGTACTCAAAATCACTGGTTGTGCCGCCGCTTTCAATCCCCAGTTCCCTTTCCAGCGCCTCCAGAAGCTGTGGCGCCCCTTTTACATGGCAGGCTGTGCCGCAGCAAACTTTGACGGTGTGTCGGCCACGTCTGGTAAAATAAAATTGGCCATAGAACGTGGCTGTGCCGTAAACCCGACTTTCTGGGACAGAGATAAATCCGGCCACCTGTTTCAGCGCGTCCTCCGGCAGGTAACCGAACATGTCCTGGACAGCTTGTAGGATGGGAATCAATTCTTTGCGTTTTCCAGTAAACCTGGAGAAAACTTCCTCAATACCGCGTTCTGTTGTCTCAGCAGGTATGCACATCTTAATGTAAAGTTCCTCCTCTTAAAAAAACTTTTCTTAAAGTCTCAGGAATCTTTCTGTTTTTTCATACAAAACATCTCCGTCAGTTTTTTAAGCCGCTCTATGCCGGTATCGCGCAAAGTTATATTGGCATCCACATGGCCCAGCTTACCGCAAAGAGCAATCCTGTAGCATTCTGTACCCTGATCAATGATTTTTAATGCTACATCGGCGTAAGGGCAGTCAACCCCATAAAATACGGCAACATCATATTTTTCGTGGGCAATAACCAGATCTCCGTGGTACGGATTGATTTCACAAGCTGTTCTGGCCATTGGGTAGGCAGGACGTATGTCATAGATCGGACGAATTTCCGTCCCCATCGCAGCAGCCAATTCCCTGATTGCTTCAGCTCTCCCCGGAGGCGCATCTTCCCAGTGCCAAAGAACCATGCGACCAGGGACGACCATCACCGGTTTTTTGGCCTGATTTACCTTTTCGATAATCTTTTCTAATGCCTCCTCAACCGGTACCATTTCCCCATCTACCAAAGCCATCTCTTTTTCCGGGTGCGCCATTTGGGCAACAGGTTCCGGACCTACCATCCAACGGTAATCCTCTATTTGTTTTTGAACTGGTTGCGCTTCAGGTTCTCTCATTTTTCCACACCTTCCTTTTTCTCTATTTTTTTGATGTTCACTGTGGAAACCTTCAGTTCGGAAGCCACAGACATGCTGCATATAGCCGGGTTAGCAAGAAAATTGACCGGCGACTCTGCAAAATGGAAGCTCATGCTGACTATACCTTCGGGCACCACGTCAGTAATCTCTACACGCACCTCAACTGACCCACGAGCCGAGGTAATCCTGACTATATCCTCTGCTGAAACCCCCAATTTATAGGCATCATTGGGGTTAATTTGGACTCGTTCTTCATTTAGCAGCTCATTTAGACCTTCGACCCTGGCCGTCATGCTTCTGGTGTGATAGTGGTAGAGCTTACGCGCTGTTGTTAAAATAAATGGATATTCGTCGTCAGGTTTCTCCGTGGCAAAGGGACGGTAATCTACAGTGGAAAACTGGCCGATACCGCGAGCAAATCTGTCTTCTTCACCGCACCAGGACTTGCGGTGCATAATGGGAGTGCCAGGATGCTCCTCATTTGGACAAGGCCATTGTAAACCCTTCTCTTGCAAGCGCTCGTAGCTCATCCCTCCAAAATAGTGCGGCGTCAGCTGGCGCACTTCATCCCAGATCTCTTTTGGAGAATTATGATTCCAGGGAAGGTTCAGCTTTTGCGCCAGCGCCTGGATGATCTCCCAGTCAGGCTTACTTTGTCCCACCGGCGCAATAGCGCGGCGGACTCGTTGACAACGTCGCTCAGTATTAAGAAAAGTACCGTCTTTCTCGGCAAAAGAGGCCGCCGGAAGGACAACGTCCGCCAGTTCAGCCGTTTCTGTAAGGAAAATATCCTGCACAACCAGAAAGTCCAAAGCTTCAAGCGCTGCACGCACATGCTGCAAATCAGGAGAAGAGAGCATCGGGTTTTCTCCCATAACGTACAAAGCCTTGCACCATCTTTGGGGAAGAGGATGAAACATATCGTTGATCGTCCGCCCCGGGACATCAGACAGCTCTACCCCCCAGGCCTTAGAAAACTTGGCCCGGATATGTTCGCTGACTTTGTTGGCCGGCACCGCTTGGGGGGTCTTGCCGAAGAAATCAAACTCAAGAGCAGTAATAAGCTCTTCTGTTTCTTTTACTTCTTTACCCGCCATTCGCCGCCAATAGGTATCTGCGTCAATATCGCCGTGCAACGGCTGATAGCCGGTCAGCACATGGGGCAGACACCCCATATCACAGGCTCCCTGCACATTATTCTGTCCGCGTAGCGGGTTGACTCCGGCATGAGGCTTGCCAAAATTGCCGGTGACCATTGCCAGGTTTGTCAGGGCCAAAACGTTTTCCGTGCCGCAGGTATGTTGTGTTATACCCATACAGTAAAAAATTCCGGAGTTGGAAGCCGTAGCATAGAGGCGGGCTGCATGTGCAATATCCGCTGCCGGTACTCCGGTTATCCCAGAAACGTAATCTAGCCCGTACTTTTTCAGGATAAATTCTTTCAGTTGTTCAAACCCGTTTGTTCGCTGGGCAATAAAATCTTTATTTTCCAGTCCTTCACTTAAAATAACGTGCATCATCCCGTTTAATAGGGCGACATCCGTCCCCGGTTTGAACTGCAGGTGCACATCTGCCGTTTCGGCCAGCGGAATCTGGCGTGGATCGGCAACAATCAGTTTCGCTCCATTTTTCACCGCCCGCTTCATCCGGTAACCGATTATCGGGTGGTTTTCAGTTGGACTAGAACCGATCAAAAAAATAGCTCCACAATTTTCTATATCACTGATAGGGTTCGTCATAGCGCCGCTGCCTGAAGTAGTGGCCAGACCGACCACTGTGGGAGCGTGTCAGAGACGTGCGCAACAGTCAACGCTATTACTCCCCGTGGAGCGCAATAGTTTTTGGAATAGGTAATTGTCCTCGTTGGTAGCGCGTGCAGAGCTTAATCCACCCAACGAATCAGGTCCATATTTCGCCTGCACCTCCAGAAACTTAGCAGCAACCAGGTCAAGCGCCTCATCCCAGGAAGCTTCTTCAAATTTGCCGTTTCGCTTGATCAATGGTACCGTCAGGCGGTCGGGATGATTAACGAACGAAAAGCCAAAGCGTCCTTTCACACAGAGCTCGCCCTCATTTACGTCGCTCTCCCGGTCACCGCGTACTCCTGCAATTTGGCCGTCGCGCACACCAAGATATATGCCACATCCGCAGCCACAATATGTACAGATTGTTTTGACTTCATAAGCCGGCTTCACTCCTTTGCGCGGCAGTAAAGCTCCTACCGGGCAACGGACCACGCACTCTCCGCAGGATGTGCAGTTGGAGTCTTGCAAAGGCTTATCGCCAAGCGTGCTGATTTTTTCGGCGTAGCCACGAAAAGAGTAATCAATCGCTTCAACGCAGACTATTTCATCGCAGGTTCGCACACAGATGCCGCATAGAATGCACTTGTTATAGTCCCTGATGATGAACGGGTGAGAATCATCCACCGGCTGCATCTCCTGGGCTTTGAACCTTTTCAGCCGATTAGGGTCCACCCCTACATACTGCGCAACTTCCTGCAGTTTACAGTCATAATTTTTCCCGCAGGCCAGGCAATCTTCATGGTGATTTACCGCCAAAAGCTCCACTGCCAGGTGCCGCACCCGATTCACTAAACTGCTGTCTGTTTTGACCACCATTCCATCAGCAACCGGGGCGCGGCACGACGGCACGAGGGCCCCGTTAGCCTCCACAACGCAAACCCTGCATATCCCCGCAGGCTCTAAGTCAGGGTGATGGCATAAATGGGGAACGTAAATTCCATTTTCCAGGGCTGCCTCCAGAATAGTTTTACCCTCCAGAACAGTAAGCTCCCGGCCGTCAACAAAAAGTTGGATTTTTTTCATACGCTGATTTGCCTCCCATATTTATTTCTGTAGCTTTAATTTTTAGTTCAACTTCAGTTTTTGCAGGAATGCCTTCGGTTTACTTTCATTACTTTAAATTCCCCCTCCGCTAGAGGGTCAGGGTGAGGTGGGAGGATTTAAACCTAAAACCTCCACTGGTGACACTCAGCGGTATGATAGCCTGTAAATCATCTTTTGTGACCATCTTGTTGTAGTACTCTATACCTCCCATGGCAAACCGCTTCACCGGGTCGGCGTCTTCACCTTCTAATGCATTAATCACGCCCCGCTTGGCTGCACCGGTGACGAGAGCTACGTACTAGATAGTGACCGCGCTTTAACCACGTTTCGTCTAACACAAAAACGGCGACATCGCTGGGATCCATAGCCCAAAAGCCTTATCGCCTTAATGCTCACGATTCGAACCAGTGACTTCTTAACGCAATAGAACAAGGCATAATAAGACAACAGCGCCTTCATTATATCATGACTCTTTCTGTCCGAAGGAACCTACTACCATCTTTGTTATTATTTCAATACGTTTCTGTTTTATGCACACGCCCCCCTTTGTATCAAAGTATCAAACTTTGCCGGTTTAAGCGTTCTTGGGTAGACCTTAATCAGTTAAAGTAAGAGAAACTTATTGTTCTATCGTGCATGAGAAGGATCTCCGACAAAGAACCTCGCCGGAGATCCTTCTCATGCACGCTATTCATCTGCACCACGACATTTGAACTTAACAATCTGTGTTACCTGCACATCCCGTGTGTAGATAATTTTATACAGCCTTTTCCGTAATAATCACTTAACGTGTGCAAAATAACACTAACCTCATAATCAGGGTTTAGATTGGGAGTCGTCAGAGTACCGGCAATAACGCATCAGATCTAACCTGCGTATTCCGATCAATCCGGCCTCCGCTCCATTGTCTCTGACCAAGTGATTGAAGCGCAGCAACCCTGACGGTAAATATTATATACAGTTGACCGGTTTTAGTCAAGTTTTCTCATTAGTTTTGGTGGTGGCAGCAGCTCGCTCGGGCATTTAATTATGATGGAACGTGCGGGCTCCGGCAGCAGAACTTTGTAGGGCACTGTCGCTAATCTCTGGATAATTATACATTTTGCCATTGATATAGATTGTTTAGCGACTTCCATGCATTCGCAAAACGGGGAAACCGGCAACGGATTAGATGCCCCACCCCACCCCAGCCTTCTTTCCTAGGAGGGGCAGGAAATAGCAAGGTAGTACTTTATGTGTTTTTACAGAGCTTTTCGTAAAATATTTTTTAGGGTTTTTCTGTCAATAGTATGTGAAAATGTCACCTCAG
>DBBD01000138.1 GCA_002292015.1 Firmicutes bacterium UBA993
GATAATGTCACCTTGTTAATTGTTGAGAAAATATTTTTCTATGCCTTTCCGGGTTATGTTTTATGACTGAACATTTTCTTTGATCGGTTGTATCCCTTTTTTTTCTGTGATAGTATATAGTTGTTTTACAGCGCCTGGTAATATGGCGTTTTTGTTGTTAAGAAGCGATCGTTTATGTCCACAGTCGGCAGACCGGCCTGGAGCTTAAGGAGAGATTAATTTGCTGAAAAATGTAGAAAAAATGGAGAAAAACAGGGTTAAATTGGAGATAGAAGTTGCCGCCTCTGATGTTGATACAGCCCTGGCCAAGGCTTACCGGCAGGTTGTAAAAAAAGTCAGCCTACCCGGGTTTCGTAAAGGTAAGGTGCCCCGGCGGATTCTTGAATTACGATTCGGCCCTGAAATTTTACACGAGGAAGCCCTGGAACTTTTAGTTCCTTCTGCCTTTGAAACAGCCCTGGAAGAGGCAGATCTTGATCCGATCAACAGACCGGAATTTGAAATGCTTCAGCTTGAAGAAAGCAAGCCGCTGATCTTTACGGCGATAATTGAAGTGCTGCCACCGGTCGAACTGGGTGAATACCGTGGCCTGGAAGTTGAGCAGGAGGAAGTGGTAGTCGATGATTTTCAGATCGATCACCACTTCTACATGCTGCGCGAGCAGAATGCCAGGCTTGTTCCCCGCGAAGAAGGTTTGGTACAGGGAGGGGACCTGGTGCAGATCGATTTTATAGGCTATATTGACGGTGAGCTGTTTGAAGGTGGAGAAGCCGAAGATTATTCGCTCGAAATCGGATCCCACTCCTTTATCCCGGGTTTTGAAGATCAGCTGATCGGAGCAGCTCAGGACGAGGAAAGGGAGATTAAGGTTACTTTTCCACCGAATTACCGCAAAGAGGATATTGCTGGTAAAGAAGCAACATTTCAGGTTAGAATTAAGCAGGTTAAAGAGAAGCAGCTGCCGGAGCTGGACGATGAATTTGTTAAAGAGGTCAGCGAGTTTGAGTCCTTAGAAGAGATGAGGACTGATTTACAGGAAAAACTGCTCAAGAATGCTGAGGAACAATCAAAGGCGAAGCTCGAAGAAAAGCTGATTGAGAAAGTTACCGAAGCGGCCGGGGTTGAGCCGCCGGAAACTTTGGTCGAACGCCAGATTGACAGGATGATCGGTGATCTGGAAAACTATCTTATTTACCAGGGTATGAGGCTGGATCAGTTTTTGGAGTTTTCTGGCAAAGGGAAAGATGAGATCCGCGAGGAGAGGCGGGAGAAAGCCAAGAATCGAACCAAGGCTAACCTGGTGCTTGATGCGATAGCAAAAAAAGAAGGAATCGCTGTTGATGATAGCGAACTCGAGGTGAAAATAGAAGAACTTGCCACTGCTTTTAATGGTGATCCGGATCGATTCAGGGAGATGATGGAGCAACGGGGGCGTATTCAGGTATTACAGGAGGAGATTCGGATTCGCAAGGTGATTGACCTGATCGTTTCTGAGGCCAGGATCAAGGTTGTTAAAGCGAAGAAGGAGAACGGCAAAGACCCTGAATCGAAAGAAAATAAAGCTGTTCAGAACGAGAAGCCTGCAGCTGAGTTGGAAAAAAATAGCATGGTGCCGGATGCCCTCCCAGCAGGGGAAGGCAAAGAGTAGTATAATTGAGATATAGTATTTAGCTTTTATTTGATTATTGTATAATAAAGGCATGAGACAGCAGCAATTTATCAAGGAGGTTTGCCAAATGAGTGTTTTAGTCCCGATGGTAGTGGAACAGACAAGCCGAGGCGAAAGAGCCTACGATATATATTCGCGCCTGCTAAAAGACAGGATAATCTTTATAGGCAGCGCAATCGACGATTATGTGGCCAACCTGGTTGTGGCCCAGATGCTCTTTTTAGAGTCGGAGGATCCGAAAAAAGACATCAATCTCTACATTAATTCTCCTGGCGGTTCGGTCTACGCCGGGATGGCGATATTCGATACGATGCGCTATGTGAAACCGGCTGTTTCAACAATCTGTGTTGGTTTGGCTGCCAGCTTCGGGGCAGTTTTGCTTTCTGCCGGCGATAAAGGCAAGCGGTTTTCGCTTCCCAACTCCAGGATTATGCTGCACCAGCCGGCCGGTGGAGCTCAGGGACAGGCAGTTGATATTGAAATCCATGCCCGGGAAATTCTAAAAATAAGGGAAAGTTTGAATTTTATCCTTTCCAGCAATACAGGACAGCCGATTGAAACTATTACCAGAGACACAGATCGGGATTTCTTTATGTCGGCCGAAGATGCCAGGAATTACGGTTTAATCGACGAGATCTTGATTCACAGGGCTTGATAGCGGAAACGAGGTGAAAGCTCCGGATGTTTAAGTTTAATGATGAAAAAGGACAATTGAAGTGTTCGTTTTGCAGCAAAAGCCAGGAACAGGTGCGCAAGCTGGTGGCTGGTCCCGGGGTTTATATCTGTGATGAGTGTATCGAGCTCTGCAACGAGATCATCGAAGAAGAGATCGGTGACGAGCCGGTACTGGGACGTCTTGAACTGCCCAAGCCTCAGGATATCAAGGAAGTGCTCGACCAGTATGTAATCGGTCAGGTGGAGGCTAAGAAAAGCCTATCGGTAGCTGTCTATAACCATTACAAGCGGGTAAACGCCGGGCAGAAAATTGACGATGTTGAGCTGCAGAAAAGCAATATCGTTTTAATTGGGCCTACCGGCGTTGGTAAAACTCTGCTGGCTCAAACACTGGCCCGGATTCTTAACGTACCCTTTGCTATTGCTGATGCGACCTCGCTTACCGAAGCCGGTTATGTTGGCGAAGACGTGGAGAATATCCTGCTGAAGTTGATCCAAGCAGCCGATTACGATCTGGAAAAAGCGGAAAAAGGGATTGTCTACATTGATGAAATCGATAAGATTGCCCGCAAAACCGATAACCCTTCAATTACGCGCGATGTTTCCGGAGAAGGGGTTCAGCAGGCGCTGCTGAAAATTCTCGAAGGAACAGTTGCCAGCGTACCGCCCCAGGGTGGACGGAAGCACCCTCACCAGGAGTTTATGCAAATTGATACGACAGATATTCTCTTTATCTGTGGGGGAGCCTTTGATGGTTTGGAAAAAATTATTCAGAGCCGGATCGGCAGCAAAGGAATCGGTTTTGGCGCCGAGGTGATTTCACGCGACGAAGGCAATCTGGGTGCAGTTTTGAAGCAGGTGTTGCCGCAGGATCTTTTGAAATTTGGTTTGATACCCGAGTTTGTAGGCCGTATCCCGGTTATTGCCACTCTTGATCAACTTGACGAGGAGGCCTTTGTGCGGATTCTAAAAGAGCCACGCAACGCTCTGGTCAAACAGTATCAGAAGATCTTTGAACTGGACGGGGTTGTGCTGGAGTTCAAGGAAAACTGTTTGCAGGCTATTGCCGCTGAAGCTATGAAACGCCATACCGGTGCACGGGGTTTAAGGGCGATCCTGGAAGAGACCCTGCTTGATGTTATGTTCGAACTGCCATCGCGCGACGATATCGAGCGATGTGTGATCACCCGCGAAGCTGTTGTTAACAAGGAAACGCCGATGCTGGCGACCCGTGACAAACGCAAAAAGAAAGAGGAAACAGCCTGATCACTAAAGACGTCTGAACGGCAACCTTAGCGGAATACTCAAAAAGGATCATATTAGCGGGAAGCGAATATTGTTAGACTGTGGCTTCCCGCTTCATTTTTATGAAAGGTGGTTTTACTATGGCCAAAAGTGAAAGGTTACCGGTACTACCCTTAAGGGGTGTTCTGGTATTTCCGAATATGGTATTACATTTGGACGTTGGCAGGGAGCGCTCAATTGCTGCCCTGGAGAAGGCAATGATGAAAGAGAGCCGCATTTTCTTAATTACCCAGAAAGATGCAAAGACTAACGACCCGGTCAGGGAGGATCTATTTGAGGTAGGAACAGTTGCTCGCATCAAGCAGATGATAAAATTGCCCGGAGGCACGATCAGGGTACTGGTTGAGGGCCTGAATCGGGCTAAAATCCTGGAACTTTTCTCTGAGGACCAGATATTGGAAGCCAAACTGGAGCTGGTTGATGATCCTCCCGGCAAAAATGCTGAAGTCGAGGCGCTGATGCGCACCGCGCTTTACCATTTTGAGCAGTATATCAAAATCAGCAGAAAGGTGCCGCCGGAAACGCTAACGATTGTGGCCGACATTGAAGAACCTGGTCGCTTTGCCGATGTAATTGCTTCGCACTTAAGTATGAAGATTCAGCAAAAGCAGGAGATTCTTGAGGCTTTGGATCTGAAAAAGCGGCTTGAGACCCTGAACACTATTTTAGGGCATGAAATGGAAATTTTGGAGATAGAACGTAAGATTAATCTCAGGGTACGTAAACAGATGGAAAAGACCCAAAAAGAGTATTATCTGCGGGAGCAGATGAAGGCGATTCAGAAAGAGCTTGGCGAAAAAGATGAGCGGATGGCTGAAGCCGAAGAATACCGTGAAAAAATTGCTGAGGCGAAACTACCGGAAGAGGTTGAAGAAAAGGCGCTAAAAGAGGTTGAACGGCTGGAAAAAATGCCCCCTGCCGCAGCAGAGGGGATCGTAATCCGCACCTATCTGGATTGGCTGCTGGAGTTGCCCTGGTCGTCGGAAACTGCTGATCGTCTGGACCTTGACATGGCTGAACAGATTTTAGACGAAGACCATTATGGGTTGCAGAAAGTTAAAGAACGCATCGTCGAGTACCTCGCTGTTCGCCAGCTGGCCAATAAGTTAAAGGGGCCGATCCTCTGCTTAGTTGGTCCCCCGGGGGTGGGTAAAACCTCTTTGGCCAAATCGGTGGCCCGCGCTCTTGAGCGTAAATTTGTACGTATCTCGCTCGGTGGGGTACGGGATGAGGCTGAAGTGAGAGGCCACCGGCGCACTTATATCGGCGCTTTGCCCGGGCGGATTATTCAGGGTATGCGCCAGGCGAAATCAAAAAACCCGGTTTTTTTGATGGATGAGATCGATAAAATGTCGACTGATTTTAGGGGAGATCCATCGTCGGCGTTGCTGGAGGTTCTTGATCCCGAGCAAAATAATGCTTTTAGCGATCACTATATCGAGGTACCCTTTGATTTGTCGCAGGTGATGTTTATCACAACAGGCAATACATCATACAATATACCTCAACCTTTGCTCGACCGGATGGAGCTGATCCATATACCCGGTTATACTGAAGAGGATAAGGTCGAAATTGCCCGCCATTACCTGATTCCGAAGCAACTCGAAGAGCACGGTCTGACCAGTAAAAACTTAGAGATTTCCGAAGGAACAATCCGCCGGATTATCCGGGAATATACGAGGGAAGCAGGCGTGCGTAACCTGGAAAGAAGCCTCTCAGCCATCTGTCGGAAAGTAGCTCGTGAAGTAGTTAAGGATCGTGAACAACATCTTCGGCTGACTAAACGAATCCTGCAGAAGTACCTAGGCGTACCGCGCTACCGTTATGGGGCAGCTGAAAAAGAAGATGAGATTGGTGTGGCAACAGGTTTGGCCTGGACCGAAGCTGGAGGTGATCTGCTTTCGATTGAGGTCACCCTGATGAAAGGGAAGGGCAATATGACTCTGACCGGCCAGCTCGGCGATGTAATGCAGGAATCAGCTAAGGCAGCAATCAGTTACATTCGTTCGCGGGCGCAGTCGCTGGGACTCGATGAAAATTTTTACGAAGAAATTGACATCCATATTCATGTACCGGAGGGGGCGATCCCGAAAGACGGCCCTTCAGCCGGAATCGCCATTGCCACCGCACTGGCATCAGCCTTAACCAAGAGGCCAATCCGCAAGGATGTAACAATGACCGGTGAAATTACCCTGCGGGGCAGAGTTTTACCGATCGGTGGGGTGAAGGAGAAGATGCTTGCCGCTCACCGGGCTGGAATTCGCAATATGCTTTTACCGACTGAGAACCTTCGGGATTTGAGCGATATTCCCCAAAATGTGCGGCGCAAGGTAGAGATTAGGTTTGTGGAACATATGGATGAGGTTCTGGCTGCTGCTTTGTCTGAGCCACCCTTGAAGAGAGGGGAGGTTCATAAGCCGAAGAAGATTAGAGAAAACCACCTTGGTTTGCCTGAATCAAAAGAGGATTCGGCCCTTCAGCATTGATTTACTGCGTCTAAAAGCCGATATATCCTGCAGCTTCTTTGTATTATAAACGGGTGAAGATAGTAAGTAACAGGGAGATTATTTGTGCAAATCAACAAAGCGGAGTTAAAAGCAGCAGCCTATAGTATTAAGGATTTCCCGGCATGGGATTTGCCCGAGATTTCCTTTATCGGGCGATCCAACGTGGGAAAATCTTCTCTGCTGAACAGCCTGATTGGTCGAAGAAATCTGGCTCGGATCAGTTCTACGCCAGGTAAAACCCGAGGACTTTATTTTTACCTGCTCAACGATTCTTTTTGCTTCGTTGATCTTCCGGGTTACGGGTATGCTAAGCTGTCGAAACAGGAACGCGATCGCTGGGCTCCCATTATTGAAGATTATCTGGCCAAACGCGGTTCGCTGCGCGGTTGCCTTCACCTGATCGATTGCCGGCACGATCCAACTGCCGACGACCAGGTGATGTCTGCCTGGTTGCGTGCCCACACTATACCGGTGATTACCGTCGCAACAAAAGCCGACAAGTTGTCGCGCAGCGTCCTCTTAAAACAGCTGCGGGCAATTCGAACCGGGCTTGGGCTGTTCGAAGAGGATCGATTACTGCCCTTTTCAACACAAACAGCGGCTGGCCGTGACCAGTTGTGGCAGGAGATTCGTTCACTGCTAGTTTAGGATGAATCAACTGATTAAAATAATCGCCAAAGAATCAGGAGGTAAAGATGCCCACTGCAGGAATTGACGTAGGTTCCCTTACCGCAGAAGTTGTGATCTTGGAACAGGATCAGATCTTAAGCTATGTGATCAGACCAACCGGGGCCAACAGTAGGCGGGCGGCTGAAATGGCTATGGAAGAAGCGCTGAATAAAGCAGAACTTAGCAGTTCCGATTTGAGTTGCGTGGTAGCCACCGGTTATGGGCGGATCAGCATCGATTTTGTGGATAAACGAGTCACGGAAATTACCTGCCATGGTCGCGGAGCCTACTATTGGAATCCCGCCGTTAGAACGGTGATAGATATCGGGGGGCAGGACAGTAAGGTGATTCGTCTTGCAAACCATGGGCGAGTAGTTGATTTTGCTATGAACGATAAATGTTCAGCCGGAACCGGGCGGTTTTTGGAAGTTATGGCCCAGGCGCTAGAGGTGGAAATTGAACAGCTGGCTACCCTCAGTAACAGGGCCCTGAATGCCGTGTCCATCAGCAGTATGTGCACCGTATTTGCCGAATCAGAGGTTGTATCACTGATTGCCCAGGGTTTGCCTCGTGAAGATATCGCCCGCGGACTGCACCGGTCGATTGCCGACCGGACAGCCGGATTGGTATGCCGGATCGGTCTGGAAGAGCAGGTGATGATGACCGGCGGTGTGGCCCACAATAGCGCGGTAGTAGCAGCCCTTGCTGATAAACTGAAAACTAAAATTATCATACCCTCCGAACCGCAGATTGCCGGGGCACTGGGTGCCGCGCTGCTGGCCCAGGAAGGGAGTTAAACTATTATCGATTCAGGAACAGATCAAGTTTGCCGGCGCGCAGACTTTTATTAACCTGCCTGCTGAGCGGGGCGGAAATTAAAATCTTGGCCAGGTCGAAAAGGATGAAGGGCGCTACTCCTGCTAAAAAGGCCTGCTTGATGTTGAATTGCATCAAAAGGCCGAGCTGTAAAGCCCCTACCAGGTAGATCAATCCCAGTGCTGGAATCATGGCCGTAACCAGCTGCAGGAGCGAAGGTTGCGGCTTGTTCCTGAGCAGGATGCTCATTATAAGTACTGCCGGTAGAAACCCTAAAAGGTACCCTCCGCTTGGTCCGGTCAACATGTGAAATCCCCCCCTGGCCATCGAGAACACCGGCATTCCGGCAGCCCCGAGCAGCAGGTAGGAAATGATGGTGAGTAGCGCGGCTCTTCTGGGTAGCAGTGCTCCGGTAAGCAGAACACCGATCACCTGCCCGGTGACGGGTACCGGGCTGAAAGGAAGTATTACTGCGATCTGGGCTAAGACAGCAATCAGGGCGACGAAAAAAGCGCTAAGAGTAAGGTGGGCAGTAGTCGAACGGTAACTTTTCATTTAACTCACCTCCCCGTAATTTACCAGGTGGATCCGCGCATCATGATCCTTGACTACCAGTTTGCCTTCATCAGTCAGTTCAAGTGCCAACCCGGTTAGAAAACCTCCGGGCCAGCTGATTTTTACCTGTCGGCCGAGGGTGATATTGTGCGCTTTCCATGCCTGGCGGAAAGGGGTGAAGCCTTCTTTTTCAAATACTCCGTAGGCGCTCATCAGTGCTTGACGCAGACCCAGAAATAGGTCCGCCCGCTTGATCTTTTTGTCTGCTTCAATAGCCAATGAAGTTGCCAGATTAGCGATTTCAATTGGAAAATCGGCAATCTCCTGATTTACATTCAGACCGATACCAATAATCAGGTAGTCGATGCGATCCAGATCACTTTTGATCTCGGTTAGGATCCCGGCAATTTTTTTGCCCCCGATCTGCAAATCATTTGGCCATTTAATTTGAACCGGTAAGCTGTACTCTGTTGAGAGATACCGGGTAATTACCGTGGCAGCCACGAGGGTAATCGGACCTGCCGCAGCCGGGGTTAGCTCTTTTGGCCTGAAAATGACAGAAAACCAGAGACCGCACCCCGCCGGCGAATACCAACTACGTCCCAGGCGTCCCCTTCCGGCGAGCTGTTGCTCTGCAATGACAGTAGTGAAACCGGGGGCACCCTCTTCAGCCAGCCGGTGAGCGGCCAGATTTGTTGAATCCACTGAATCCTTGAAAAAAACATTTTCCTCTGTCGAAAACCTTTCGTCGCTTAGTTCCGGTTCTGCTTCCAGGCAATATCCGGAACGGGAGCGGGCACTGATCCGGTAGCCTTTATCCCTTAAGGATTTAATCTGTTTCCATGTTGCTGAGCGGCTGATACCAAGCGAGTTGCTGACTAACTCGCCGGAGATGGTTTTGCCGTAATTTGCTCTTAATATTTCCAGAACCCGGCTGCCGTTGCTCAAGCTATCACCTTCCTTAAGATTCTGATAAAATGAGTATACGAAGGGTTACAACAATTGTCAACCATGAACACGCCAAAGAGGTTGACAATAATTATAAACTTTAAATTGCCCCTGTATAAATCCCCTCTCTTTCGGGAAAGGGTCAGGGTGAGGAGGGCTTAATCCCGCAGCTGGTGCTACTGGTGGCATGATAGTCTCTAAACAGGAAAGAGGCGCAGCTCGTATGTAGCTGCGCCTGACAAAGATATATAAAAAGAGGGGGTCAACTTGATCCCATTGTAAAACCCTTATGTTACAGGGATATTACAAACAGGTTGTTTTTTTATTACAGGGGATACTTAGCCCTAAGGGAGTAGGTTTTTATGCCTGAAGCTAGAGAACTGATGCAGAAGGCGTTTGCGTGCATTGATGTTGAAACGTCGGTATCAAAGGCAGTTGAGAGTCTGTTGGATTCAGCGGGCCAGGTTCTGGCAGTGTTTGAGGGTAGGAGATTTAAAGGTTTAATCACGGCCCAATCAGTGGCATGTTTGTTCAATAGCGACCGGCCACCGGAGCTTGAAAATGCGGGCGATTTACTGATTGAGCCCTGCCCGGAAATTCTTCCTGAAACAGATTTGGCCGGGGTCTTAGCTGCCCTGCAGCAGCACCCAGTTCTTGCTGTAAAATTAAAGCGGGGGAAACTGGAAGGAGTAATAACCGGACCGCTGCTGGCGCTTAAGCTTGCGGTTTTCGCTTATGAACTGGAAAAAGAACTAGATGCAGTAATTGCCTGTTCCTCTGATGAGATCCTGATTGCTGACCGGGAAGGAAGAATATTGAGGGCTAACCGGCAATTTGAAGAAAACTTCGGAGTTAGCCTCGACGCTGTGCTGGGCAAGACAGTTTACGAACTGGAAGAGAAAAGAATATTTTATCCTTCAGTAACAAGGCTGGTTTTGGATAAGAAGGAGGTACAGACCGTAATTCAGTCGCGCCGTGATGGTCGTAAGCTGCTGGCAACGGGCACCCCGGCTTTTAATGACAACGGTTCAGTGTTCAGGGTTGTGGTCAATACCAGGGATATTACTAAACTGAATAGCTTGAAGCAGAAGCTGGAAGAGTCGGAGCTGTTGAAAAACAGATACCGACAGGAATTGGTAGAACTGCGTCAGGGTTACCTGGGTAGTGGTGATCTTATTGCTGAAAGCCCGGTGATGGCCGATCTGATCAAGGTGGCGCAGAAGATTGCCGTTGTAGATTCCACGGTGCTGCTAACCGGCGAATCGGGGGTCGGCAAGGGAATTATTGCCCGTTTTATTCACAGCATCAGCCCCCGATCTGCGAAACCCTTCACTGTGGTTAACTGCGGTGCTATTCCGGAAAACCTGCTGGAAAGCGAACTCTTTGGCTATGCCGGCGGCGCTTTTACCGGGGCGCTGAAGGAGGGCAAGATTGGCAAATTGGAACTGGCTAATGAGGGCACCCTTTTTCTTGACGAAATAACCGACCTGCCACTCAACCTGCAGGTAAAGCTGTTGCACGTGATCCAGGATGGGGTGATCAGCAGAGTCGGCAGCACCAGGGAGACCAAGCTCAACTTGCGGTTTATAGCTGCTACGAATCGGGATATTGCCGCTTTAGTTCATGAAGGGAAATTCAGGGAAGATCTCTATTTTCGCCTTGACGTTATTCCGCTCTTGGTGCCTCCGTTAAGAGAGCGCAGGGAGGATATCCGGAAATTAACCGGAGCTTTTATAGAAAAGCTGAACCGTCGCTACCAGAGGGATAAAACATTTTCCGAAGCAGCGATGACCATACTGGAGAATTATCATTGGCCGGGTAATGTGCGGGAGCTGGAAAATCTGGTTGAAAGAATGATAATAGTTGTCGAGGCTGACAATATTACCCCTCTGAATCTGCCCGGTTACCTGCTGGGCGGGGATAAAAAAGAAAGTGTTCTGCAAAAGGTCGGAACAGATCTGCCATCGCTTAAAGAGGCTCTGGACAGGCTGGAAAAAGATCTTTTGAGCCAAGCACTGCAGCGTTGCCGGACAACCTATGAAATTGCTGAAGTGTTGCAGATTGATCAATCTACGGTGGTTCGCAAACTGCGTAAGCACAATTTGGCCGCAGAAAAATAACAACTTTTTATGCAAGATCAATGTAAAAGTGCATCAATAATGCAGCAATGCGTTGTTTTTTTGGTTTTTTCCCCTTGTACTACGCAACACATCTTCGGTCAGGTTCAGATATCCTTTAAAGATCGGGGTTTTTGCCCCTACGTGAAAAGCCATTTTCAATTTTTGTAAATGGCATCACTATTGCTATGTATGCAATTTAGAAAATCGCTAACCGAGGAAAGGGGATTGATTGGATGAACAATAATATTAGTAAAGGTGCTTCATACAGTCCGGGACCAAAATCAAAGGAACTGCTGAAAATGCGCGATGAGCATGTTGCCCGTGGTATTTCCTATGTACTGCCTGCTTTTGTGGAGGAGGCTGCAGGAGCGGTGATTAAAGATGTTGACGGTAATGAGTATCTAGATTTTGCAACCGGAATTGGTGTTGCCAATTTCGGCCATAACCATCCGGCAGTGGTTGACGCGATAAAAAAACAGGTTGATCAGTATGTGCACACCTGTTTTATGGTTGCCATGTATGAACCTTATGTCCGGTTGGCTGCCGGCTTAAACAGAATTACCCCGGGTAGCTTTGCCAAAAAAACCGCTTTTTTCAACAGCGGAGCAGAGGCGGTGGAAAACGCCGTCAAACTAGCCCGCCGCTACACCAGGAAAACGGCAATAGTCTCCTTAGAAGGCGCTTTTCACGGCCGCACCCTGATGACCATGACCCTCACTTCAAAAGCAAAACCTTATAAATATGGATTCGGGCCTTTTGCCCCCGACGTTTATAAAATTCCAGCAGCCTACTGTTACCGATGTCGCTTCGGTCTTTCCTACCCTTCCTGCGACCTGCAGTGTGCCCGTTATCTTGAGCAGTTTTTTGCTGTTGAATGTGCTGCCGATAATGTAGCGGCAGTAATTGCTGAACCGATTCAGGGAGAGGGCGGCTTTATCGTGCCTCCACTTGATTATTTTAAGGCACTGCATGAAATCTGCCGCAAGAACGATGTGCTGCTGATTGCCGATGAGATTCAGACCGGTTTTTATCGCACCGGCAGCCCATTGGCCAGCTTCCAATTTGGTATAGAGCCCGATTTAATCACTATGGCAAAATCGCTGGCTGGTGGAGTACCAATCAGCGCATTAACCGGCAGAGCAGGGGTGATGGATGCAGCCGGTCCGGGTGAAATTGGCGGAACCTACGGTGGGAATCCCGTTGGCTGTGCTGCTGCATTAGCCGTTCTCGAAGTTGCTGAAAAAGAAAAACTTGCCGACGCTGCTGAAAAAACTGGCCGGATTACTGCGGAGAGACTGAATCAGATGGCCGAAAAATATTCGATTATTGGCGAACATCGGGGACTAGGCGCAATGCGGGCGCTTGAACTGGTTAAGGACCGCGGGACTAAAGATCCTGATTCCGATCGAGCTAAGGCGATTATCAGGCGCTGCCATGAAAATGGGCTAATCATTATTACTGCCGGTATTTTCAGCAACGTTATCCGCCTGTTAATGCCGGTTAACATCCCCGTTGACCAGCTTAATAGAGGGTTGGATATTCTCGAAGGAGCAATTGCCGCAGAAGAAGGAGGCAGGCGCTAATTGTATTCAACTTTCGGCAAACTTTTACTCATCGATCTGAATAAGTCCGACATCAGCGAAAGGCAGCTGGAAGAGGAAATATTTTTAGAATACCTGGGGGGGAAAGGGCTGGGGAGTTATCTGCTTCTAAAAATGCTTCCGCCCGGTGTGGATCCACTCTCGGCGGAAAACCTGTTGATCTTTACTACCGGGCCGGCAACAGACAGCCCCCTGGCGCCCGCCTCACGCTTTGGGGTTTTTAGTAAATCGCCGGCCACCGGGTTTTACTCAGAATCGTATAGCGGAGGACACCTGCCTCCGGTGATGAAAAGAACCGGTTACGATGCGATCGTGAT
Organism: Firmicutes bacterium UBA993; assembly: GCA_002292015.1. Classification (GTDB taxonomy): domain Bacteria; phylum Bacillota; class Dethiobacteria; order DTU022; family DTU022; genus UBA993. The sequence goes on from DBBD01000138.1 coordinate 13,183, forward strand.
CAGCGGCGCGGCCGAAAAACCTTGCTACATATCAATTACTGAAGAAGGTGTAAACTTTTACGACGCTACTTCAATTTGGGGCAAGGAATCGTACGCCGCTGAAGAAGAGATCGTTAATGCTGTAGGGGTTAAAGGGTCACAAGCGCTGGTGATTGGTCCGGCGGGTGAAAATAAGCTTGCTTTTGCCTGCATCAAGAATAATCGCTGGCGCAGCGCCGGAAGAACCGGCCTGGGAGCTGTGATGGGTTCAAAAAATCTTAAGGGTGTAGTTTTTAGCGGTAGTAAAAAGGCTGCCCCCTTTGATGAAGATGGTTTAAGCAACTGGAGCCGCAACTTTTTCCAATGCAGCAAAGACTCGCCGGAAGCACGCCTGTACAAAGAAAAAGGTACGCCGGCCCTGGTAGCTGTTACTAACAACGCCGGCTGTTTTCCCACCCGCTATTGGTCAGCCGGTACTCTTAACGGTTGGGAAAATATCAGCGCCGACTACATGCAAAATGAAATGACTACTAAAGCTCGTGGTTGCTACCGCTGTTTTTTTGCCTGCGGCAAGCTGACCACGGTCGACAAGGGTCGACACCGGGGCCTAACGGTCGAAGGGCCGGAATTTGAAACTATTTATGCTTTCGGCGGCCTTTGCTGTTTGCCGGTGATGGAAGAAGTGCTTTACCTAAATGATCTCTGCGACCGCTGGGGGATTGATACGATCAGTGCCGGCAACCTGGCCGCTTTTGCTATTGAGGCCGGTTTACAGGGTAAACTTGAACAGGCGCCACGCTATGGCGATGCTGATTCTATTGCTGATTTTTTAGAGCGGGTTGTCGAAGGCACGGGCGAGGGCATACTCTTTGCCGGGGGGATCAGGGAGGCGGCTAAGGCCCTCGGGATGGAAGATTTTGCTGTCCATGTTAAGGGGCTTGAACCAGCCGGGTACGATCCCAGGGTTCTAAAGGGGATGGGTCTTGCTTATGCTACTTCCGACCGCGGGGCCTGTCATTTAAGAGCGACCTTTTACAAACCGGAGTTAAGCGGGATGATCGACCCGGCGCAAATTAAAGGAAAGGCCAGGATGTTTATCGACTTTGAGGATCGCCTGAATATTTTTGACTGCCTGATCTTCTGCCGCTTTTACCGCGACCTGGTCCACTGGGAGCAGCTGATTGAAATTCTCTACTTGCTGACTGGTGTACGCTACAGCGCGGCCGATTTGCACGGGATCGCTTCCAGGGTTCAGAACTTAACCCGGCTGTTTAACTTGCGTGAAGGGGTTACAAGGGCAGATGATTCATTACCGGAGCGCCTGCTGAAAGAGCCGATTAATGAACAAAAAAACCTGATCACCAGGGAAGAGCTTGACGCGCTGCTCAACGACTACTACCTGTTACGCGGCTGGGATCAAAATGGCGTACCCCCGAATGGGATTAATAATGTCAATGAACTGACAAGGAGGATCTGAAAATGGAAGTTGAAATTAAAAGTGTTAAAAAGGAAGACAATGTGCTTACCGCTACCTTGGGGTTGATTAGGCAGTCGGTAGAACTGGCTGAGTTGTCGGCCGATGTGTACGAACACCTGCAGACCCCGATGCGCTTTATCGAAGTTGCTGTTCCGGTTGAGATGGATGACGGCAAGATTAAGGTTTTCACCGGTTACCGTTCGCAGCACAATAACGTTTTTGGCCCCTACAAGGGTGGAATCCGCTACCATCATAATGTAACAACCGACAGTATCAAGGCGCTCTCAATGTGGATGACGCTTAAGTGTTCCCTCGTTGACGTGCCATTCGGCGGTGGCAAAGGTGCTGTGGTTTGCGATCCCTACTCGCTGTCCCAGAAGGAAAAAGAAAAATTGACCCGCGGTTATGTGCGGGCGCTCGGTTCGTTTATCGGACCGGAAACAGATATTCCTGCTCCGGATGTGGCAACCGATGCCCAGGTTATGGCCTGGATAGCCGACGAATACAGCACGATTATGCGGGAACCATCTTTTGGTGTGGTAACCGGCAAGCCTCTGGCTGTTGGCGGTTGTGTGGGGCGGAAGGAAGCCACGGGGCGTGGCTGCTTTTTTGTCACCAGGGAAGCGGCAAAAGCTTTCAATATCCCCTTTGAGCATGCCCGCATCGCGATTCAGGGCTTTGGCAACGTTGGCAGCAACGCCGCCATCCTGTTTGCCGAAGCGGGTTCCCCGATTGTGGCTGTCAGCGATATCAGCGGTGGGATTTATAATTCAGAGGGCGTTGATATTTACAGCCTGTTACAGCATGTGGAAGAGACCGGTTTTGTCAAAGGGTTCCCTGGTTGCGAAGAAATCACCAATGACGAGCTTTTGGCTATTGACTGCGACGTCCTGATTCCGGCCGCTCTCGAAAACCAGATTACAGGAACCAATGCTGATCAGGTCAAGGCAAAAATTGTTATTGAAGGCGCCAATGGCCCCACGACCCCGGAGGCTGATCAGATTCTTAAAAGTAAGAACGTGTTGGTTGTTCCTGATATTCTGGCCAACAGCGGCGGGGTTACCGTCTCATATTTCGAATGGGTTCAGAACAACTACGGTTTTCGCTGGGATTTAGAAACCGTAAACCGCCGGCTGGAAGAGAAGATGATCGATGCCTTCAAGATGGTTTATGGTTTTTATTGTGAAAGATGCAACGGTTTCGACATGCGCACCGGAGCCTACATGTACTCGATTCAGCGACTTGCCGAGGCGATGCATTACCGCGGCTGGTTACGCAACGGAACGCATAAGAATTAGTAATGTTCTTTTACTTAGGTGTTGTCAAGCGGTGGTGTGGGAAGCAGCCGCCCCGCTGTTGTCATAACCGGGTTTGATTTGCTTTTGGTTTATTAATCGGGTGAGGTTGATGAGAATGTATTAAGCTTTAAATTACGTAAAATTATCGTTTGAACCTTGGTATTTACCTGTTGTTTTTCGTCGGCTGTTGATTAGAATCTTAATCAGTGGTTTAATTGATCGGGGGAGGGGATTAGAAATTTTTACCCGGACTGTAAACCAAAAATCGAGCATAGCCCGGATGAACAGCCAAAAATGGTGTAATGGATGCGGCATTTGTGTAGTTTTCTGTCCCGAAGAAGCTCTTTTTATTAATTCTGCCGGAAAAGTAGAAAAATTAGGCGATATGTATACTGCCGGTGGAGTGTGCGGGATTTACTGTCCCGATTTTGTACCTGTTGTGGACAGGAAGGGGATATCGGCCAATGGCGGAAGCTAAACCGGTACTAATGCAAGGTAACGAAGCCTGCGCGTTAGGAGCACTAAATGCCGGAGTCCGTTTTTACGCCGGGTACCCAATTACCCCGTCTACAGAAATAGCCGAGCAGATGGCGGTGTTATTGCCTGAAAATGGCGGGGTTTTTATCCAGATGGAAGACGAAATTGCCAGCATGGCTGCTGTTATCGGTGCTTCGATCGGTGGGATGCGTACCTTAACAGCCACCAGCGGGCCTGGTTTTTCGCTGAAACAGGAAAACCTCGGCTATGCCATCATGGCTGAAATCCCCTGCGTAGTAGTCAATGTTCAGCGTGTGGGGCCCAGTACCGGGGTGCCCACTGCCCCGGCCCAGGGTGATGTAATGCAAGCCCGTTGGGGGACCCATGGCGATCATCCGATTATTGTTTTTTCACCGGCTTCTGTCTACGAAGCTTACTATTTGACCATTGCTGCCGTGAACTTAAGCCAGAAGCTGAGGCAGCCGGTTATCATACTTCTCGACGAAGTGATCGGCCATATGCGGGAGAAGGTCTTTATCCCTGAAGCAGGAAAGTTGTTGGTGGAAAAAATAAGCGATCATGTTCCTGCGGACTGGAAACCGTATGATGAGAAGGGTTTAACCCCCCTTGTGCCTTTTGGCTTCGGCCATTACTATCATGTTACCGGGTTGTTTCACGATCAGTATGGTTTTCCAACCGGCGATCCGCCTCAGGTGGAGCGGGCACTTGACCGGCTTCATGCTAAGCTTGATCGATACCGTGACGAAATTGTCCTGACTAATTACATCGGTCATAAGGAGCCGCGGGTGGCAATCGTCACTTACGGTTGCACTGTCCGTTCAGCCCGTTCCGTGGTTAAAAGGGCTTTTTGGCAGGATCGACTGCCGGTTGGCCTCTTAAGCCTACAAACAATCTGGCCTTTCCCAGCCCGGGAAGTAGAAGCGCTGGCCAAGCAGGTCGATGTGATTATTGTGCCCGAAATGAATATGGGTCAGCTTGTGGGTGAAGTTGATCGCTACGCCTGCGGCCAGGCTAAAGTAATTCCGTTGAACCGCTATGATGGCGAGATGATCACCCCGGATCAAATGTTTGAATTAGTCGGGAGGTGGCTCCCATAGAGCAGCTGACCCAGGATTTTTTGCGCACTAAAAAATTACCGCATATCTGGTGTCCGGGATGCGGTAACGGTATAGTTACCGCTGCGCTGGTCCGGGCTATTGAAAAAGCGGGCTATGATCAACGCGAGGTAGTTATTGTATCCGGAATCGGTTGCTCTTCAAGAGCTGCCGGATATCTGAACTTTAATACCCTGCACACCACCCACGGACGTGCGCTTGCTTTTGCTACCGGGCTCAAGATGGCCAGACCTGAGCTGACCCTTTTTGTTATTATGGGTGATGGAGACTGCAGTGCTATCGGCGGAAACCACTTTATTCATTCTGCCAGAAGAAACATTGATCTGAATGCGATTGTTATTAACAACCATATTTACGGCATGACCGGCGGACAGCATTCGCCCCTTACCCCGACTGGCAAAAAGGCCACAACTGCCCCGGGAGGCACCTTAGAAAGAGCTTTTAATCTGCTCGAACTGGCCAGGGGCGCCGGGGCTACTTTTGGAGCCCGGGGTAATGCAGCCCAGCCAAGACAGCTCGAAAAGATGATCATACAGGCGGCCAGACACAAGGGTTTTTCCGTGCTTGAGGCGCTATCGACCTGCCCCATTGCCTATGGCCGGAAAAATAGGCTTGGCGGAGCGGTTGAAATGCTGAAAGGGATGAAGGATAGCAGCATAGCAATTGAGCGTGCCAAAGAAATGGATGAAGCGGAATTAGAGGGTAAAATTCTTAATGGAGTGTTATTCTCATTCGATGCTCCTGAGTTTTCTTCACAGTATCATCAGTCGATCAAAAAGGGGCAGGACTAATTCGGGGGGCGTAAGATGGCTAAAAGGCAGGAAATATTACTTACCGGTGCGGGCGGACAGGGGTTAATCCTGGCTTCGATTGTACTGGCGGCCGCAGCTGTTAATGACAATAAAAATGTGGTTCAAACCCAGTCTTACGGTCCAGAAGCACGGGGTGGGGCTAGTATGTCCAGCGTAATTATTGATGTTGATACGATCGAATATCCAAAAGTAACTAAGCCTACGGTATTGCTGTGCATGAACCAGGCTTCCTATAACAAGTACCTGTCAAAAGTGGAGCCGGGTTGTGTGATTATAACCGATTCCACCTTTGTCAGCGGCCCTTATAAAGAAGAACTGCAGATTAAATCTCTGCCGATAACCAGGATAGCCAAGGAAATATTAAAACGTGAAGTGGTTGCCAATATGCTGGCGCTTGGGGTAATCAATGCCGCAACCGGCTTGGTTAACCGTGACATATTCAGGGAAAGTGTTTACGAAATGGCACCCAAGGGAAGTGGTGAGCTCAATCAGAAAGCCTTCGATCTGGGCTACCGCCTCTACGAGGAGGGCCCGGAGCAGCTTATCAGGGCAGCTGCCCAAACCTCTCAACAATAAAGTTTTCCACGTCGCAGTCGCAGCCGTAATCGCCGGCGAGGTTATTATCGCCGGCGAAATGGAACCTTTTCCATACTCCACCGGAACGACAATCTTTGTTTACGCAGCTTTAAGTCTCAGCGGGCTGCTGATCTTTTCGGCGGCCGTACCGGCTGGCTTTGCACTGCTTTATTCCGCATAATTATGGATTATTTCTTTAACATAGAGTTGACCATCAACCGAAGATGCGGCAGATAGGGAGCAAACCATGAAAAAAGAGATCATCTTTGATTACACGCTGGCTAAAACCTGGATCAACGAGGAAGAACTGCAGCAGTTCGTGCCAGAGCTAAAAAGGGCGCATTTGTGTCTGCATAACCACGAAGGCCCGGGAAGAGCCTACACCGGTTGGGTTGATTGGCCTGACCAGTATGATCGTTCTGAATTTATACGATTATTGGAGACAGCGCAGCAGATTCGTGAAAATGCCGATGCCTTTGTTGTGGTTGGAATCGGCGGCTCATACCTTGGGGCGCGTTCGGCGATCGAGTTGCTCTGTCCGGCATTTTTAAATCAGCTTCCGCCGGCAGAAAGAGGAGGGCCGGAAATTTACTTTGCCGGGGCTGGGATCAGCTCCACCTACCTTGATGATTTACTGCGCCTGCTTGAGCATAAACAGGAGATTTATTTAAATGTGGTTTCCAAGTCGGGGACAACCTTAGAGTCGGCCCTGGTTTTTAGGGCGCTGTTAGCCATGCTTGAAAAACGTTATGGAAAAGCAAACGTGCAGAAAAGAATCGTGGTTACCACCGATCAGCGGCAGGGTGCGCTGCGCGAGATGACTATCAAACAGGGTTTTGCATCCTTCAGCATACCGGACCATATCGGTGGCCGCTACTCGGTTTTAACCGCCGTGGGCCTTTTACCGCTGGGGGTAGCCGGAGTCGATCTGCAGCAAATTATAGATGGTGCGACAAAGGCCTACCTGCTCTACAGCAAGGAGAGTCTCGAGGATAATGATGCCTACCTGTACGCCGTTATCCGAAACGCCCTATATCGTAAAGGGAAAACGATGGAACTGCTGGCAACTTATGAACCATCATTTTTACAGTTTACCGAGTGGTGGAAGCAGCTTTTCGGGGAAAGCGAGGGTAAGGAGCTGAAAGGGTTATTTCCTGCCGGGGTCAATTTTACCACAGACCTGCATTCCCTCGGGCAGTATATCCAGGAAGGACCGCGTAGCTTTTTCATGACCACGCTATGGGTGCAACGATCAAGATCGGAAAGTAAAGTCAGCTCCATGGAAGGCAATGCTGACGGGCTTGACTATTTGGCCGGGGTTTCCCTGCACAGTATCAATGAGAAAGCCTGCCGGGGGACAATGCTTGCTCATCACGATGGAGGGGTGCCGAACTTAAAAATTACAATCAGTGAAATTAACCCGTACAGCTATGGTATGCTGGTTTATTTTTTTGAAAAAGCCTGTGGCATCAGCGGTCATCTGCTTGGCGTGAACCCCTTTGATCAGCCGGGAGTAGAAGCATATAAAGAAAAGGTTTTTGCGCTGCTCCGTAACCGCTGATCTGTTGTCATTAATCTTCAGTGTGATCAGAATAACCTGGCCCCCCGCTATCATCTGCATCCCGGGTCTGGGTTGTAAGCTATACAGCGCTACTGCCAGGGCTGCTGCTGCGCGTTGACTTTGCCGCATGGAAGTAATAATATGATGAAGGTCTATTCTACCTTAACCATGTTCCGGGGTGATATAATGTCCGAACCAAAGCTGCCCCCTGTGTACGTTCCGGCGGTGGTTGAAAGCGCCAGGTACCAGTTTTGGCTGGGTAAAGAATATTTTATAGCGGCGCGCAATGAAGAACGCACCCCCTATACCATAGTAATCCCCCCTCCGAATGTTACCGGTTCGTTGCATATGGGGCATGCCCTGAATAATACGATCCAAGACATTTTAATCCGCTGGAAGAGAATGCAGGGTCTGGATACCCTTTGGCTGCCGGGATGCGATCATGCCGGGATTGCCACCCAGAACGTTGTGGAAAAGCACCTGGCCGAAGAGGGAGTAGATAAAAATGACCTCGGTCGGGATGGTTTCCTGGAAAAGGTTTGGGAATGGAAGGATACTTACCAAGCCCGGATTACCAAGCAGCTTTACCGCCTTGGGGTTTCCTGCGATTGGTCACGGGAACGTTTTACCATGGATGAAGGCTACTCGATGGCGGTACGCAGAGTTTTTGTTGATCTATACCGTAAAGGGCTAATCTATCGCGGCGATTACCTGATCAACTGGTGTCCGCGCTGTCATACCGCCCTATCGGACATTGAGGTCGAGCATGAAGAAGAAATTTCATCCCTTACCCATATTTGTTATCCTCTGGAAGACAGCAGCGAAACGATTACCGTTGCCACCACCCGTCCCGAAACAATGCTTGGTGATACGGCGGTAGCGGTTCATCCCGAAGACAGTCGTTACCGGAAACTGGTAGGCAGGAATGTCATTCTGCCTCTTCTTAACCGTCTGATTCCGATTGTTGCCGATGACTACGTGGATCCCGCTTTTGGTAGTGGCGCGGTCAAGGTTACACCCGGCCATGACATCAACGACTTTGCTATCGGTCAGCGCCATAACCTGGAGATCATTACTGTTATCGACGAAGATGCGAAGATGACGGCTGCTGCCGGTCCATATGCCGGACTTGACCGTTATGAATGCCGTAAAAAAGTGGTTGCCGATCTGGAAGCGCTCGGCTTAGTCGGGGCGATCAGGGAGCACGAGCACTCCCTGGGCCACTGCCAACGTTGCGGCGCCGTGGTGGAACCGTTAATATCCAGGCAATGGTTTGTGAGAATGAAACCGCTTGCTGAGCCGGCTCTCGCAGCTGTTGAAGACGGCAGCACTCAGTTCGTACCGCCCCGGTTTGCCCGCACTTATCAGAACTGGCTGGAAAATATTCGTGACTGGTGTATCTCCCGCCAGCTGTGGTGGGGGCACCGGATACCGGCCTGGTATTGTGCCTGTGGTCAGCTGATTGTCGATTTTGAAGAGCCGCCCGGCTGTTCTGCCTGCGGCGGCAAATTGGAGCAGGACCCCGATGTGCTTGATACCTGGTTTAGTTCGGCGCTTTGGCCTTTTTCGACATTGGGTTGGCCGGAAAAAACTGCCGATCTTATGCATTTTTACCCGACCAGCGTTTTGGTAACTGCATACGATATCATTTTTTTCTGGGTGGCCCGAATGATGTTTATGAGCCTGGAATTTATGGGCAAGGTGCCTTTTCACACTGTCTATATTACCGGGCTTGTCCGCGATCCCCTGGGGCGCAAAATGAGCAAGTCGCTGGGCAATGGGATCGATCCACTTGAGATAATCGAAAAATACGGTGCCGATACCCTGCGCTTTACCCTCGTCACCGGCCAGGCTCCCGGCAATGACCAGCGCTTTCGCCAGGAGAGTGTTGAAGCAGGCAGAAATTTTGCTAACAAAATCTGGAACGCTTCGCGTTTTGTACTAATGAACCTTGGCGAGCAGGAAGAAGCAGCCGGCTTTACTCCCTACAACCCGAAAGAAACATCCCTCCGGTTGAAACGTACCGACCGCTGGATCCTGCATCGCTACAACGAAACAATCAGGCAGACTACCGGTTTGCTCGAAGCATATGAGCTCGGTGAAGCAGCCCGTCTAATTTATGAATTTGTTTGGAGCGACTTTTGTGACTGGTATATTGAAATGAGCAAATATTCTCTTTACCTGAAGGAGGATACACTTGATGCAACAGAAGATGCTAACCGAACCCGCGCTGTATTGGCCTATGTTTTAGACGGTGTAATGCGATTACTGCACCCTTTCATGCCATTTATTACCGAGGAAATATGGCAGCAGTTGCCTAATCGCCAGGAAGAAGCCCTTATAGTCGCCTCATGGCCTGAGCACTTACAGGAGCACTTTTTCCCACAGGAAGCAGCGGAGATTCAGCTGGTGCAGGAGGTGACCCGGGCGATCCGGAATCTGCGCAGCCAGGTTCAATTGCCCCCCGGAAAAAAGGCGGCAGTGATAGTCCGCGCCAGTGGGAAAACGGCAGGATGTCTGCAGGAAGAAGGTCACCATCTGGCCAGGCTGGCCTTTGCCGAGCCGTTGACAATCGAGTCTACTGCAGTCAAACCGCAGCAGTCCCTGACAGCGATCATCAGCGAAGGTTTGGAGATTTTTCTACCGCTTGAGGGTGTTATTGATGTTAAAGGGGAGATCGAGCGCCTTGAAAAAGAGTTGGCTCAACAGCAGGCAGATAAGCAAAAGACAGAGGGTAAGTTAATGAGTGAAGGTTTCATCAAAAAGGCGCCGCCGGAAGTTGTAGCGAAAGAAGAAGCGCGTCGTGAAGAACAGGCCGCACGTGTGGCGTGGCTTGAGCAGCGGCTCCAGGAGTTGAAGTAAGAATTGCTGCAGGAAAAGGCTTATAGAGAAGCTTTGGAGTGGATTCATGGATTGGGGCGTTATGGGATGAAGCCCGGACTGGAGCGGGTTAAGTCTATGCTTGAGAAACTGGGTAATCCCCACCAGGGCATCCGGTTTGTCCACGTGGCCGGCACAAACGGCAAAGGCTCTACAGCAGCAATGCTTGCATCGATCCTGCGATCTGCCGGCTATTCTGTCGGCCTATTCACTTCGCCCTATCTGCTTTCATTTACTAACCGTATGGCGGTTAATAACGCTGATATTAACCATGCCGAACTGATCAAACTGGTAGAGCAGATCAAGCCTGTTGTCAAACAGCTTCAGGCTGATCCGGAGTTGGGGCATCCGACCGAGTTTGAAGTGGTTACGGTGCTCGCTTTTATCTTTTTTGCCGCCAGCGAGGTGGACCTGGTTGTTCTGGAGGTCGGTCTTGGCGGTCGACTGGATGCAACCAATGTAGTCACCCCGCTTTTAAGTGTCATTACCAACATCAGTCTTGAACATACTGATGTTCTGGGCAATACCATTGAAGAGATCGCTTTTGAAAAAGCCGGAATTATTAAAACCGAAAAACCGATGATTACAGCAGCCGAGGATCATCGGGCTCTCAGCGTATTTGAAACGCGCTGTGCAGAGCTTAATTGCCCCTATTACCGGGTATTCCCCCCACTTGAAGCCGGCGGGCAACCGGTAGATCAGCGTCCGGTTGCCGTGATTAAGCAGATTACGGAAGATGGTCAGTATTTTGATTATTTCGGGCTCAAAATTGAACAACACGATCTGTTCATTACTTTGCGTGGTCAATACCAACTGCTCAACGCGGCAACTGCAATCGCTGCTACAGAACTGTTAACGGAAGAAGGATTTGTTGTAAGCAGAGAAGCTCTTTTAATGGGGTTGGCAGAAACTACCTGGCCGGGGCGTCTCGAACTTCTTCAAAAGGAACCGCTGGTAATTATGGACGGCGCTCATAACCCGGCAGCGATGGAGAATCTGGCGGAAGCCATCCCACGCTATTTTAACTATAAGCGCTTGATCCTGGTAATCGGCATGCTTGCCGATAAAGACATAACAGCAATGTTGAAATATATTTTACCCCAGTCAGACCTGATTGTATTTACCCGCCCTACTTTGCCGCGGGCAGCCGATCCGCACGATATTGCTGCTTCTGCTTGTGAAAATTTTAATATGCAGCAAGAATACTATGTGCTGCGAGATCATCGGGAAGCGCTAAAAAAGGCACTTGAGTTAGCCGGCACTGATGATGCAATCCTGGTCACCGGTTCGCTTTATACGGTAAGTGATTTACGGGCCTGCTATTTTTCCCGAAAAGAAGAGGAGCAGGCTTGATTTACATGTTATTTTTTTATAACAAC